>CAYXVS010000009.1:3327-13123 GCA_964468735.1 uncultured Anaerolineales bacterium | reverse complement strand
GCGTGCACGGATCGAAGTTGCTGACCCCCGGATTCGCGCCAAAGCTGAGCAGCCCCTCCCAAATACCTGTCTTCATCGGTTTCCCGATCGCTGCCCGGCTCACAACCCCTAATCCCAATAACGCAAGTATCCAACTCATTATCTGTTTTCTCCTTTCATCTCATCCTGTTACAGCCCCGAATTCAGATGAGGGCATTAAAAACCACCTTCATTTTACACATAATTGATACTTGCACAAGCGGGATTTCAAAACACATCACCTTGAAGAAGATGGCAGGATTGGGCACGCTGATTTTACTGAGCCTTGGTCGCCCATACCAGCACATCGAAATCCGCCGGATCGGCCAAGCCCTGCGGCGTCAGGAGCAACTCGAAGGCCGTGCGCTGGCCGTTCACCAACGTCAGGGGAGCTTCGGCCTCCGCATTGGATCGCAAGACCTGCTGGCGGTAGCCCATCACGTAGCCATCGGCGTTGTAGAGCGTGACGACGACGACCACGCGCGTGACGGCTGCCCCGCTCTCGTTGGCGATCTCGCCGGCGACGCGATATTGCGGCCCGGAGACGGCCCCCTCGCTCGCGACGACCGTCAGCGGCACGAAGTTCTCCGTGACCGCGCTCACCGTCTCGGCGCGCAGCAACGACACCTGCATGTCGGCGACGCCTGTGGGCGGATCCTGAAAGAGCACGGCGAAGGGCGCGCGCTCCCCCGGCGGGAGATAATCGGCGGCGGCCAAGGCCATCTTCGTGGCCAAGGGCGCGCCATCGGCGGTGACTAACGTCGCGCGCACCTGGAGATTGGTCACCGGTGTGTCGAGGTCATTGACGACCTCGCCCATGCACCACACGCCGCCCACGGGCGTCTCGTACATCGCGGCCTGAACGATGCCCAGCGGCAGCGGCGTGGGCGTCGGCAGGAGCATGTTGCCGACCGGCGGCGCGATGCCATCGGTGACCTCGTCCACCTCCGTCTCTATCGGGATGATCAGCGACTGACCGATGCGCAAAATGTCAGTCTCGGCCAGACCGTTGGCCGCCAGCAGCGCATCTAAGGTGACGCCGTATTCCAGCGCGACGCCGAAGAAGGTATCGCCCTCCTGAACGATGTGGATCACGGGCGTGGGGCTGGGCGAGGGCGTGAACGTGGGCGTCGGCGGGATAGGCGTCAGGAAACCGGCGACCCCCATAGTGGGCGTCGCCGTGATCTTGGGCGAGGGCATCGGCGTGGACGTGGGAGAAGGCGGCGGCGTCAGGACGGCATCGCAGCCCAGCAAGAGGAGCACCATGCCCAACATCAAAATCCGCCCCCCGCGTATGATCATCTTCTTCAATAATAAGGAGTTCACAGCCGGCATTATATCACACTCAGGACGCGGATCAACGCGGATGAATTAACGGGCAAACGAAGCAGTTCCAAAGGCCGGAGATGCACGAGGTTGCACGCCAAGCGATTTAGTGCACGTATCAACCCCAGGCCTTGAACTTGGTTGAGCACGCTCCAGGGCACCGAGAGCGATTTTCCTAGTCGATCTGCTTCGAAAACCCATTGACCCGGCTCTTCAGGAATTCGCCGGGTGCAATCGCCAAGCGCTATTGCGCCCCCCATCCTCAACCCAGTAGCGACGCAAAAAAGGTCTGTGATCCCCACAAACGCACAAATTTTCGCTGCTCTTAGGGCTATCCGGGGAGTTGGCCGGCAAAATCCAAAAGACCCATTAACCCTTGCGAAGATTGCGTGAGGATTCTGTCGCAGCGTTATCTCAAATCGATCAGCAGGCATTCCTCTCCAAACGGCTTCATTAACCTTCGCAAGGTTAGGCCCCCTCCACATCCGCCGCATCCCGCAGGCTGGCCAGCGTGCGATAGTAGAGCGATTTGATCGCGCCCTCCGTCCGGCCGAGCACGTCGCCGATCTCGGCGTTGGTCATCTCCGCCACGAATTTGAGGATGATGAGCGTCTTGCGATCCTCCGGCAACTGCTCGATAAGACTCAGCAGACGCTCCCGCTCCTCGACCTTCTCCACGAATTGATGCGGGCTAGATTGATCCGACCGGAGCGTCCCGGCCTGCTGAAGCGAAACTTCTGGATGACGGCTGGTGTCGCGGTACCAATTGACGACGAGGTTGTGCGCGATGCGATAGAGCCAGGAGCGAAACGAGGCATTCTTCTGGTCGCGATATCGATGAAGGTAGCGTAGCGCCTTGTAGAAGGTGCGCGAGGTCAGATCCTCCGCCACCTCGACGTTGCTCGTATGCCGGTAGTGATAATTGTAAATCCCCTTGACGTGGCGCTCGTAGAGTCGGCCAAACGCCTCTGGGTTCTCTTTCGCTTGCATAACCAACGCTTCCATGTCTTCCCCCTCCTCCGCCATCGGTCCACCCCTAGCGCCAAGGCCACCGCAGCGAGCGCCAGCGTCCCGCGCTAGCCGCCGGATATCCACCCAGGGTCGTCCACATCTGCGCTGCGCCCGGACATGCTACCGCCGCGTAGACGGTGCCGTAGTCGGCGCCTCGAACCTCCACCGCCGGATCGGCCAGGATGGCGATCAGGTCATCGGGGAAGTCGGGCGCGCGATCCCGCGACATAAGCGCGGCGAGCATCTCCTGCATCCGCCGGTAGCGGCGCTGCGACGAGTCGCTGCCCTGCGGCGCATCGTCATCACCAAAATCGAAGAGCCGATAGTGATTCGTGCCGGCAATCCAGCCTGTGCCGCCTATTTCCAATCTAGCCTCGCGATACTCGCTGCAAGTACATTCATAGATCGCGGCCTCGTCGGTCTTGCCCTTCCCATCAACGGCGAAGATCATCATCCCGCCATCGCGATCCACGCGCCGGAGCAGCGCCTCCACCTCCTGGAGATTGCGGCACGTCTCCAGCGCCTCCGAGAGCCACACAAACCCCTCCAGATGAGGCCGATCCGGGCGCGGCGCTCCGCGCGTCGGCAGCCAGTTGTAGTGCAGCCAGAGCCGCTCGCGATTGACGCCCGTGCCGCTGAAGATCTCGCCCTCCATCCCAAAATCGAGCCGGGGAATCCGCCCCGCGACATCCCGCACGATGACGTAGCCCCACATATCGGGCGCGTAGAGGTCATTGTTGCGCGCAACCCAGACGTGATCTCCGTGTCTCACCAGCGCCGCGCTGCACCCGCCTTCCTCTATAACGCATTTTTCCACGAACGCCCACTCGGCCAGGCGTTGCAGCGGCAGATCAGCTCCGGCAGCGATCCCCGCGAACTCCTCCTGGAAGCGCTGCGGCAGCGATCGCAGCCAGGGCAACGCGCCCGCGTGGAGTTTGCGGCGGTCGATGGCGCTGTGACGCCCCGGCCCGGTCTCGATGTAGCGCTCGATGTTCTGGGCCAGGCGCGCGCCCATCGTCCGCCCCAGCGCGAGACCGATCTCCTTAGGTGTGCCCTCGAAATGATAGAGGCGTTGATCCAGAAGTTTCATCGTTTCCCCCTGCTCCTCCCGACTCAATCTCCAATTCCTCGCAGCAATCGCATCCTTGGAGATTATACCATGTCTCGGCGCTGGTGGCGGATTGGAAGGGTATCCCACGGCCATGAAGGGTCCCAGGTCCGACTGCTTTGATCCAATTGGATACAGAAATGTTACAGGCTCGTAATCCTCGCTTTACGCTTTCTTAACGATAATGAAGGTGAAAGCGGGAACTTCAATTTACCCCTCATCGTCTTAAAGATAGAAGGGGTGACATAGTTTAAACCTTCCGGGAAGCTACGAATAATCCGGCACTATAAGGAAACTGGTTAAATCGGATAAGCATAGCTTAAAAAGTACAACCACAGCTTCCCGGAAGGTAGAATGTAAACATTTCAAATCCAAGTATCTTTAAGCATAGCATATTTAAGGAGGCAACCAATGTTTAAGCGTATCCGAAGTTTTCTGGCTTTGCTGTTGATGTTGGGATTGGCCGCGCCAGCGATGGCCCAAGGGCCATTCGATCCCCAGCACTCCGATCCATTCTGGCAGGCGACCTACTGGAACAACACCTCGCTCTCTGGCGCGCCGGTATTGCAACGCGCGGAGACCAACCTCGCGCACGATTGGGGCGCCGGTTCACCGGCCAATGAGGTGAACGCCGACCGCTTCTCCGCCCGCTGGACGCGCTATATCGACGTGACGCCCGGCGCCTATCGCTTCACCGTCACCAGCGACGATGGCATCCGCCTCTGGGTGGATAACGTCCTGATCCTGGACAAGTGGTCGGATCATCCCAGCACCACCTACACGGTGGATAAATACCTGGGATCGGGCCACCATTACATCAAGGTCGAATACTACGAGAACACCGGCTTCGCCGTGGCGAAGCTCTCTTGGACGCTCTTGGGACAAGAGGAACCGAGCGTGGGCGAGTGGCGCGGCGAGTATTTCAACAACGTGACGCTGAGTGGATCGCCCGCCGCCGTCCGCCAGGATACCGCCATCAACTTCGATTGGGGCGCGAACTCCCCCATCCCCGGCGCCATCGGGACGGATCGATTCTCCGCGCGCTGGACGCGCACCTTGGATCTGCCGGCGGATATGTACCACTTCTCCCTCACCGTCGATGATGGCGCGCGCCTCTGGGTCAACGGCCATCTGCTGATCGATGCGTGGCAGGAGCAGGCCGCCACGACCTACACCGGCGACATTTACCTGCCGGGCGGCCCCGTCACCATCGAGGTACAATACTACGAGAATGGCGGGTATGCCGTCGCGAAGCTTTCGTGGAGCACCGAGGGCACACCGCCCACGCCGCCCTCCGGCGCCGTCATCGTCGATGATATGGACAGCGGCTTCGAGCAGCACGGCGCCTGGAGCGGATGGCGCACCGCCTACGAAGGCTACGACGGTCGGCTGACCTGGACCTACAACAACGACACCACGCGCAGGGATTACAACTGGGCGCGCTGGTATCCCAACCTGCAAAATCGCCGCTACGAGGTCTACGTCTACATCCCGCACCGCTACACCACGAGCGGGCAGGCGCGCTACTGGATCTCCCACGCCAATGGCGCCACCCTGAAGGTCATCGACCAATCGGCCTATAGCGGCGGGCAGTGGGTCTCCCTGGGCATCTACACCTTCCGAGGCGCCCGCGACGACTACGTCTCGCTGGCCGACGTCACCTACGAGCCGTACCGCAGCCGCCTCATCGGCTTCGACGCGGTCAAGTGGGAGCCGCGCTGATTTTACTCAAAGACCTGTCAGGTTTCCAAAACCTAACAGGACTAATCGCAAGGTAGCACAATTCGTAACCGTTTAGTCTTGTGAGGTGCAACGCACTTATGGGCTTATCGCCAGGCTTATACTGCATGAGGCGTTGCTCTTCCTTCAGTTCAAGTGCGTTGCACCTTAGTTTGCTCATTCAACTAAATGGATACCGCAATTCCAAGGCGTGCATTCTCTCAGAGGATGCACGCCTTTTGAAATCTGATACAATGGGGAGGGCGTTTCACGCCCCCTTGGCAGTTTTAGCCTAGTTGATGAAGAAAAAAGGGGGAGCGGCCAAAACTGCTTCTGCGAAGAGCGAACTTAACCAAATCCATCGAGGACAAACACACATGAACAGCATCCGTCGCATCCAACCGTGGTTACATTTAGCGATGAGTCTGGGTCTGCTCCTAGGCCTGATCGTGAACCCTGCACCGGCGATGGCCCAGGTCGAGACAGGAGAGGCCCACATCGTGCAGCCGGGCGAGACGCTTTACAGCCTCTCACGGCGCTACGGCGTGAGCGTCTATAAGCTCGCCGAGGCCAACGGCCTGACGGTGAACACGTGGCTCTATGTGGGGCAGCAGCTCACCATCCCCGGCCTGGCGCCCGATCCCCCGCCGCCCGCCGTGAGCGACACGCCCAGCGCCTACATCGTCCGACCCGGCGACACGCTGATGAGCATTGCGGCGCGACACGGCGTTCGCGCGAGCGCCTTAGCGGCAGCCAACGGCCTGACGCTCATCTCGTGGGTCTATGTAGGGCAGCGGCTCACCATCCCCGGCCAGCCAACCGATCCCCCGCCCACAGCGCCGGGCGGCGCGTACACTGTCCAACGGGCCGACACCCTCTTCAGCATCGCCCGCCGCCACGGCGCGACCGTCGCAGCGCTGCGCGCGGCCAACCACCTCGGCTCGAACCTCATCTACGTGGGTCAAGAACTCACCATCCCCGACGGCGACGCGCCGGTCGATCCGCCGGTCGATTCGACACCCGCGCCGCCGTCGCCGCCACCGCCCCCATCAGAGACGCACAGCGGCAAATGGATCGACGTCAATCTCAGCACGCAGACCGTCACCGCCTACGAAGGCCAGACGCCCGTCTACACCGCGCTGGCCTCCACCGGCACGCAGTGGACGCCCACCGTCGTCGGCGCCTACGAGATCTACGTTAAATATGTCTCCACCACGATGAGCGGCCCCGGCTATTACCTGCCCAACGTGCCCTACACGATGTATTTTTACAAGGGCTATGGCCTGCACGGCACCTATTGGCACAGCAACTTCGGCGCGCCGATGAGCCACGGCTGCGTCAACTTAGCCACACCCGACGCGGAGTGGTTCTATAACTGGGCGCCCATCGGCACGCCCGTGGTCTCGCATTATTGAGGGAGAAAAGGAAACCTTGCGAAGGTTACGAAAGAGCCTTTCAACCAAGGGATTCTGTCACATACAAACGGTCTTTTGATTCTGTAATTCTAGCGCAACCTTCGCAAGGGTGAGGTTATGACGCCATTCAAATTAGAAAGAGGTCTTCTGTATTTGCTCCTCCTAGGGCTGATGATCACCGCCGCGAGCGGATGCGCTGCGCGCGGCGCGCCGCTGCTCCCCACCTCGACGGCGACGCCGACATCTCCGCCGACCGCAACCGTTACCCCCACGCCGCCGCCCACCTCGACGCCCACGCCATCGCCGACCCCCACACCGCTGGTGACGCCGCCGCCCGCCGGGCGTCCCCACCACGCGCTGGACATCAACCTCAACTACGAGGATCGCCGCTTAGACGTGATCCACCACATCACGCTGCACAACGACTCGCCCGATACGTGGCCGGAGATCGTCTTGGCGGCGCCGGTCGCGCATCAACCGGACGCCTTCACGCTCTACAACGTCGATCTCACCACCGAATGGACGCAACGGATCACGCCGTTCGCGTTAGAGGACATCATGCTCCACATCACACCGACCGTGGCGCTCGCGCCCGGCGATCCCGCGCGGGTGAAGCTCACCTACGGGATGCAGATCCCGCCGGTCGACCCGACCTCGTGGCCGCCTATCGGCAACTTCGGCGCGGGCGAGCGGGTGATCCAGGTGGGCGATTGGCATCCCACGCTGGCGCCCTACGCGGCGGGCGAGGGCTGGCGCACGTGGCGCTATCATCCCGTGGGCGATCCGGTCGTCTATCCCCTGGCGGATTACGAGGTGACGCTGCGCGCCGCGCCGGAGGTAGTGATTGCTGCGCCGGGCGCCATCTCCTCCACCACGTCCGCGCGACGCTATCACTTGCCGGCGGGGCGGAGCTTCGCCTTCTTAGCGAGCAAGGAGTACCAACTCCTCGAGGGCCACGCCGGGAGGACGCCGATCAAATCCTACGTCCTGCCGGAGCACGGGGAGAGCGGCCAGGCCATCATCGAGACGGCCCAGCGCGCGCTGCCGCTCTTCGAGGCATACTACGGCCCCTTTCCCTACGGGGAACTGGTCATCGCCCAGAACGCCTACTACGGCGGGATGGAATACTCCGGTCTGGTGAGCCTGAGCAGCTATGCCTATGCTACCTATGATGGCAACCCAACTTCGCTGCTGGTCGATCTAGGCGTGCACGAGATGGCCCATCAGTGGTGGTATGGGGCCGTGGGGAACAATCAGATCACTGAGCCGTGGTTGGATGAATCCTTCGCCAAGTACAGCGAGCTGCTCTACTACGAGCGCTATCATCCCGACCTGACGGATTGGTGGTGGGAGAATCACATCTATCGGTGGGATCATGGAGCGCCCTTAGATAGCACCATCTACGATTATGAGGACAGCCCCACGTACATTCATCAGGTCTACGCACGCGGGGCGAGCTTCTTATCGGAGTTGCGGGCCGTGATGGGCGATGAGGCGTTCTTCGCCTTCGTGCGCGATTATCGCCAGGCCAACGAGGGCAAGCTGGCGGATCGCGAGGCCTTCTTCCAGGCGGCGCGCGCCCACACCGACGCCGATTTAGATGCGCTGATCGCGCGGTATTTTACAGGATCAGGCGTTCAGTAGCGGCTGCGCCGACCGGCGTCGATGCCGGCCCTGCACGAACCACCAATAGACCATCCCGACGGAGAGCGTGTAGGCGAAGATCGTGCTCAAAAAGACCGGGTCGAAGCCATGGGCCTCCTGAATCGGCCCGCTGATCACCGGACTGAGCGCCCGCCCGGAACTCCAGATCAAACTGTAGAGGCTGGCCGCCATCCCGCGCGCCTCGGCGTCCGCCTCCTCCATCACCATCGTCTGGTAGACCGGCCCGGCCAAGTTCATCAGCGCCATCCGCACGAAGAACGCGACGTAGGCCAGCGTGAGGCTGTGCACAAAGCCCAAGATGATCAGAAAGGGGATCGAAAGTCCCTGGGTGATCACGACCGTCTTGGGTTTGCCCCAGCGCTCGGCTAAGATCGGCCCCATCATCAGCGCGAAACCCATCCCCAGCGAGCCAATGCCGAAGAGCGCGCCAATCGTATCATCTGAGAGATTGTAGCGGTAGCGGAAGAAGATATTCATAAAGGGGATCAACATCCCGGCGCCCAGCGAGAGCACCAACGAGGGCAACAACAATCGCGTCATCATACTGCGGTGTTGCCACAGCGCTTTGAACGGCGCTAATGGACTTTGCGCTATCACGCGCGTTTGCACCTCGAGCCGCGAGAGCGGGATCAACGTCAGCGTCGTCAACATCGTCGTGATGCCCAGCGACCAGGCGTAGGCCAAGCTATCCGTCGCGCTGACGCCCAAGAAATTCCCGAAGAGCGCGGGCAGCCCGCCGCCCAAGAAATTCCCCAAAAACGAGGCCAGCGTGCGCAGGCCGGAGCTGAAGCTGAAGAGATGTGTGCGCTCCGACTCGGTGCTGTTTTCCATCAGGAACGGGGACGTGGTGACGCGGAAGAGGCTCTGTCCCGCGCCGCGCAGGATGCCGGCCAGGATCAACATCGTGGAGGTGGGCCAGAGGAGCATCATCGCCTGTGCTATCACCGTGACGATGTTGCCAAAGATGAAGGCGCGCTTCCGCCCGATCAGATCGCTGATGTAGCCGGCGAAGAGCGCCATAACAATGGATGTCATCGGCGGAATACTGATCAACATCCCCAGGAAATCGCGCTGGTAACCCAAACTGAGGATGTAGAAATTGAAAAAGAGTTGAAAAATCCCCCAGCCGACCCCCTGTAACACTGAGACAAAGAGGTAGAGTCGCGCCTGAGGACTGAATTTTTTAATATTGTGAACGTAATCGCGTAGTGCTGTCATATAATCTTGTTTTATCACCTTAATTTTGTTATTCGATTCACAAAACCCTAAGAATGGTTAGCGTGGCTAAGTATAATCACCCGCCGGGGATTTGTCAACCCACCCCACGGGCTTATAATCAGGGGACAAAGCAGCAAAACATCAAAACAACAAATGGACAAAAGAGCCTCTTTAAGCATAGTGACATTTGATGTTTTGATATTTTGTTATTTACCCATTTGTCGCTTTGTTAATTTGCTATCTGTTATTTCGGGAGGGACTATGCGCATCATCGACGGATCACACGGCGAGGGCGGCGGGCAGATTTTACGCTCGG
>CAYXVS010000009.1:0-3227 GCA_964468735.1 uncultured Anaerolineales bacterium | reverse complement strand
ATGCGCATCATCGACGGATCACACGGCGAGGGCGGCGGGCAGATTTTACGCTCGGCGCTGACGTTAGCGGCGGTGACGGGCGACGCGATCCAGGTGACGAACATCCGCGCCAACCGGCGGAAGCCGGGGTTGCGCCCACAGCACCTCACCGCCGTGCGCGCCGTCGCCGCGATCTGCGACGCCCGCCTGGAGGGCGACGCGCTCGACAGCCAGACGCTCACCTTCGAGCCGCAGATAGCGCCGCAGGCGGGCAACTACACCTTCGACGTCACGCGCGAGGCCGGGCGCGGCTCCGCCGGATCGATGTCGCTGGTGCTGCAAGCGATGCTCCTCCCGCTGGCCTTGGCCGACGGCCCCTCGCGCGTCTTTCTGCGCGGCGGCACGACCGTGCCGATGAGTCCGCCCGCGCTCTTTATCGAGCGCATCTACCTGCCCACGCTCTTCGAGATGGGCATTCGAGCCAAGCTGAGCCATCGCGTGTGGGGCTTCTTCCCCAAGGGCGGCGGCGAGCTGGAGATCGAGATCAAGGGCGGGGCGAAGCTGCGCCCGCTCAACCTCACCGAACGCGGCGACCTGGAGCGCGTGGAGGGCATCGCCTACGTGGCGCAGCTCCCCTCGCACATCCCGCAGCGGATGAGCGACCGGGTGCGCTCTCTGCTGCGCGATGAGGACGTCCACGTGCAGGTGACGCCGCAGCACGTGACCTCTCCGGGCGTAGGCGCGGGGCTGTTCCTCATCGCGCACTACGAGCACACCGTCGCCGGCTTCCACGTGCTGGGACGCCGAGGACTGCCCTCGGAGCGCGTCGCCGAGATGGCTGTCCGTAAGTTGCAGGAGCATCACTGGACCGGCGCGGCTGCTGATCCCCATCTGGGCGATCAACTGGTCTTGCCCTTTGCCCTGTGCGTCGAACCCTCGTGGGCCGCCGTCTCCGAGGTGACGTCGCATCTTCTGACGAACGTCTGGGTGGCGTCGCACTTCGACGTATCGCCCGCCCACGTCGAGGGCGAGGTGGGCAAGCCGGGCCTCCTGGCGGTGGGGGAATAGAAGCGGGCCAAGGTGCAACGCACTTGAACTGAAGGAAAGGCGCGACCTCATGCTGTATATGCTTGGTGACAAGCCCAAAAGTGCGTTGCACCTCACAAGACTAAACGGGTACGTACGGAGATTTCAAAGGCTGGAATTCATAATCCCTGGGAGGAACGGATGCACACCCCATACCTGCGGACGTTAGAAGACAAGTTGACGACCGGCGAGGCCACCGAGCGCACGCATTACGCGGCGTTGGAGGCGTTCCTCAAAGGGGTGTGGGATGCGACGAATGGCTCGCTCACCATCATCAACGAGCCGCAGCGCATCGCGTGCGGCGCGCCCGATTTTATCCTCAGCCAAGGCCAGACGCCCATCGGCTACGTGGAGGCCAAGGATGTGGGCGCCAATCTCGATGCCGTCGAGCGCACGGAGCAGTTCGAGCGCTATCGCGAATCGCTCAACAACCTGATCCTGACCGACTATCTGACGTTCCGCTGGTATGTGGCGGGCGAATTGCGGACGACGGCGCGCTTGGGCCGCCTGACCTCGGCGGGCGACATCGAGCGCGTCAGTGATAAAGAGGAAGAGGGCGCGCAAGCCGTCGTAGATCTGCTCCGGCGATTTTTCGCCTGGGAGGGGCCAACCGTGAGCCATCCCAATGTGCTGGCCGCGAAGATGGCCGCGCTGGCGCGCATGATCCGCGCGCTGATCGCGGAGACCTTCCGACAGGAGGGCGAGCGCGGCTCGCTGCACGCACAACTCGAGGCCTTCCGCGAGACGTTGACGCCCAACTTGACGCCCGATCAGTTCGCCGATATGTACGCGCAGACCATCACCTACGGCCTCTTCGCCGCGCGCGTCCGCGCGCCCGTGGGGCGCGATTTTACCCGCGAGAGCGCGGCATGGAAGCTGCCGCGCACCAATCCGTTCCTGCGCCGCCTCTTCAACAAGATCGCCGGCCCGGATCTGGATAAGCGCATCGCCTGGCTGGTGGATGATCTGGCGCGCTTGCTGGCCCGCGCCGATATGGGCGAGATTCTGCGCGATTTTGGGCAGCGCACGCGCCGGGAAGATCCCGTCGTCCACTTTTACGAGACCTTTCTGCGGGCCTACGATCCGGCGATGCGCCAGGCGCGCGGCGTCTACTACACGCCGGAGCCGGTGGTCTCCTACATCGTGCGCTCGCTCGATTACCTGCTGCAAACGCGCTTCCGGCGCCGCTCTGGCCTCGCCGACCGCGAGGTGCATATCCTCGATCCGGCGGTCGGGACGGCCACCTTCCTCTACTTCGTCATCCGAGCAATCCACGAGTCCCTGATCTCGGCGGGCGTCAGCGGCGTCTGGAACGATTACGTCGAACAGCATCTCCTGCCGCGCCTCTTTGGCTTCGAGCTGCTGATGGCGCCCTACACGGTGGCCCACATGAAGCTGGGCATCCTGCTCCAGGAGACGGGCTACGAGTTCAAGAGCGATCAGCGGCTGCGCATCTACCTGACCAACGCGCTGGAGGAGCCGGTCGCGCGGCGGCAGACGCTGGGCTTTGCCAGTTTCATCACGGAGGAGGCCAACGCCGCCGCCGAGGTGAAGCGCGAGACGCCGATCATGGTCGTGCTGGGCAATCCGCCGTACGCAATCAGTTCGGCCAACCAGGGCGATTACATCCACAATCTGATGGACAGGTACAAGCAGGCCGTGCGCGATGAGCAGAACATCCAGCCGCTCTCGGATGACTACATCAAGTTTATTCGCTTCGCCCACGACCGCATCGAGCGCACGGGGCACGGGATTGTGGGGATGATCACCAATCACTCCTACCTCTCCGGCCTGATCCACCGGGGGATGCGCGAGGAGTTGATGAAGAGCTTCGATCAGATTTACGTGTTGAATCTGCACGGCAACGCGCTGATGGGCGAGACGACGCCCGATGGCCGCCCCGATGAGAATGTCTTCGATATCCGCCAGGGCGTGGCGATTGCGCTCTTTGTGAAGCTGAAGGACGGGGATGCGGACGCGGCTGTCTACTACGCCGATCTGTGGGGCCGGCGCAAGGACAAATACGACGCTCTGCTGGCGCAGGACCTCAGCACGACCGCGTGGCAAAAGCTGGCGCCGCAGCCGCCGCACTACTTCTTCGTGCCCAAGGATTTTGATCTACTGAGCGAGTACGAGAAAGGGTGGAGCGTGCCGGATATTTT
>CAYXVS010000008.1:0-31319 GCA_964468735.1 uncultured Anaerolineales bacterium | reverse complement strand
ACGTGGGTGGGCGCGCGCTCTTTGAGGCCAACGTCGACCGGATGGCATACGTCGACGTCAGCCCGCCGGAGATTCTCACCGACGCGGACACGCCGGAGGCCTTCGAGCGCCTGCAAGATTATGCGGGCGAATCCGACCCCGCCGACCGTCTCGACGCCGTGCGCGCCGTGATCTGCGATATGGATGGCGTGCTCTGGCGCGGCCACACGCCGATGCCCGGCCTGGCAGCGTTCTTCGATCTGTTGGCCGCGCGCGATCTCCCCCACGTCCTGGTCACGAACAACGCCAGTCGCACGCCCCAGCAATACGTCGCTAAGTTGGCGGAGATGGGCGTCGAGACGACGACAGAGCACGTGCTCAACTCCTCGATTGCCACCGCCGCTTATCTGGCGGAGCACGCGCCCCGCGATGCGGTCATCTATCCCATCGGCGGGCCGGGGATCTTCGACGCGCTGCAAGACCAGGGCTTTCGGCTCTCCGCCGGCGACCGCGCCGATTATGTGGTCGTCAGTTGGGATCGCGACCTTTCGTGGCACAAGCTGGCCACCGCCACCCGCCTGATCCGCGCGGGCGCGGCGTTCATCGGCACCAACCCCGACGTCACCTTCCCGATGGAGACGACGTTGGCGCCGGGCGCTGGCGCGCAACTGGTATTGCTGGAGGCCAGCAGCGACGTCGCGCCGACAGTCATCGGCAAGCCCGAGCCCATTCTCTACCAACAGGCGATGGCGCGGATGCAGGCGCGGACGGAGGAGGTGCTGGTGATCGGCGACCGCCTGAACACCGACATCTTAGGCGGCCTGCGCCTGGGGATGACGACCGCACTGCTGCTCTCCGGCGTCACCACGCGCGAGGAATTGGCGCGCTCGCCCATCCATCCCGACCTGGTCTTCGAGGATTTGGCGGAGTTGGTAGCGGCCTGGTAAGACAGCCCGCAAAGTAACCCTTGCGAAGGTTCCTCGAGAACTTTCTATCCAACCTATCTTTCGCTGGGCAGTTATAGCTTAGGTTTCAAAGAGCCTATGCAACCTTCGCAAGGGTAAGCGATTTAATGAGGAGGCAATGAGATGATTCTATTCTTCGGCGCCCGCGAGGTCGCGCGCGAGGACGACAACGGCGTCCCACAGCACGGGCGCTGCCCACAGTGCGGCAACTTGGTCACATTCCAGCCCAAACGCGGTCGCACTTACTTCCACTTCTTCTGGATTCCGGTCATTCCCCTGGGCGAAGAGCGGCGTTACATCCAATGCCCAGAGTGCAAAGCGCGCTTACTCATGCGGGCCACGCCACAATAACGCCACAGGTGCAACGCACTTGGCTCTTGTGATCGAGGATTAGGATCCATTTGTTTCTCGATCTTGTTGAAAAGTGCGTTGCACCTCAGATTAAACACATACCCAAAATCAAAAAGGATACGGTAATGCAACCTAATCTTTACGATCTGACCTTACAAGAACTTGAGGCACTGATGGCCACGTGGAACGAACCCGCGTACCGCGCCCGCCAGGTATGGACGTGGCTCTATCAACACCTGGCGACGGACGTGCACGAGATGACCTCGCTGCCCAAGTCGCTGCGAGAGCATTTAGAGCAGGAGACGCGACTCGAAATGCCAAATGTGCTGGCGCAGCAGACCTCGTTGGATGGCGCCACGCGCAAGGATCTGCTGGAGCTGGCCGATGGCGAGCGGATCGAGGTGGTGCTGATGCACTACATCGACCGGCATACCGCGTGCATCTCCTCGCAGGTGGGATGCTCCCTGGCCTGCGAGTTCTGCGCCACCGGCCAGATGGGCTTCGAGCGCAATCTGAGCAGCGGCGAGATCGTGGCGCAGGTGCTGCACGTCGCCCGCGTGCTGGAGGCAGAAGGCGAACAACTCACCAACGTCGTCCTGATGGGGATGGGCGAACCGTTCCTCAACTACGACAACGTGATGAGCGCCATCCAGCGCCTGCATGATCCCGATGGCTTCAACATGGGGCAACGGCGCTTCACCATCAGCACCGCCGGCATCGTGCCGGGGATGCGACGCTTCACCGATGAGGACACCCAGATCAACCTCTCCGTCTCGCTGCACGCCGCGACCAACGCGCTCCGACGCCAATTGATGCCCATCAACCAGCGCTACAGCCTGGACGATGTGCTTTTGGCGGTGCAGGACTACATCGAGGCGACCAACCGTCGCGTGACCTTCGAGTGGGTGCTGATCCACGAGGTCAACGACACCGTGCAGCAGGCCGAGGCGTTGGCGGCGCGCATCAAGGGAATGTTAGTGCACGTCAATCTTATCCCGATGAATCCCACGACCGCCTACGACGCCCGCCCCTCCCATCAAGAGCGCATCGAGGCCTTCACCGAGGTGTTGGAACGCCATCACATCTCCTACACGATGCGCCTCCGGCGCGGCATCGATATCCAAGCCGGCTGCGGGCAGCTTCGCCAAAGAGAAGGGAGATAGCGAGGGATTTGGCTATTTCGGTACTCCAACCTATGGGACACTCATAGTAACAGTCGGTTAGCCAAAGGAGATTGCAATGTTTGGATTTAATCGTATCACATTCGATCCCCAGATTTTGGGAGGCAAGGCTTGTATCCGTGGGATGCGGATTTCTGTAGCGCTCATCGTCAACCTGGTCGCCAATGGGATGTCAACCGAGGAAATCCTTGCAGAATACCCCGATCTGGAAGCAGAGGATGTCCAGCAAGCATTACGGTATGCCGCATGGACGGCCGAGGATGTCATCTATGCCCCGGCAGGAGCCGCCGGGTGAAATTCTTGCTCGATATGGGGTTGGCGCAAAGCACCGCCCGATTCCTGCGCCAACACGGACACGACGCCCTGCACTTGCGAGATCAAGGTCTGCAAAAATTGGAGGATGAAGTCATCATCCAAAAGGCCCGCGCTGAGGGAAGTGTGATTTTGACCCACGATCTTGATTTCGGTCGCATTATGGCCCTCAGTGGGCAACACATCCCCAGCGTGATCACTTTCCGCTTGAGCAACATGCGCCCACCGTCCGTCAACCGCCAACTGTCCGAAGTATTGCTGCGCTTCAGCGAATACCTAGATGCTGGCGCCTTGATCAGTGTAACCGACCGCGGCATTCGTGTGCGCCGGTTACCAGTCCACAACCACGAGGATTAGATAAGAGGACTCGCGCGGCATCGATATCCAAGCCGGCTGCGGTCAGCTTCGCCAAAGAGAAAGGAAATAGCGGAAGACTGGGCTACTTGGCGCAGAGTTGCATTATCCCCCAACACAACCAGCGGGAGCGGAGGTACAATCTCCACTCCCGCTGATCTTTTTCCCCAGGCCGACCCAATGCCCGCTACATACTATCGATCTCCTCTTGCTGGCGCTCCAGCCACTTCTGGATGATCTCGAACTCCTCGCGGGCGCTCTCCAGATGCTTCCGCTCCGAGCGGATGAAGCGGGTGTAGGGCGCGATTGCGTTCTCGATCTCGCGCAGGCTGCGCGCCAACTCCTTGTCGAATTGAGCGGTCAGAACGTGCATCAACTGGTCGCGCATCATGCCGATGTTCTCCTTCAACTCCTGCTTAAGCCGCCGCCGTTTGTTCGGGATGACGAACAGCCCCATCACGGCGACGGTGCCCGCCGCGACGATGCCGGTCAGATCGGCCGCCGCCGTCGTCGCCAACGTGGTGACGATGGCGCCCAGTCCAATCGCGCCCATCTCCACCAGCGCCGTGCTGGCCACCGCCCGCTGCATCGCGTTGGTGATCCGGCCCGCCTCAACATCCTCATCATAGTTCACCATCGTCTGCTGCACCACGCGGCTCACGCCCTCGATCAGACGCGAGCGATCATAGGCGAAGGAACCGCCCACCTGGCCCACCATGTGATCGGCGTGCTTCTCGCGTCGGCTGTTGACATGCTCCATCACCGCCTGCCACTGATGTAATGTGCTGCTCACCAACCAATCGACCAGCTCATTAACCCGCGCCTCAATGACGTCCGGCAACCCATCGACAACCTGACGCTCAAAATCGTCGCCCAACTTATCGCGTTTGATCAGATCGAAAATGCGTCCCAGGCGAATCGTCTCGTCAAAGTACGCCATCCCCCGGCTCTCGAAATCGTAGAGCACATTGTCCACACTCACTAAGCGCATTTGGAAGGTCTCGCGCATATCCTCTTCGTACATCCGCAAGTCACGCTCCACATCCGCCAGTACTTTGAAATCTTCGCGCAATAAGGCCAACCGATCCTCGATAATCCCCAAATAGCGCTGGATCAGATGCACGCCCACGCCGAGGGGATTGCTCAACTTAAGGCGGATGCGTTCCTTCTCATCCAACGTGTCGATGATGTAGCGCTCCAGCGCCGGGAAGCCGCTCTCCGCCAGCAACGCATCGTCCTCTTCTCGCTTGGCTCGCAACGCCATCCGCGCAGAGATGGGGAAAACCTCCGGCTCGAATCCCAGCAGCGCCTCGGCATTCTCTGCAATGAACTGTTCAATATCCGCGACGTCATCCGGCCCCTCCAGGATATCGACCTTGTTGAGGATCACGATGACCTTCTTACCCCAATCGCGGATGCGCTCCATAAAGGCGCGCTCGCTCTCCGTGAAGGGGCGATCCACCGAGGTGACGAAGAGCACCAGATCGGAGCGGGGGACGAACTCCTGGGTGAGGGCCTCGTGCTCGCGATGAATGGCGTTGGTGCCCGGCGTATCCACGATGTTGATCTCTTCCAGTAACTCGACCGGAGCCGTGTAGACATCCACCGCCGCCTCGAACGCCACCCGCTCGAAGCGCGGCCCGCTCTTGAGGAGCTGAATGCGCGAGGTCGTCGGCGTGACGCCTACCTCCAGCCACTGTTTGCCGAAGAGGGCGTTGATGAACGCACTTTTCCCCGCGTTGAACTCGCCCACAACGACCAAGAGGAACAGTTCGTCAAGTTGGCGCACCGAGCGATCCAATGCCGCGCGATCCTCAGCGGACGCGCCAAATTTGGCCAGCGCAAGCTGTAAGCTCGTGAGCCAATGACGCTCTACGTTGAGCAGGATTTCTTGCTGTTCTGTGAGAATCTTACGATGCATATCGGCCTCCTATCTGCCGTGATCGGGACACCTCAGAGGTCAATCGATAGCCCAGGCGCTGAGATCATCCAACGCCGCGACCTCATCCTCGGTCAGGCGCCAGCCCAGCGCGCCGGCGTTCTGCTCCACGTGACGCACACTCTTCACGCCGGGGATGGGCGCCGCGCCCTTGCAGATCGTCCAGTTCAAGGCGACCTGGACGGGCGTCTTATCGCCGTGCGCCGCGCCAATCTCTCGCATCTCTGCGATCAGGGGCTGCACGCGCTCCAGAAACTCGCGGTCATAGATGCGCGATCGGGGGCCAGGCGGCGGGTTCTCCGGCGTATATTTGCCCGTCAAAACCCCCTTGGCCAGCGGACTGTACGCGATCAACGTCACGTCTAAATCGCGACAGAGCTGGAGGACGCCGTTGATCTCCGGCTGGCGATGCAGCAGGCTATACTCCACCTGGTTCGAGGCCAGCGGCGCCCCGCGCGAGGCCAACGCTCGATGCGCCTTACCCATCTGCACAAGATCATAGTTCGAGACGCCGACCGCCCGCACCAAGCCATCGGCCACGGCGTCCGCCATCGCATCCATCCACACAGCGATGGGGATCGGCGGCAGCGGGAAGTGTATCTGATACAAATCCACCCGCGCCATATCCAAGCGATCCAAGCTGTGACGCAACGCGCGGCGCAAAAAGAACTTACCCAATCGAAACGGGAAAGGCATAAACTTCGAGGCGATAACCAGATCTTCAGCCTCGACGTCGGGATCTTCGCGGATAAAGTCCCCCAACATCCGCTCGGAGCGCCCCAGGCCGTAGACCTCCGCCGTATCGAAGAAATTCACGCCCGACGCGAGCACCGCCTCGAAGGCCTCGCGCAGATCCGATTCGCTGTACCCCTTGCCGTAGCCCCACATCAGCCGGTCGCCCCAGGCCCACGTCCCGAAGCCCAATGGGGAAATTTCGATATCCGTCGGCCCCAACGTCACACGCTCTTGGATCTCAGCCATTATCCCTGCCCCTTGATGTGATCAATCGCCCGGCGAATCACCTCAGCGCTCTTGCGCAGCGCCTCCGTCTCCTCGGCATCCAAGTGCAGGGGCAGCGTGGCCAGCACGCCATCTCCGCCGACTAAGTGCGGCAGGGAGAGCGTCACGTCCTTCACGCCCTCGACCTCCGCCATCGGCGCGCAGACGGTCAACAGCGCGCGGTGATCATGCCCGATGACATCGACGATGTGCGCCAACGCGCTGCCGATCCCATAGTAAGTCGCGCCCTTCCCCTCGATGATCTCGTAGGCGGCGTTACGCACGGCGTCGTCGATCTCCTGCTGCTTCTCGGCGCTCAGATCGATGCCGCAGGTGCGCACATACTCCCGCAAGGGCAGGCCGCCGACATCCACGATGGACCAGGTCAACACCTCGGAATCGCCATGCTCGCCCACGACGTAGCCGTGCACGTGTTGCGCATCGACGCCCAGGTGCGCTCCTAACAACGCCCGGAAGCGCGCCGTATCCAACGTGGTGCCAGAGCCGAGCACGTGATGGCGCGGCACACCCAACTCCGCCGCCGCGGCCGCCGCCAGGTGAACCATCACATCCACCGGGTTGGTGGTGATGAGCAAGATCGCCTCCGGCGCGTATTCGATCACCTGCGGCACGATCTGGCGGATGATCGCCGCGTTGCGCTCCAGCAATTCCAGGCGCGATTCGCCCGGCTTCTGGCTCACGCCGGCGGTGATGATCACCACATCGCTATCAACCAGATCGGCATAATCGCCGGCGCGCACATCGGCCGGATGGACAAAAGGCGCCGCGTGCAAAATATCGGCGGCTTCGGCCTTAGCTCGCGTCTTGTTCAAATCAACCAGAACAATATCGCTTGCTACACCACGCATCACCAGTGCATACGCGGCCGTCGAGCCGACAAAACCGGCGCCTACAATTCCAACTTTCATTGCTCCTCCCCGATCTCTTTTTGAATCTCCCTCTTGATCTCTTTGGATGAACCAGCATCACATGCTTCCTGAATCGCTTCTAAAAGTTGATCCATATCAAACGGCTTGGCGATGCACCGATCCGCGCCCACGTCCAACGCGCGCTTTTCATTCTTGGAATTCGTCCACGCCGAAAGCACAATGATGGGGGTATCAGCAAGTTCAGGATCATCTCTGATTTTCTCGATGGTCTGGAAGCCGTCCATCTGCGGCATCTTCAGATCCATCAAAATCACATCGGGTCGCCCGGCTTTGGCTTTCTCGTATCCAATTACACCGTTGCCCGCCAACTCGACATCAATTTTTGCTAATTTCAATAATTGATCGATTAACGCCCGCTGAGAAGGCTGATCTTCAACATATAAAACTTTGGCCATCTTCCCACCCCTCCCTTTGAGTTTCTGACTCTGGGGGTCCTGCCCCTATATCACAAGAAAGAAACATGGGTCGGAATGTCATTCCGACTTACGATTCACTGGGTTACTGAGAACAAATACACCGTCAACGTCCAATTTCAACCTCGGTCAGGGGGAGCGCATCCCCTACCATCTGCCCATTTTGGGTGATAGGGAGGCGCGTCCCATTAAAATCATACATCCCTATCTGAAGCACATAATTTCCGTTCGATAACGATCCTGGTAGCCACACGCCATAGCGATCCACGATGCGCTCGGCCACCGGCCAGCGATCCGTGGGCCGAAAGCCGCCTTCCGGCTCCCTATCCGTCTGCGCGACTAACGTGCCGTTCGCGTCCAACAGATGCACGAAGACCTTGTATCGCGTCGCGGGCGGCGTCGCGGCCCGCCAAAACAGCGTCACAGGGATCACCTCGCCCGTTGTGTACACCTGCTCCGGCAGCGCATACCCGTCCAATCGAATCGCCTCGCCCAAACGCGCGGACAATGGCGCCGCCGGACGGGTCGGCAGCGGCCCCGTCCCATAGCGCGCCACCCGCACCTGCCCGATCCAGCGATCGTCGGCCTTGTAGGCCAAGCGCGCCAACAGCGGCTCAATGCGCCGCTCCGGGTCCGATTCCGTATCCCCCCAGAAGAGGACGAAGAGCCGCGGGTGCTCCTCCACGATCTCCTCGGCCCAGGCCCGCGCCTCGGCCTGCGTGGGGCGATAAGGCGCCGGATAGATTGCCATCGGGCCGCGATAGTAGTAGGTGAAGACCTCCCACTGATTCGGCGCGCTCAAGATCACCGCGTCGTCAGGCTCAGCCTGCTCCGCGATGCGGGCCGCGATTCCCCGGTAATCGTCCCGCGCATAGGCCGGATCATTATAGAGATGATGCAGCGCCACGCCCTGCGTCGGCAGCAGCGCCAGCAACAAAGCTAACGCGGCCCATCGCAAGCGAGCATTGCTCAAAGGCAGCGCCAACGTCACGCCCAACGGCCCCACCGACATCATCAAGAATTTGAGGTAGGCGGGCCGGTAGAGGCCGAACGCCGCGATCAGCAGCGCGGGCAGCAGCGCCATACTTACGGCTGCTGCTGCGCCTAGCGGGCGGGAATCTAATCGCCTGGTCGGAATGCCATTCCGACCTACATTCATCAAGGCCAAGAGTAGGAGCATCGCCAGCGGCGCGCCCCACGCCCACCAGAACAGCGCGTCGCTGGGCAACGTCACGCCCGCGACTAACGCGCGCGCCAAGGCCGGTGTCACTTCGTTTATGGCAGCCTCCGCCGCCAGATCCGGCGGACGCCAGCCGCTCGCCCGCATCGCAATCGGCGCCCAGGGCGCGAAGAGCGCGCCCGCCAGCGTGTGCGCCGCCATCCACAGGCCTAACGTTCGCCAGCGCCGACGGCCATTCGCAAAGTCAACGAGCCACATCAGGCCAAAGGCCGCGTTGAGGCTCGCCAGCGCCAGGATGTACGCATATTGGGCGTAGAGTCCCAGCGCGATGCACAACGCCAATCGGATGACCCAGATCCACGGGACGGATGCTTTCGAGAGCGGACGGGACGCGGCCCAGAGCGTCAGCGCGGAGACCAGGCCCAGCAGCGCGTACATCCGCGCCTCCTGGCTGTAGTAGACGGCCAGCGGATGCGCCGCCACGAAGAGCGCCGCCCCCATCGCGGCCCAGCGCCCGCCCGCGCGGCGCGCTATGGCGGCGGTAACGGCGACGGTGAGCACGCCACACAGGGCCGAAAATCCCCGCAGCGCGAACTCCGATTCGCCCGCGAAGGCGCGCCAGCCGTGCAAAAGCACGTAATAGCCGGGCGGATGAATATCGCCAGCCGCTCCCTCGATGATCAGAGCAAGTGGGCGCTCGACCAATCGCGCCGTGTTGCCCTCGTCATTCCAGAAGGATTGCGCCGTCAAGCCGTAGAAGCGCAGGCCCGTCGCCAGCAACAACAGCGCCAGCAGGACCCACCGGTCGCGAGCGCCCCCCTGCGCTTGTTTCACTCTTCGATGAGCGAAGGAAGACACGCTCGAATCTTGTCCTCAGAGATAACGCCGCGCCGACGTATCTTCGGCGGCGACGCGACGCAATCCACAATCGTCGAAGGGATGCCGAACAGCGATTGGCCACCGTCCAAAATCAAGCTGACCTCCTCCGCGAAGAAATGCGCTGCCTCCTGTGCCGTGATCGCCGGCGGATAGCCCGAACGAATTGCGCCGGTGACCATCAAATAGCCACCGGTCGCCTCCAACAACGGCCTCACATCGGGATAGTGGGGAACGCGCAGCGCGATGGGACTGGCCCGCAGCGTTGCGCCCAAGTTAGGGCCGGGGGCTAAGATCAAGGTCAAGGCGCCGGGCCAAAATCGCCGCGCAAGACGACAGGCCACGGGCGTCGGTCGTGCCAACGTTTCCATATAGCTGCTGTCCGCCATCAGGAATGGAATCGCCGGCTCCGGCGCGCGTTCCCGTACATCGTAGAGGTGATCGATGATCTCCGAGGATTGAGGCAACGCCGCGAGGCCATAGATCGTCTCGGTCGGCACGATGATCAGTTCCCCGGCTTGTAAGGCCGTCACAGCTCGCGTGATAGCGTGAGGATCACGAATTGACAGGATTGGCGCGCCCAAAAACGTCCTCCGAAAATTAGTTGGGTAGTCAAATAGTCGGGTGGTCAGGTGGTCAGTTGTGCAAGATGAAGCGCTCTATCGCCATCGCAGCCCCATCTTCTGAGAGCGGCGGGGCGACCCAATCGGCGGCGGATTGGACTTGGGGCGTTGCATTGCCCATCGCCACGCCAACGCCGGCCCATGCCACCATCGCGAGGTCGTTCTCCTGATCGCCCACCGCCATCACCGCCGCTTGCGGAATCTCCAGGTGCGACGCGAGCCATGCTAGCGCCGCGCCCTTGTTCGCCCCCAGCGGGACCACCTCGACAAATTTCGCGTGCGATTGCACGATCTCGGCATTGTCTTCAAAATGGCGCTTCAAGATCTGGGCCATCTCCGGGATCGCCTCCGGCTCAGCGACGAAGAGCACCTTATCGGGCACGTGCTCGGCCAAGACCTCCATCCAGGGCACGCCGACCGTGATATCGGCGCCCAACAGCCGCTCGTAGAACGACGGATTGTACAGTTTTTCCCACAGATAGACGTGGCCGTCGGCGTAGAGCACCGTATGCCAGCCCCGGTCCTGGGCCAGCGCCAGGGCGTTCTGGGTTATCTTTTTGGATAGGGGGATTCTGTGTTGCGGCTCGTCATCTGCCACGCTCTGCACCCACCCGCCTTGATAGCAGATGAGGGGGGCTGTGATCCCCAGATCCTCGGCGAAGGCGCGCGTCGCCGCGAACATCCGCCCCGTCGCCAGGGTGACGACGACATCGCGGCGTTGCGCCTCGGCAATTGCCTGCTGCACGCGCGGCGCGACGCTCTGATCCGCGCCCATCAGCGTGCCGTCCAGATCGAAGGCGGCTAAGCGGATCATGATTGATTCAGAAGAACGGTCAACAGCGCGGCCCATACGCCTCCTTCTAACATTAACAACCCGCTCCACAGAAAATATGCCGCCACTCGCACGCGCTGATAGAGCAACAGCCCTAATCCGCCATTGAGCAGCAGGAAAACCCCGCCCATCAAGCCGAAGTAGAAGATCCGCGCCTCGCCGGTGACTAAGAGCGTCTCGCCTCCTGGGC
Organism: uncultured Anaerolineales bacterium; assembly: GCA_964468735.1. Taxonomy (GTDB): domain Bacteria; phylum Chloroflexota; class Anaerolineae; order B4-G1; family SLSP01; genus JAAAOZ01. The sequence goes on along the minus strand of CAYXVS010000008.1, from coordinate 20,175 downwards.
CAAAGCGCATCGCGATCTCGGAGGGAAGCGCGGGATACACCCCGCAGATTACGGCCAACAGCAATAACAGCGATCCAAGGCTGAAGGCCAACGGCCCCCAGGCCATTCGATCCTGCCAGAGCCACCAATCCAAAAAGCCGGGATGCGTGGAAGCCTCTTCCACCTCCTGCGTCGGCCCCATCTCCATGCGCTCGCGAAATGCAGTGAGGAACTCCTCCAAATCCTCCGGGGAGATCGCGTAGGCCATGCTGCCCGTGCGGATGATGACCAGGTCCTCCAGGGGCGCGGTCGCGTAGAACAAAATCGGGCCGAGATCCTCGGCCTCACCATCGCCGATGAAGTAGCCGGGCCAGCGCAGGCCGGGCCGCATCGCAAGGGCGGCGACCTTCTCGCCGGAGAAGACCTCCCGCACCGAGGCCATCGGAATCTGATGCTGGGACAGCCCCCAGTGGATGGTGATGGCGTTGCGATCCATCTCGTAGGCAGCGTGCACCAAATTCCAGAGATGCACCCCCACCCAAATCAAGAGCAGCATCGCCAGCACAGCGCCCAAACTCATCAGGAAGGTCCAAATCGAGATGAGGATCTGCGTCACGCCGAAGAGCAGACCGCCCGCCGTGATCAGGAGCACGGCGGCGATCAGCAGGCCGATGCGCCAGCCGCGCTGGATGTTCGGTTCCCACAGGTTACGCATCGACGAACTCCTGGCGGGCTTCCAGCGCGCGCGTCAGCGTGACGGCGTCCGCGTACTCCAAATCCCCGCCCATCGGCAGCCCGCGCCCCAGCCGCGTGACGTGCAAATCAAGCGGCTTGAGCCGTTGCAGCAAATAGGCGGCGGTGTAATCACCCTCACTGGTAGGGTTGGTCGCCAGGATAATTTCATTGATGGCCTTGCCCTCCTCGGCGTGGACGCGCGAGAGCAGCTCGGCAATGCGCAAATCCTCGGCGAAGATGCCCTCCAGCGGGGAGAGCGCGCCGTGCAGGACGTGATAGACGCCCTTGTACTGCTCGGTCCGCTCGATGGCCAGGACATCCATCGGCTCCTCGACGACGCAGACCACACTATGATCGCGCGTCTCATCGGCGCAGATGGGGCAGGGATCGTTCTCCGTCACATTGTGGCAGGTAGAACAAAAGCGCGTGCGTTCGACGAGGCCGGTAAGGGTCTCCGCCAAACGCAGCGCCAACTCCGACTTGCCTCGCAGCAGATAGAACGCCAGGCGCGAGGCGGTCTTAGGCCCGATCCCCGGAAGCTGTGAGAGCGTCTCGATCAGCTCGGTGACGGAAGGGGGAACCGCGGTGTTCGCCATGAACTCAGAGGCCGGGGATCCCCAAACCGCCGGTGAAGGCGGACATCCGCTCCGTCATCATCTCCTGGGCCTTCTGAATCGCCTCATTGACCGCCGCGATCACCAAATCCTGCAACATCTCCACATCTTCGGGGTCAACGACCTCCGGCTTGATGGCGATGTCCTGGATCTCCAGCCCGCCGGTGATGGTCACCTCGACCATCCCGCCGCCAGAGGAGACGGTCAAAACCTCTTGCTCGACCTCGGCCTGTACTTTTTGCATCTCCTCCTGCATCTTTTGAACTTGACGCATCATTCGCTGGGGATCCATCCCGCCCATACCACCACCACGACGTCCTCGACGTGCCATATTGAATTGCCTCCCTTGATGCTTTTCGGTTTATAATGGTACATCTCTTACTTCTCAATCAAAAACAAAAATTCCTTATGAGGTTTCTCGGAATCTTTAACCCACTCATTTGTCCAAGTCATATTAGCCATCACGTTTCTTTTATAATCTACTTCTACGATTTTCTTTATTTCTCCACTTTTTGATATGGCATAATGCAGATCTTGAGCAGTCGCTCTTCCTCCAGAACTGTAAGATAAAATGATATAGTTAGCTTTCACATCCCTTAACAACCGTTCAATTGCTTCTACAACAATAAATCTGCCAGTTTCTTCATTGCGACGATACTCTTCAAAAATAGATGCAGCTACTCTGTCTGATGTATCAGTACGTCTCTTAGCTTTACCAAATAATTCAGGCTTGTCATTCAAACAAATTGTAGTCCAAATGTGATAATAGGCAGCATAGCGCACCCTTGAAGGTGGCATTTTTTCATTGTTTGAACCATAAGGAGGATCAAAATAAGCCAAGTCAACTTCCACTTCATTAAGAATATTGAATATATCATTATTTAAAACCATGTGACTACCTTCAGGAAGAAAGAGGTTTGGAACTCTCAAAGTCATAGTGTTAAAGGAACGAGCAGACCATTCTTTTAAATACGATGCATAATGTCCTATTGTATTATCAACGGAATCCAATGCGTAAATAAGACTGGTTAAGGCCACAGAACGTTCAGTTTCATCAAGTTCAAGCTTATCTATTTCTTCTCGTATAGCATCTAGTTTCCTAGTATTATGAACTTGCCAAGGTTTCTTAAGACCATCAGACTGCTTCGCGTTTCCTTCGTTAGGTAATCCACCGTAATTTTCAGTAAACCACCCATCTTTTCCAGGTAAAGAGTTTAAGTAATTGATAAGTTCTTCATAATAACTCTCTGTCCTCTCATTTAATAAATAACATGTACCAAATACCTTTGACCAAACCGCTATATCGTTCGCTATAACGCTATAACCCAATTTTGCAAGGGCTTGCGCAACCCTAGTTGTGCCCGAAAAGCCATCAAGAACAGTATGAGGTTGTACTTCATTAACTAATTTTACAATATATGGCAACAACTTCAGCTTAGAGCCAGCATACTTTATTCCTTCTGTTTCTGGAGTTACGTAATCCTCAAAGAGTGGCAACTGCTGAGACATCACTATTCCTTTCTGGTTCCCATCTGCAATCTTTTAATATCTTCTTTTATTTTTTCAAGTGCCATAGAATGGCCCAACTCTGAAGAAACCAACGCATGCGAAAATAATTCAACCAAAACCATATTATGAGAATAGTCAATCCAGCCACCAGTTATACTATTAAAGCACCAATTAGCGTTCTTGGTATGTGTCCACAATCCTCGCTGAAGAGCATTAGCAGCAGTGCCGCCATAGCGCACTTCACAAATGTATTCCCCTCGTTCATCATAAAAGCGATACACGGGGTGTTTTCGCCCATGCCCCTTGTCTATAAGCTTGATAATGTGAGTTTTTTGTTTAGCTAAAACATAATCAAACACCATAATATTGCATAGTTTTCTTTTCTCGTCATAAATAAGCGGGAGAACATTAACATCGTCAAACTCAGAGAAAGCAGGATCTTCAAATATTTTCTTAATCTTCTCCTGATCTGTGATTTCAGCTCCTTCACTTTCAAGAAGAGAAAACATCTTCGATTCCTTATCAGTTGATAATTGAAGAGGTCCGTTCCCGTATGCTTTGAGACTTATCGGAAGTTCCGCATTCGTAATCTCATTAAAAACTTGGATGTCTTCCTCATGAGATTTAGAACGGAAGAGTTCTTTTCCGACATGCACAGATCGAAAATCATACATATATTGATTAACAAACTCAGCAATGGCGATTTCAGCAAGATCGCCATGCGTCTTATTACCAATTAAACGCATAGTGAAAATATTGCTAAGAGTCATCGTAACAAGATCAGGTCGCTTACTAACAAATAGTTTCAATCTCTTAAGAAAATCCCTGTAATCATTTTTCGTACTCACGATCTCACCTCATCAATAAAAACATAGATACAAAAACAACATCAATTAAGTAAATTACCAAAACTCATCTAATCGCTAATTCTGGGAACCGCGCCCAGTACCTCTTTGGCGCGGCGCACCAATTCATCTTCACCTTCAGCAGATGGGGCTTCCTCTCCATTAGCATTTTCCTTAGCTTTTGGTGATGCCGATGCGGTTTTGTCTTCGGCAGGAGCATCGGAGGAAGTTGAGGACGCATGTTTCTGAGGTGCGGGCTTGGATGCGGATTTAGAAGACGAATCAGAGGAAGCCGCTTGCGCGGGAGGTTGCCAACTGTCCCCCTCGCAGCGCACGATCATCTTCCGAGAGAACATATTGGAGAGGATATCCTCCACCTGGTTGCGATTCTCATCCTGCTGCACACGGTCGCGATGGAAGTTGTGACGGAATCCCAGCACAAGCCGCCCCTCAAGATCGACGCCCAGGGGCTTGGCGCCGCGCAGGAGCGCGCCCAAGCTCACATTCGCCGATTGCACGCGCCCAACGATTTCACGCCAGTGCTCGCGAATTTTTTCCATCGTCTCCGGGGCAAGCTCCGCCGCTGATGACGGCGCGGCCGCCGTTTCCTCGGCCTCCGTGGATGAGGCTTCTTGCCCTTCATCCTGCTGTGAGGGACGATCCGGCTGGATTTTACGCACGCGGCGCACCTGACGCTGCTGCGCTGAACTTTCTCGGACTGTGGCAGCGGCCTTTTCGGGCGCCTGTTGAACGACCACTTGCGTTTCGGCAGGCGCCGGATCCAACGTCATTTCGACAAAAGCCAACTCCAACGGCAACTGGGGCTGCCAGCCGCTCCGCCGCGCCGAGGCGACCTCGCTGAAACGCCGCGTCGCCTCGACCAGGCGATTGGGTTTCGCTTGCTGAGCCATCTCCTGGAGGTGCGGGCGCTCCTCCGGCGTGGGATCGGCCCACGTATCGCCGGCGCCTAGGCGCATCAACAACAGGCCACGCAGGAAATCCGCCGTCTGTCCGGCCAGTTGACGCGGGTCCGCGCCGCCATCAATCGCGCGATTCACGATCTGCAATCCCTTGTCCAGGCCGCCATCCAGCCAGGCCTGCACCAGCGACTGCACCACATCGCGCCGCTCCGCGCCCAACATCGTCCGCACATACTCCGCCGTCACGATGCCCCCCGCCGCCATCTGATCGAAGAGGCTGATGGCATCGCGCATACTGCCGGTCGCCGCCCGCGCGATCAGATCCAGCGCCTCCGGGCTGACCTCGACCTCCTCCTCCTCGGCGATCCGCTCCAACCGCGCGACAATCTCACGCAGGGGAATGCGACGGAACTCAAAGCGCTGACAGCGCGAGAGCACCGTGGGGAGAATTTTGTGCGGTTCGGTCGTCGCCAGCACGAAGATCACGTGCTCCGGCGGCTCCTCCAACGTCTTCAACAAGGCGTTGAACGAGGCCGTCGACAACATGTGCACCTCGTCGATCACGTAGACCTTGTAACGCGCGCGGGCAGGGTGGAAACTCACCTTCTCCAACAGATCGCGGATATTATCCACGCCGGTATTGGACGCCGCGTCGATCTCGACGAGGTCCATCAATTGCTGATTGGCAATCGCCCGGCAAATCTCACATTGATTACACGGGCGATTCTCGATATCTGGATCCAAGCAATTGACGGCCTTGGCAATGAGTCGCGCCGTCGTCGTCTTGCCGGTGCCCCGCGGTCCCGCCAATAGATAAGCGTGGTGCACGTGTCCGGTGCGCAAGGCGTGACGCAGGGTGCGCACAATGTGCTCCTGCCCCACGACATCATCAAAAGTTTGCGGTCGCCATTTGCGGTATAAAGCCTGTGCCATAATGCCTCCTGATCATAGGTAGTCTATCACGGATGGCACGGATCGCAAATGGATGAGGCCGTTCCAAGAAAATAAACCTCCCAAATACAAACGATTTTCCGATGAAAAAGCATCTGGTTTGGAAGGTTTTAAATTTTGGAACTACCTGAGGGCCGCTTTTTGGGGAGGGAAGACAAGCGTGGAAGGCCAAAATTACATCTTCGAGGCGGGGCTGTGTCTATGACGCAAAAATCGAGAGCACGGGTATGCTCTCGACAGTCAGCGGTATCTTGCCCTCCTTATCCGGGAGGAGGACCGGCGTGTTGGGACAGCAAAAGGCCGAGGGTTGTCCCAGTACCCTCGGCCTCATCAGAAGGAGGAGAATCATTTTGCTTTATGTGGGCCCCGAACCCACTATCTTTATTATAACCACGTCTTCTATTTTATACTTGACGCGAATCTGACGCTTTTCTTACGATGCAGGGAATAAGGGAAAGATCATCAACCCCATCTGCATAGATTTTGAGAGGTAATGGCGAATCCCACCCAAAAAAGAAGGCCGGGGCGTCCCATTAACCCCGGCCTCATCAGAAGGAGGAGAATCATTTTGCTTTGGTGTGGGCCCCGATTCCCACTACGCTTCTACTATATCGTATCCTCTCACTTTCTGCTTGACGCAAATCTGACGCCTTTCTTACACAATTTTTACGCGGCGATAAATCTGGAGAATCATCTTCGGCAAAGCGCCCCGCAACCTTTTGACTTTTCATCCTGCTGTGGCAGAATCTGGTTGATGAATTCCACACTATATTAGCATAGGATAACCGGAGGCGACTGTAATGAAAGAGGATCTTTCGCGCTTGATGGATGAGCGCAATTTGGATGCTATTGTAGTCAGCGGCAAGGTGCACGGCAACCCGCCGCTCACCTATCTGACGAAGGGCGCGGGCCTGACGCAGGCGCTGATTATCCAGAAGCGCGGGGCTGGCCCGCAGGCGATCATCAACCCGATGGAGCGTGAGGAGGCCGCCGTTTTGGGGTATCCGCTGACGCTCAGCTCACGCTATAAGTATCACGAACTTTTAAGGGAGCACGAGGGTGATGCATTGCGCGCCACCGTCGCTTACTATGCCCGCATCTTTGAGGATTTGGACGTCCAAGGCCGGGTAGGGTTCTACGGGCTGGCGGATCAAGGCCAGGCGTACGCGCTGCTCACGGCGTTGGAGGCCGGCTTGCCGGATATTCAGGTCACCGCGGAGTTCCAAGACGATCTGATCAGCGCGGCGCGGACGACGAAGGACGCCGCCGAAGTCGCGCGCATCCGCGAGATGGGCCGGCGCACGGCGGAGATCGTCCGGCAGACGGAGGCCTTCCTGCGCGAGCACGCGGTCGATGACGACGAGCAGCTCCTCCGCGCCGACGGCGAGATCCTCACCGTGGGCGATGTTCACGCCCACATCCGCCGCATGATCGCGCTCCAGGGACTGGAGGATCCAGAGGGCTTTATCTTCGCCACCGGGCGCGACAGCGGCATCCCGCACAGCAAGGGCACACTGGAAAAGCCGATGCGACTGGGCGAGAGCATCGTCTTTGATATTTTCCCCTGCGAGGCGGGCGGCGGCTACTTCTTCGATATGACGCGCACCTTTTGCTTGGGGTACGCGCCGGAGGCGATGCAACGCCTCTACGACGATGTGCTCGCCAGCACGCGCCAGGTCATCGCCAACTTGGCGGTCGGCACGCCCACGCGCCACTATCAGCAGATGACGTGCGCCTTCTTCCGCGAGCGCGGACATCCCACCATCGCGGAGGATGCCTCGGCGCTCTCCGGCTATATCCACAGCTTGGGACACGGCGTGGGGCTGGAATTGCACGAGACGCCGATGTTCCGCGACACGCCGGACAACACGGCCCAGATTGCGCCGGGGCACGTCTTCACGGTGGAGCCGGGCCTCTATTATCCCGACGAAGGGATGGGCTGCCGCATCGAGGACATCATCTACGTCGATCCCGAAGGCAACTTTGAGAATCTCACCGCGTATCCCTATCAATTGATTATCCCGATGGCGTAAATCAATCGCTGGATCTGGTGATCCAAATCCCCCTACCTGTTGGGGCCGGCGTTTTTTATCCTCCCCAAGAGGACCCCGCCGCGCCCCGGCCAAATACAAATGACTACCGAGGAGCAAAGAACTTATGGCGATCCGAATTTTAGGCATCGAGACCTCATGTGATGAGACGGCGGCGGCGGTGGTGGAGGATGGACGGCGCATCCTCTCCAACGTCATCGCCTCCCAGGTGGAACTGCACGCCGAGTATGGCGGCGTCTACCCGGAGATGGCCTCCCGCGAGCACATCAAGGCCATCATCCCGGTGACGGAGCAGGCGCTGGAAGAGGCCCACGTCGGCTGGGGCGATCTCACCGCCATCGCCGTCACCTACGGGCCGGGGCTGCCGGGATCGCTGCTGGTGGGGTTGAACTTCGCGAAGGGCGCGGCGCTAGGCAACGAGTTGCCCGGGCACAATCTACCGTTGATCCCCGTCAATCACCTGGAGGGCCATCTCTACGCGCATTGGCTGCACACCGAGGCCGACGGCGGATCGAACGAGACGTTGGAGTTCCCCATGCTGGCGCTCATCGTCTCCGGCGGCCATACGGAGTTGGTGATCGCGCACGATCACGGCGCCTACGAGCGCCTAGGCGGGACGTTGGACGACGCGGCAGGCGAGGCCTTCGATAAGGTCGCGCGGATGTTGGATCTGGGCTATCCCGGCGGGCCGGCCATCGAGGCGGCAGCGAAAGAGGGCCAGGCCTACACCTTCGATCTGCCGCGCGCGTGGCTGCCCGGCACCTACGATTTCAGCTTCAGCGGCTTGAAGACGGCGGTGATGCGCCAACTTCGACCGTACAGCGGCCCGCGTCCCCCGCGCCTGATCGCCGATATGGCCGCCGCGTTTCAGGCCTCAGTCGTCGAGGTGTTGGCCGAGAAAACGGCGCAGGCCACCGAAGCATTCGACGTCACTGCCGTGTTGCTCTCTGGCGGGGTCTCCGCGAACCAAGCGCTGCGCCGGGCCGTGCGGGAGCGCGTCGCCCTGCCCGTCCACACCCTGCCGCTGGTGCTCTGCACCGACAACGGCGCGATGATCGCCGCCGCCGGGACCTACCGCTATCCCGCCCAAGAGCGCACTGGTACTAGATGGGATTTGGACATCGAGCCGGGGTTGGCGTTGGTATAGGGGGGGAGTAGGAAGGAGGGAGTAAGAGGAGCGAGAAGCTTCCTCAACGCAAAATCAAAGAATGACGAAAAACGAACGAAAAAGGATGACACAATGAGGATGAATTATCACGACACACTTCGCTATCTCTACGGGTTGGTAGATTACGAGAAACGCCGCATCGAGCGTTATACCCCGCGCGAGTTCAAGCTCGAACGCGTTGAGGAGCTGCTGGAAAAGCTGGGGAATCCGCAACACAACTATCCCACGCTGCACATCGCCGGCACCAAGGGGAAGGGGTCGGTCTCCGCGATGCTGACCGCGATGGCGCAGGCCGCCGGTCTACGGGTGGGATTGTACACATCACCGCATCTCCACACCTATCGCGAGCGCATCCAGATCAACCAGAAGCCTATCTCACGCGCTGAGATGACGGCGCTGATCAACGAGATCCAGCCTGTGGTGGAGAGCGATCCCAAACTGACGACCTTCGAGGTCACTACTGCGCTCGGTTTTCTCTACTTCGCGCGCCAGGAGGTCGATCTCGCGGTGATGGAGGTGGGTCTGGGGGGGCGCTTGGACGCCACCAACGTCGTCACGCCGGAGATCAGCATCATCACCTCGCTCAGCTTGGATCACACCTACCTGCTGGGCGATACCATCGGCGAGATCGCGCACGAGAAGGGCGGGATCATCAAGCCGCACGTGCCGGTCGTCACGGCGCCGCAGCCGCCGGAGGCCATCGCCGAGTTGACGGCCATCGCCAAAGCGCATGCCGCGCCGCTGACGCAGGTCGGGCGCGATTGGATATGGGAGCCGGGGGAACGTCATTTCAGCGGGCAGACAATCACCGTGCAGCGCACAGATTCACCCTCGGTGTTTGATGGAACGTACGACGTGGCGCTGCTGGGGGATTTCCAACAGGAAAATGCGTGCGTGGCGGTTGCAGCGACGGCGATCTTACATCAGACCGGCCACGAGTGGGCGACGCCGGCGGCGCTGCGCGCCGGGCTGGCGGAGGTCACCTGGCCGGGGCGACTCGAGGTGCTCCATCAGGAGCCGCGCCTGGTCGTCGATTGCGCCCACAACCCTTACTCGGCAGAGAAGCTGGCGGAATCGCTGCGCACGTGGTTCCCGGACACCAAATGGGTGCTGATCTACGGCGCTTCCAGCGACAAGGACATCGAGGGGATGCTCAACGCGCTCATGCCCATCAGCGAGCACATCATCGTCACGCGCTCCTATCATCCGCGCGCGGCGGCGCCCGCCAAGTTGGCGGATCTGTGCGCCGATCTGGGGCAGGGCGCAGAAATCGCCGTCAATCCGCGTCGCGCGTTGGAGCAAGCGGGACGGCATCTCCGGCCAAATTGGGGGATTCTGGCCACGGGTTCCATCTTCTTGGTGGCCGATGTGCGGGAAGCGTGGGGAAAACGCGCCAATCTCCGGCTCCCGCAAGGCGATTGGGACGATGAGCCGTGGAATGCGGAGAACGACGGCTAAACAAGAGCGACGGCTAGAAGAATCGCCACGCGCCTAGCATATTCCAGTAGTCCAGCCATCCCAAAAAGATTAACGCCGCTAAGGTAACGATGGTGTAAAAGATGCGCTCGCTCAATCCCCAATAGCGCTCCCACCACGCGAGCAAGGTGAAGAAGACGGCGGCGGCTAAGGGCAGGATCAGCGCCATCATCACGAGCGGGACCAAAATCTCCAGGCTGGGCACGCGTCGCACCAAGATCGTGAGGGCGATAATCGTCATCACGATGGGATAGAGAAGATTGATCACGCAGAGCGGCTTAATGATCCGCCGCCCCTCGGTGCTTAGCATCCCCACACGTGCATCCCTGCGTTGAGGCTGCCATAAGAACAGCGAGAGGAGAAAGATCGCCATGCAAACGCCCGCCACGCTGATGTGAACGATGGGGTAGCGGTACCATGGTAGCTTGATGAGCGCCTCGTGGGGATCGAAATCATAGAAAGCACGCGACACCTCGCCCTCATCGTCGCGCCAGAAGGCGATGCGGCCCTCGCCGGTCACGCCCTGGAAAAACGAAGGGGACACTTCTACGTAGGATTCCCCAAATAACGATATGGCGCCATCGGGATTCGCATCGATGTTGTGCGTGCGCGCAAAGGCGTAGATCAACTTATCCACAGTGGTGTGCGCCCAGCGGCTCTCACGATAGGTGCCGGTGAAGAGATCAACCCGCGTCTCGTGATCGGGCATCGGGTGCGGCGGCTCAGATTCCGCCGGATAATATCGATCCAAAAAGTCCTGGCGCAGCTCACGTCCCGCCTCGGATTCACTTTTCTTGTTGTAGATCACGAACAAGCCCACGTCGTGCTCCGGCAGCAGGATGATGATGCTCTGAAAGAGCGAGGTGCTGCCGCCATGCCAGAGCATCCGCTGGCCGTTGCGATCCCACTCGACGAAGCCATAGGTCACGCCGGCCAGGCGCGGATCATGCGTGAATTGCTGACGCTGCATCATCCGCGCCGCCTCCGGCTGGAGGATGCGCGTGTCCTCATACTCGCCCTCGTGCAGATGCGCGATCATGAAATTGGCCATGTCGGTGACCGTGGCGCTCATCCCCACCAAGGGCGCGCTGGGGAAATACTCTCGGATGGGGACGACATCGCCTAAGATGCGCAGATGACCCAGCGCCTCATCCTCGGCCAGGGACGCGGGCAGCGGGTGCCGAATGGAGGAGCGCTCCATTTGAAGCGGCTCCAAAATATGCGTCTCGATGTACTGTTCGTAGGATAGTCCAGATGTCTCTTGAATGATATAGCCGGCCAGGGCGGCGCCATAATTGGAGTAGGCGATGATCTCGCCGGGGGGATAGACGCGCGCCGGGAGTTGCGCGCGAATATACTGCGGCAGCGGCACGGCATCGTAGCGGCGGATGCGATAGAGATTGCCGATGCGATCCTCGAAGCCGGGTGTGTGGGTCAGTAGGTTGTGCAACGTGACCGGCTCCAGGTAAGTTTCGGGGATTTGGACATCGGTATCGGCAAGGTAGGTATTGACGTCCGTATGGAGATCTAAGACGCCATCCTCGACCAGTTGCATCACCGCCGTCCAGGTGAAGAGCTTGGTGATCGAGCCGATATGGAAAAGGGTCTGATCCGCGACGACCGGGCGCTGGCTGCGCGTATCGGCGACGCCATAGCCCTCGGCGAAAAAGAGCTGGCCGTCCTTCACCACCGCAATCGCCGCGCCGGGGATCTCATATCGCTCCATCTGAGCGGGCAGATAGGCATCGAAGAACGCCTCCATCTCCTCGGGATTCTGCGGTCCGAGGATAACGCCGTCGTCCTCTGGCTCGCCCTGTGCCCTCACCGGCTCGGCGCCGCCCAAAGCGAGCAAGATCGCCAGCCCAATGATGAATTGTATCCAAGTATGATTTCGCATGTTGAAACAAGGCAGGGGCACGGTTAACGTGCCCCTGTCCCTTTTTAACCTAACGAGCTGATCAATATCGCGGTTTCAACAAACCGTAGTCGCCGTTCTTGCGCTTATAGACCACACTAAGCCGACCATCGGTGCCATCCAAGAAAACGTAGAAGTGGTGCCCCAGCAATTCCATCTGCTCCACGGCGTCCTCTGGGGGGATGGCGCTAACCTCAAATTCCTTGACGCGCACGATGTCCGATTCCTCTTCGTATAGGGCCTCTTCTTCCTCCAGGACATCCTGCAACACCTCCGCCGTCGCTCGCCGCGCCTGCTGACGGCGTCCCTTATAGCGCTCAATGCGACGATACATCTTGTCCATCACCGAATCGACGGCGCTGAAAATATCTCCCGCGCGCTCCTCAGCCCGTAGAATCGCCCGTGGCACATAGACCGTAATTTGGGCTACCATCCGCTGGGAACTATCGCGGGCATTACTCTCCGAGAGATCCACTCGGACGCTATCCAACTTGGGAAGATAACGCTCGAATTTGGAGACTTTGGATTCCACATAATCTCGCAGCCGATCATTCAACTCCAAATCCCGAGTGTAAATTTGTAACGACTCCATAGATCTACCTCCTTGAAAAATATGTTAGTTATGGCGGCTCTTCAGGAATTCGCTGGGTGCAATCATACTATCCGCATCCTCAACCCAGTAGCGACGCAAAAAAGGTCTGTGATTTTCACAAGCGCGCAAATCTTCGCCGCTTTTAGGGCTATCTCAGGAGTTGTCCGGCGAAATCCAAAAGACCCGTTATGGCGCACGCGCCAAAGTAAACGCACTGACACTTTTTGCTCCATGAGCCAATAGTACGTCCGCGCAAGCCTCCAATGTAGCGCCGGTCGTGGCGACGTCATCCACTAACGTGAGATGCATATCATCCAAAGGAATATCATCTGGGTAGGTAAATGCACCGCTCACGTTTTCACGTCGCTGTTTCCGGTTTAACTTCGTTTGGGAGACAGTAGGACGAGTTCGCCGCAGCAACCGGCTGGCAACCGGCACCTCAAGCTCTTTCCCCAAGGCACATGCCAATAGATTAGCCTGATTATACCCGCGTTTTGCCTCACGGCGAGGATGCAATGGGACGGGTACTAGTAGATCGGTCTCGAACTCGGCACGCTGCCAAGCCTCTACCATCCGGGACGTCAAAGGCTGAATCACCTGCCGGCCACCGCGATATTTCAAGGCATGCATCACATCGCGGATCTTGGCTTGGAACAGGAAAGTAGAGCGAATGGGGGCCACTTGAAGTGGTGATTCTCGACAGACGGTGCACAACCCTTCTCCCTCCCAAGGGCGGCCACAGCGTGGGCATTGAGGCGCTTCCCACAGAGGAATTTTCTGGGCGCACGAGGGGCAAAGCCATAGGCCAACCTCCCTACAGCCCACGCATTGGGGCGGCAGAACGAGGTCAATGCCCCATCGATAGGCGCGCCAAGCCCACGTTATCAGATTTTCATTTTCCACGGCCGCGCCTAGGGATTTTAGCTACTATCCATATTTTTGAATTTGATGACCGCCGGCCCCAACAACACGATGAAGATGGGGGGAAAGATCAGGAAAACGAGGGGAATCATCATCTTGACCGGAGCCTGATTGGCTTTCTCTTCCGCGCGCTGGCGGCGCTTCATCCGCATCGTATCCGACTGAATGCGCATCACCTTAGCCATGCTGACGCCTAATTGATCCGCCTGAACAATAGCGGCCACAAAGGAGGTGACATCTCCCACATCCATACTCATCGCCATATCACGAAGCGCTTCGCGCCGTGTCTTGCCCAATTGCATCTCTTGAACCGTCCGCATAAACGCCAAGCTCAACTCATTATCCCATTTATCGGCAACTTTCGCCATAGCAGCATCGAAGCCCAGCCCTGCTTCCACACAAATGGTTAAAAGATCCAACGCATCTGGCAACGCCTTGATGACCTCATTCTGTCGCTGAGATATCTTGGTACCTAACCAGATATTGGGGGCATAGTAGCCGAAGATCAAGCCAAAGGCCACGCCTCCGATCTCCTGCCAAGCGGGCAAGGACAGAGACAACACGATGACGACCGCTAACACACCCACACCCAGCGCTGCCCCTAGCCGCATACCGGAAAACTGAGCTGGCGAGAGCTTATGAGCCATTCCGGCCAGCCGGAGTTGATGTCTGGATTCTTCTACAACTTGCTGCGGGGTAAAGCGTTGGGACATATCGCTAAGCTTTTCGACCATTGGCACGATCACCCGCTCCGAAAAAGGCTGAGAAAGCTCCAATTGCTCCAACGTTACAGGTTCACCCAAAGCCGCCAGCTCATTAAGGCGATCTTCAATACTTTGAGATTCACGCGAACTGCGCAGCACCATCACCGCAACGATGCCGATGATGATGACGACGGCCGCGACAATAACCGCTGATGGCATAACGTCCTCCCCTAAACCTCGATGGATACTATCTTATTCATCGCAAAGTATCCTAATCCAATCATAAAGAAACTGACGCCAATCATAATCCAACCACAGGAATCCTCTATGAGCATGCTGATGTACTCGGGGTTAAGTAGGGAGATAATTCCGGTTAAGATGAAGGGCAAACTTGTAACCAAGATGCCGGTAATACGCCCCTGCGAAGTCATCGTTCTGATCTCGCCCTTAATACGGACACGTTCTCGAATCGTCTCACTGATAGAATCGAGCACCTCGGCCAAGTTGCCACCGACCTCACGCTGGACACTCATCGCGGTCACAATCAAATCCATATCAGCGCTTGGCACGCGACGCAACAAGTTCCCCATCGCCGTGTCAAAATCAACACCCAGCTGGAGTTCCAAGACGATGCGCCCAAATTCTTCAGCGAGGGGGGCCGGCATCTCATTGGAGATACTCTCCATTGCCTGCATCGTGCTGTATCCGGCCCGGAGAGAGTTAACCATCAAGTTCAAGGCGTCACCCAACTGGGAATTAAATTCCTTTAAGCGCCGCCTTCGCTGTATGCCGATATATAAGCGGGGCAACAGAAAACCACCCACCAAACCTACGGGGATGAGAAACGCCCGGTTGATCAAGTAGAGGATCACCGCCGCGCCCAGCCCTATGGTAACACACATCGTCAGAAACTCACCCACGGTCCACTTTAAGTTGGCGCGCGCTAATTGCGTCGCTAAGTCTTGCGCAAACCCTTGGCCTTCGACGGCCCTATCCACTGCGGCGCCAATGACCGATTCACCACGTTCTTCTTTTTTCTTCTTTTTCTTCCTCGATCTACCCTCGCCGCCGATACGATCTTCAACCAGGTCCTGCCCAGCTGGATTTCGAGAAAGTCCGATCACGAGCAGAACAATAGCTACTATGATAATCCCCGCACCAACAATGACTATTATTGGCATATTTCCAACCTCCTACTAAGGCTGCGTCCGAGCACACCATCTTATGTTTTTAACCGAACTTTACCGAAAATCCAGCTAAAATATACGGGCGTTCCCAAACGCTTGCTAAGGCCGTTCTAAGAAATAAATCTCCCCAAAATGAGCAGTTTTCTGAGGAAAAAGTATCAGATTTGGGAGGTTTTAATTTCTGGAACTACCCAAGGCAACATTAGTTCAACTTCCCCAACACTAATTAAATTCCTGAAGAGATTGTTTCACAAACGTGGAAGTCGTTCTTGGATGCAACCGAAAGCATTCGCCAGATTAGAATCGTCGACTCTGAGCTACGCCAAAGATGGAGGGGGGAAGACGAATGCCGGCTTCTTCAATCTTCGACATAAATTTGGGCCGGATGCCCGTCGGGCGCAACGATCCGATAACCTTGCCGTCTTCATAACCGCTGTGTTGGAATTTGAAGATGTCCGCCGTGGTGATCACATCACCTTCCATGCCCTGAATCTCGGTGACGGCTACGACGCGCCGCGAGCCATCGCGGAAACGCGACAACTGAACGATAAGATCAATGGCCGAAGCGACCTGCTCACGAATAGCTCGCTGAGGCAATTCCATACCGGCCATCATCACCATAGTCTCCAAACGAGAGAGGGTATCACGGGTATTGTTCGCATGGGCTGTCGTCATACTCCCCTCGTGCCCGGTATTCATTGCCTGGAGCATGTCAAGCGCCTCACCGCCACGACACTCGCCCACGATGATTCGATCCGGGCGCATCCGCAAGGAATTGATCACCAAATCGCGAATGCTGACCTCGCCTTTCCCCTCAACGTTCGGGGGGCGGGACTCCAAGGTGACGATGTGTTCCTGTCGCAACTGCAACTCCGCCGCGTTCTCAATCGTCACAATCCGTTCGTCAGAGGGGATATAGCTAGAAAGGACGTTCAAGAACGTCGTCTTACCGGTTCCAGTACCGCCCGAAACGATGATATTGAGCGCGGCGATAACCGTAGATCTCATAAATTCCATGCTCTCTTCTGTCACCGATCCGAAGCGAATCAGATCCTCAACGGTCAGGGGATCTTTGGAGAACTTTCGGATGGTGAGTATCGGACCGATCAGGGAGATCGGCGGGATCACGGCGTTGACACGCGATCCATCTTTCAAGCGCGCGTCGACCGTAGGACTGCTCTCATCGATACGACGGCCCAACGGCGCGACGATGCGCTCGATGATGCGCATCAAGTGTTCGTTAGATTCGAAGGTGATGTTGACGCGACGGATTCGACCCTTGCGCTCTATAAAAATCTTCTTCGGGCCATTGACCATGATCTCAGTGATAGAGTCATCGGCCAACAAGGGTTCCAAAGGGCCAAGGCCCAAGATTTCCGCGACAATTTGCTCGAAAAGCGCGTCCCGCTCTCGTCGCCCAAGGACAACGCTTTCTTCTTGCAGGATCTCGTTATACATATCGCGAATCGTCTCACGCACCTCAGCGGTTTGAGATACGTCCATCGAAGGGTCAAGCTCCGTGATCAACTGATTCTGTACCCGGGTCTTCAGATCTCGATAGGCATCTCGCGCCCTAGGTACAGATCGTCGTTTCACCTGATCACCTTCTCGTTCAGAAGAGCGCTGGGAAGATGAAGAGGAATCCTTTCTCTCAATTCTTCGCAAGAGGGACATTTCTATTTACCTCACTATAGGTTCCAAATAGGTTCCAAAACTACAATAAACGACCTAAGCCAACATGTCTTTGTGATTCTTCTTCCGCAGCCGCTTTTTCTTCGGCTCTCTGGGCAAAGCGATTATGAAGTTTCTTAGCCAAATCGATGACCGCCTGCCCAATGGGCGTTCGGTTATCCTTCAATATGAAAGGTTCACCGTAGTTAGCCGCCCGCAAAGCTGTGCGTTCGTCCAACGGAATATGGGCAATTGCCGGCATCATGGCGCGCTCGATAGCTTCCGGCTGAATGCCCATCCGTTTATTATCCACATTATTTATCACCAAGTCCACATGTTCCATCGGATATTCGAGTTTCTGCAACAGTTCGATGAACATCCTCGCTCCCCGAATATCTGGGATGATAGGACGCGTGAGTACGAGCAGTGCATCATTGATATCCAGCGCGGCCAAGATGATATCATCGATATGGTGGGCGGTGTCAATGATCAAGTAATCAAATTCCTGCTGAGCGAATTCCAAAATCGCCTTCATCGCGCGGTTGCTGCCGCCTTCCTCGACGCCAGCATCCTGAAACATCTCCGCTTCTTCAGGAGTAACCGGAGCAGCTAGGACCCGGATGCCGGAGGAATGAGTAGCTATGACTGTACGCAACAAATTCGAATCCAAATCTTGCGCGTGGGGTGCCAGATCCGACAAAGTCCGGGTAGCTTGCAGCTTCAGGAAAATCGACACATCCCCAAACTGCAAATTCGCATCGACAAGACAAATCTTCGCATCTGAACCAAGTAACGTCTGTAATGCGATGGCTAAATTGACGGCGACGGTTGTACATCCGGTTCCGCCTTTAGGACTAAAAACCGTGAGGATTTTGCCCTGCTGTGCCGGCTTCCGCTCGACTGGCGCTTGCCCTCCTGGCGCACCTCCCGGCGTCAGCTGTCCCGTCCCCATTTTCTGCCGTAGCTTGTACGTACGATGAATGGTATTCAGCAAGTCATCGGCGCTGGGCGGCTTAGTCAGAAAATCTCGTGCACCTGCCATCATCGCCCGGCGCATATAGTCGCTCTCCCCCTGCACAGAGAGCATCACGACCTGAACGGTTGGCATAATATCCACAATCTCGCCGGTTGCGGTGATGCCATCCATACCAGGTAGGTTAATGTCCATTAATACCACATCCGGCAAAGCCTTCGGCGCGATGGCGACGGCTTCCTCACCGCTTCCCACCATCGCTACAACTTCAATATCAGGGTCAAATGAGATGAGTTTGCGGAGTTGCTCGCGCGTCTCCGCCACATCATCCACAATCATTAAGCGAATTTTTTCAGGCATTGAGATCTCCCTACTCCTGCGCGCCCTCGGGCGTAGCCACTGGCTGGATGGGCAATTCCAATGGCTGTCGCACCTCTTTCGGCGCCACGGGCAGATCCGGCATTGTACCTGGCAACTGGTACTGCTCAATCACATAGCGCAACCATACCGGCTGCGTCTGCACAACACTACTGGTGTATCCAGCCGGACGGAGGACGAGGTCTAAGTCCGCGCCCATCTCCATAAGGTATTTTAGCACCAAGACGTCTTCCCGCGTGACCAGTAATGTCACCGGTTCAACTTCATTATAGGTAGGGGCTTCAGGGACGGGTGTCGCAGCTACTTGTGCTTCACCGCCCCCCATAAAGCCGCCCCCGCCTCCCTCGCCATTTTCTGCCCCCTCTTCGGCTCCCGTCTCGGACGCAGCAGTCGCTACTCTCTCAGGGGCAGCTTTCTCTTGCTCCCACGTGCCAATTTTCCATACTATGGCATCCTGCACAGTGAGTTGGACTATCAAATTTGGCACTTGGTTCACCGCCGCGTTCGCCGGCGCGATCGCGGCAACCCGCCCATTCGGCAATGTCTCAAAGCTCCCAAATACAGCCGTTTGGTTAGGTTGATCATTCTCCGATAGGTAGGTGAACTGCCGTAATCCCTCCTGTAGGTTACCGCTCACGGGAATCATCTGCAAAGCTGCGACGACATCCACGTGATCGCCGGGCCGAATGCCCCATGCTACGCCGCCCTGTCGATCCATCGGGATGGCGTAGGCGACACGACTGTCTGGGGCAAAGAGCGAAGCGTCACTGGCAGGCAGGGAAAGCATCTCCCCTATCTCAAATAACATATCGGGCGTAATAGGCACCCCGCGAGGTATCGCGATCTTCGCCCTTTTACCTTCGACGTCTTCCAAAGAGTTGTAATAATTATCCGGCTTAAGTGGCAACGAGGTAATCGGCCAACTTCTCAAATTGACGGCCGGAGCGTCTCCTTCTGTAGTAATTCTCCCGCCAAGATCGATATTCTGCACAGCCACGACAATATCAACCGTATTGCTTGGCGTAGGCGTCACCAGGGGGGTCTCCTCAGGAACCGGCTCCCCCCCGCCGTCTCCCGGCCTAATAAAGAAATACCACCAACCGCCCAGAGCCAAAACCACCATAATCAATACAACCGCGATGATAACCAAGAGCCTATTACCTCGCATCCAGAACCTCCTTAGGGTTGAGACGAGCGCAAGTTCAGAAATTTGGGAAGGAAAATTAAGGCCGTTCCAAGAAAATAAGCCTCCCAACACACACGTTTCCCCTAGGGTCTAACCCGTCAAATTGATGTACGAGGAGCAAGTATTTGATGAATGGAACTCTTTTTGGTGGTGGTTGGCCCACGTTAGGAAAAAGTATTTTGGAAAATCTTAAATCCTCGAACTGCCTAATCTACCTAAAATAAACTCACTAAAAAATAGATTCTACTACTTAATCCAAGTTTATCACGGCCTATGGGGGTTGTCAATTCAAAACAACACCCGATTAAGATAAAATCATGCTTCTAACAAGGTTATAGAGAGGTATTAATTTCATCTACTGAGCGGCATGATAACCCGCAAGTTCTGCTTACCGACCAGG
>CAYXVS010000007.1:23949-31424 GCA_964468735.1 uncultured Anaerolineales bacterium | reverse complement strand
CCTGGCATAATATGCTGATGCCCGGGAAGAACAAACCGGAGCGTATCCCGATGGCAGCGTGACCGCCTACCTGGGCGCAATGGAAGTCACCCTCAGCGGCACCGAGCGCCTGACCACCAGCTACTACTTCGCCGGAGCGCAACGGATTGCGATGCGAGAGGGCGTGACGCTCACGTATTTGCACGGCGATCACCTCGGCAGCGCGTCTCTGGCGACCGACGCCGCTGGCGCGCAGGTGAGCGTGATGCGCTACACCCCCTTCGGCGAGACGCTGCGGTTGCTTCCTATGTTTCCCCTCCAGATGGAATTTGTTATAATAACCACCGATGACGATGCCCATATTTCTAAGTCAGGAGCCTTATGGATGACGCGACCCTCAGTGATATGATCTCCCAAGGCGAGGTGATCGACCAGTTGCCGGTCGGCGTGGCGATCTTCGACCGCCAGTATGAGCTGCGCCGCTGCAATCCGGCGTGGGCGGAGGCCGTCGCGCGCGATGTGCCCGCGCTCTCGGAGAGCGAGGTGGCGCCGGGCATGAGCCTCTTCGCGCTGACTCCGACGCCGACCACCGCGCTCGAGGATCTGCTGGGCCGGGTGCTGGCCGGCCGGACGATCCGCCAGCGCGATTTCGCCGTTGGCGGCGAGCGGGCCGGCGCTACGTGGGATGTGACGTGGCAGCCGCTCACCGAGGACGGCGAGACGATGGGCTTGGTGGCGGTGCTGTGCGATGTTCATCCGTTGCATCCGTGCGATGAGGCGCCCGCAGAGGTGCGGCGCACACTCCGCGCGCCGGTGGATCGCCTCTCGCTGGTGATGCAGGCGACCAACGACGGCATCTGGGATTGGAATATCAGAACTAATACCGTCTACTACTCGCCGCGTTGGAAGCAGATGTTGGGCTATGAGGATGAGGAGTTGCCCAATCACTTCGATACCTGGCAAAACCTGATCCATCCAGAGGATGTGGCGCGCGCACAGGCCGAATTGGACGCCTATTTAGCAGGGGAAACCAAGCACTTCGAGCTGGAGTATCGCCTCCGGCACAAAGATGGCGCTTATCGCTGGGTTCTGGCGCGCGGCGTCTTGATCCGCGACGTAGAAGGCGAACCGTGTCGCGCCGTTGGCTCTCACACGGACATCACGCCCCTCAAGGATTTGCAGCAGAATCTCCAGCACATGAACGCCTTCCAGAACCTGCTCACCGCGACCTCGACGCAGTTCATCAACATCGCGCTGGAGGACGTGGATGAGAGCATCGAGCAGGCGCTTCAGGAGGTCGGCGAGTTCACCGACGTGGATCGCAGCTACGTTTTTCTCTATGCCGATGACAAGCGCCGGATGACCTGCACCCACGAATGGTGCGCGCCGGGAGTGGCGCCCCATCAGGATCTCTTGCAGAATATCCCCGTCGATGCTTTGAGCTGGTCGAACGAGATCCTGTTCCAGGGCGAGGTGTTGCACATCCCGCGCGTGGCCGAGCTGCCGCCCACAGCAGAAGCCGAACGGGAGGAGTTTGAGAGCCAGGGCATTCAATCTCTGCTCGCCACGCCGATGGTCTACCAGGGCGAGACCATCGGCCTGTTGGGCTTCGACGCGGTGCGCGCGGAGAAGGAGTGGACCGCGGGCGATATCCGGCTGCTCAGAACGCTGGGCGCGATCTTCATCAATGCATTGGAGCGCAAACGGGCGGATGAGGCGCTGCGCGAGAGCCAGCGCATACTCTCGACCCTGATCAGCAACCTGCCTGGCATGGCCTATCGCTGCCGCGACGACGCGGAATGGACGATGTTATTCGTGAGCCAAGGCAGCCTGGAACTGACGGGCTATCCGCCCGAAGAGTTGGTGGGCAGCCACGAGCTGACCTACGGCCAGTTGATTCATCCCGATGATAAAGCTATGGTGCGGGAGGATGTGCGCGCGGCGCTGCGGGAGCGCCGGCACTTCGAGATCATCTACCGCATTCTCACGCCCCATGAGCCTGAAGGAGAGAAGTGGGTGTGGGAACGTGGGCATGGCGTGTACGCCGCCGATGGCGAGTTGACGGCGGTCGAGGGTTTCATCACCGATATCACGGAGCGCGTGATGTCCCGCCAACATCTGGAGCAGCGCGTCGAGGAGCGCACGGACGAGTTGCAGACGCTCCTCAGCGTCCAGCAGGCGATCACCAGCCGTTTGGATGCCGAGGCGGTGTTACAGATGGTCGTGGATGAGGGGCGGCGTCTTACCTCGGCGCAGCGGGCGGTGGTGTGGATGTTGGACGGCGACATGTTAGAGATCGCCGTCATCGCCGGCAAACCAGGGCTGGCGCGGGTCGCCTACCGCGCGCCGCGCGACCAGGCGCCGGGCAGCGAATGTCTGCACACGGGCGAGCCGTGCGTGCTTCATCAACTGTCCGAGTGGCCAATTAATAAGATGAAAGGGGAAGAAAACGCCGAGGGACGCGAGGGCCTCAACGTCCAATCGCTCGTCAGCGTGCCGCTCATCTCTGGCGATAATCTCCTGGGGATGATTACGGCCGCGGAGCAGCGCCCGGATGCCTTTGGGCCGGAGACGGTGCGGATGTTACAGGGGCTGGCCTCCAGCGCGGCCATCGCATTGGAAAACGCCCGCCTCTATCGCGAGGAGCAGGCCCAACTGCGCGAGGCCGAGCGTCGGCGCGAGGTCGCCGAAGGTATGCGCGATATTTTGGCCTTCCTCAATTCCAATCGCCCCCTAGACGCGATCTTGGATTATATCATGGCCGAGGCGCAGCGGCTCTTAGGCGCCAGCGCCGGCCTCATCTATCAATTGCAGGATGGGGGCGAGACCGCTCACATCGAGGCCGTGCACGGGCTTCCCGATGAACTGCGGGAATTCTCCGATGTGCCGCTCTATATCGGCAGTTCCAACCGCGCGATCAGTGAAAATCGCCCCTTTGTTATCCCCAACTTTGCGGAACATCTGACGCAGGAAGTGCCAGATATGTCCATCCTGCCGCCCACCGGCGCGGCGTGGCTGCGATCTCTGGCAAAGCACTATCAAGCGAATCTTAACATTCCCCTGGTGGTCCGGGATAAGGTCTACGGCGGATTGCAATTCTATTACCCGCAGCCGCGCGCCTTCACCGAGGACGAAATTGAGTTGGGCCTCACGCTGGGGGATCAAATCTCGCTGGCGATTGAGAACGCGCGCCTCTATGCCGAATCTCGCCGCCGCGCCGAGGAAAATCAGGCGCTGCTCAATGTCCAGCAGGCGATTATGAGCGATTTGAATATGGACGCCGTCCTCCAAATGATCGCCTCCGAGGCGCGGCGACTGACGGGCGTGCAGCGCTCGGTGGTGCTGCTTCTGGATGAGATCGGGGAGGAATTGGTCGTGCGCCACGTCGCGGGCGAGGAAACCCTCGATTTGGAGGGCCAAACCCTCTCCGTTCAGGATAGCGTCAGCGGGCGCAGTATGTTGGCCGGCGAACCGGTGTTGATCACCGATATGAAGACGGACGACCGCGCCACCCCGGAAACTCAGCAGACCACGCGATACCGCTCCCAGATCAGCGTGCCGTTAATCACGAGCGATGGGCCGCTGGGTCTCATCGCCGTCAGCGACCCGGCGCCCAATCGCTTGGACGAGGACGATGTGCATCTGATGATGATGTTCGCCTCCAGCGCCGTGATCGGCCTGGAGAATGCGCGCCTCTATCAAGAGGAACAAAATCGCAGAGAGGAGGCAGAACAGCGCCGGCGCGTGGCCGAGGGGCTGCGCGATATTTTGGCCGTGCTGAACTCCAACTGTAGCTTTGATGAGGTCTTGGACTACATCGTCTACCAGGCCAGCGAGTTGCTGGGCGCGCGGGCCGGCGTGATCTACCGCGTGTTGGACGATCAGAACACTATCTTTGTGGAGGCGGCCAGCGGCGCTCCGACCGAGTTGGCGAATTTAGGGCGGTTGCCCAACTATATGGAACAGGTCAATCGCTCCTTGGCCAGACGCGAACCTTTCGCGGTGTCCGATCTGCCGGAAGAGGTCACCACGGATCTGCCAACAGATCTCGATGACCTTGATCCAGCCTTGATTCAATGGAAACGGATCGTCCGCGAGCACTATCGCGCCTATTTAGCCGTGCCGCTCCTCATCGAGGATCACATTTACGGCGCGCTGGTGCTCTACTACTCCGAGCCACGGGCGTTCTCGGAGGAGGATCGCGGCCTGGGCATGGCCTTGGGCGGGCAGGTCGCCTTGGCCATCGAGAACGCGCGCCTCCGTGATCAAGTGGAGGAGGCTGCGGTGGCCGCCGAGCGCCATCGCTTGGCCCGCGATCTGCACGACGCGGTCAGCCAGACGCTCTTCTCGGCCAGCATCATCGCCGATGTTCTGCCGCGCCTCTGGGAGATGAATCCCGACGAGGCAATGCGCCGCCTAAACGAGTTGCGGGAGCTGACGCGCGGCGCTCTGGCGGAGATGCGCATGCTTTTGGTGGAGCTGCGCCCCACCGCGCTGGTGGAATCGAATTTTTCGGAGCTACTCCATCACCTAACGACCGCGTTCACGGGCAAGACGCGCGTGCCCGTCGAGTTGGATATCTCCGGCCAGGGCAAGTTCCCGCCCGATGTTCAAGTGGCCCTCTATCGCATCGCCCAGGAAGCGCTCAACAACATCGTGAAGCACGCGCACCCCACACAGGTCTACGTCAGCATGCACATCCGCGCGGATCACGCCATCCTGCGCATCCAAGATGATGGCCAAGGCTTCAACCCCGACGCGGTGCCGGCGGGTCACTTCGGGATAGGTAATATGCGGGAGCGGGCCAGCGGCGCCGGCATTCGGTTGCGCATTGAGAGCACGCTGGGGGAAGGTGCCCAGATCGAAGCTGTTTGGCAACCACACTAATCAGAAAGGGAGTTTAAGGAGGCAGTTCGATGGAGCAGATGGAACCAAGAGAACCAATTCGTGTGATGATTGTCGATGACCACAACGTCGTGCGCAGTGGATTGAGCGCCTTTCTGATGGCGTTCGATGATTTACAATTGGTGGGGGAGGCCAGCAACGGCGCCGAGGCGCTGCGTCTGTGCGAAAAATTCCACCCCGATGTCGTCTTGATGGATCTGGTGATGCCGATTATGGACGGGGCCGCCGCCACGAAAGCCATTCGCGAGCGCTTCCCTGACATCCAGATTTTGGCGCTGACCAGTTTCAAGGAGCAGGATCTCGTGCAGGGCGCGCTGGAGGCGGGGGCGATTGGCTATTTGCTCAAGAACCTCCCCGCCGATAAGTTGGCGGAGGCCGTCCGCGCGGCCCACGCCGGCAAACCCACCTTAGCGCCGGAGGCCGCCGAGGCGCTCATCCAGGCCGCGACGCAGGGATCGCAGCAGCCGGTGTACAATCTGACAGAACGCGAGGGGGATGTGCTGGCCCTGATGGTCGAGGGCCTGAGTAATCCAGAGATCGCCGAGCGGCTCTTCGTCAGTCGCTCCACCATCAAATTCCACGTCAGCAACGTGCTCTCCAAGTTAGGCGTCGCCAGCCGCACCGAGGCGGTCGCCGTGGCGCTCAAAAACGACTTGGTCGAGGTGGCGGATAACCTCTGAACTGCGGTTATCCAAGTAGAGTGTCCAAACCTTCCGGGAAGCTGTGAATGGTCCGTAGCTAACGGAATCCGTCCAATCGGATGATTCCATTTGGAGAAAATACGATAGCAGCTTCCCGGAAGGTGAAAAAGCTCCCCCAACCGACCCGGCAAAAGCTCATCACGTGCCCGACTATATCGGGCACGTTTGGCTTTAGTCAGATTTAATAGACTTTACCCCTTCGTTACGCACTCTATTATACCAAATCCTTGCATTTCTGAACAAATGTGCTATTATGGATAGTAGGAGTTTTGAATCCACCATATAATTTTTCTCAACAGAAACAAAAATGAATCTCCTCGAATTAGAGAATAAATTGCTAGAAACCCTCAGATATACAAGCAGCCCCCACTTATTGCGAGGGGCTGATGTCTCTTGGGTCAGTGGTCGGCCCATTGCAGAAGTCGATACAGTGCTAAAGGTTAAGCATGTACCTGTTGCTTATTTTAGCCGGTTTACTGGGCTAGACCTGGGCAAACTACAACAACTCCATAAAAAAGTATGGAGTCAAAGTAAAGCTCCTCTTCTGTTTGTCACGTTACCTCACGAAATCCGGGTTTACAGTGGATATGAACGTACTCCTACCCATGCCCAGGATTTAGACGCTCCTAGCCGGTTACTACAAAAGCTCACAGGACTGACGGACCTTCTATCTGCCGAACGAAAAATTAAAGACAAACTCCTCGCGAATAAATACGAGCGCATATATTTGGAAACTGGTGCGTTTTGGGATACGCGGGAGGGGAGAAGGGTAGACGCCAAAGGCCGCGCGGATAAGCTATTGGTGGATAGCCTTCAGACAATGCGTGATTTGCTTGTGAAACAAGGCTTGTCATCTCATTTGGCCTATACGTTGTTAGGTCGCTCGATCTTTATCCGTTATCTTGAAGATAGGGGCGTCTTGACCCCAGCGTGGATTGAAGAGATAACAGCAGGGCCGGCGAAAGAATATCGCGAAGTATTACCGGATCATAGGGCTACCTATGCGTTGTTCGAGGCGCTGAGTAAGCGCTTTAACGGTGATCTGTTCCCTGTTGAACCGGAAGAGAGCAAGGTCGAGACTCCCCACCTTGAGTTGTTGTTGAACTTCTTGGATCGTACTGACTTAGAAACCGGGCAACTCAGTCTATGGCCCTACAATTTTGAGTATATCCCGATTGAGTTGATTAGTAATATCTACGATACCTTCATTGAAAATCGCCGGGCATTGGGTGCGTATTATACGCCATTGCTCTTGGCCGATTTCATCCTCGAAGAAACGTTGGGTGAGGAAATCGTAACCCCAGATATGACCATCCTCGATCCCGCGTGCGGTTCCGGAATTTTCCTGGTGGGTGCCTATCGCAGGTTGATTCAAGCCTGGCGCAAGGAACATGGACAACCGGATCGTCAGGGTCTAAGTCAAATTCTTCGCCATGGTGTTTTTGGTGTGGATAAAGAGCCAGAAGCTGTGCGCATCGCAGCATTTAGCCTTTATCTTGAAATGCTTAACCATTTGAGCAACGCCCAAATTCAGGAAGAGGCGTTCAAATTCCCTGCGCTGATGCGGGACAATCTAGTTCATAGTGATTTCTTTGATGCTGAGGTGAGAAAGAAATGGGCAGACCGTAAATTTGATCGCGTGGTAGGTAATATGCCCTGGGGCCGAGGAACGCTAAGCCAACTAGGGCGACAATGGATAGATGAACACAATTACACGGTAGGCGGTAAGCAAGCCGCGCCGGCCTTTATGTTGCGCGTGCCAGAATTTTGCAAAGAAGACGGGGAAATAGCTCTTTTAGCCCCGGTCAAAAGCACAATTTTGGTCACCAGCGGTACGCATCGGACCTTTCGGGAGGATTTCTTCACGCGCTATGACGTGCGGGCTGTGGT
>CAYXVS010000007.1:0-23849 GCA_964468735.1 uncultured Anaerolineales bacterium | reverse complement strand
CGCATCGGACCTTTCGGGAGGATTTCTTCACGCGCTATGACGTGCGGGCTGTGGTTAATTTCGCTGCATTAGTTTACGAGCTTTTTTCTGAAGCAATAAGTCCCGCCGCAGCAATATTCTATACACCTAGTGCTCTTGACCCGAATCGCCGGTTGATTTATGCTGTACCTAAGCCTTCACCGCTTTCTCAAAGGCTTCGGGCAATTATATTAGACACAACCGAAATCAAATTTCTGGATTGGGAAGAGTTACTTAAACAGGCGCAACTTTGGAAAGTTGCAATGTGGGGGAACCCTCGAGATGCGGCTTTGATCGAACGATTGAAAAATTACCCGACGTTGAATAAACAACTTAAACGCCTTGGGTGGGCAGAGCCTCATGAGGGGTTTCAGGTAGGAAAAAGTGACAATCCAGAGCGGGACAAAATGCGGAAGCCGATTCCGGATTATTTCAAAAATCGACCTTCTTTACCAACAGAAGCATTTACCCCATTCTTTATTGCTATCGAGGGATTATCGCCGACGGAAGAGAAGCGTGTATACAATCCGGGTGACGAAAAGAGATTTACAGCGCCAATGGTTTTGATACACCAAAGTAAATGTCAAGCGGCTTACGTTGATGAAAATCTTTCTTATCCGGCCAGTTTTTCCGGGATTAAAGGGGAGGCAGGACAAGAATATCTGCTAAAATGGTTGGTGTGTTTAATTAATTCTTCTCTAATTAGATATTATCAATTTTTGACATCGACTCGCTGGGCGATTGAGAGAACTAATCCTCTGCATACTGAATACTTAGATATACCATTCCTAATTCCCGATGAAAACGATTCTAGATTCCAGCAAGCTCTATATCATTTTGAGGCGATCTGTGAATTGCTCCGTCAAGAAGAAGATATATTTGTCATTCAAAATCAACCACAACTAGAAGAACATCAAAAAGCTATCAATGAATTAGTATTCGAGTTATATGGCCTCCATCCCATTGAACAACAACTGGTGGAGGATATGTTAGACTACGGCATCGAGTTCTTCAATTGGGCAAAACGCAAACGCCGCAAGCCAAGAGGAGCAAAACCTGTCCAGCGTCCCGATGTGGAGATGTTGACGACGTACGCCCAGATATTTGTCCAAGTTGCTAACTCAATATTACAATTGAAGCAAAAAACGCTCAATGCCACAGTTTATCAAAATGGTGAACCACTGACGGTAATAAGTTTTGATCTGGTGAACTGTGGGGAAGACAGCCCGATTCGTATCATCGAAGAGCCTGCGGCAATGCGAACGAAATTGTATCAGTTAAATGAGTTGACCCTGAGCCAAACCACTCCCTCGATGTTCACGCAGCGGCACGTCCGTGTATATGACGGTAATCAGGTTTCACTAATTCGCCCCAGTGAACAACGTTTCTGGACACAATCTCAGGCCCGCGCCGATGCAGATGCATTTATTGCCGAACTATTTGCATAAGACCCTTCTCGGAGTTACATCTTGAGCCAGCTTTCGCCGCTTCCAAACAAAGAACCATCAAGTCAGTTCAAACTCCCCTGGGAACTCTTCGTGACGCATATTCTCGATGTGACGGTGGCGGCTTATCAGGCTATGTGTGAGGCAGGTGTTGCGAGCCGAGACTGGGAAGAGAATGTGTTTACGATTCAACTTGCCGACCGCCACATTCTTCCTTTACTCCAACAACTTGATTCTCCAATTCGGGTTTGGCCACGGACTAAAGTTCATACTGAACAGATGTACACAGGAGATCAAGCAACTATCGAGGCTAAAGAAGAGGATATGCTGCTGTATGATATTGGGGAATGGGAATATCAAAAGATACACTTTGTTTGGGAGGCCAAGCGGGTAGGCGACAAGCGAGTGGATGAAGGCTATAGCTCACTGAATTCCGAATATGTCCACGAAGCTATTTATCGCTTTATCAGAAGGGAATATGCCGCTGCGGTAGACGACGCTGGCGTGTTAGCCTACGTACTTGCAGGAAGTGTATACAATATCGTCGCTGACATCAATGCGTGTATGGGAAATATCCGTAAGAATCCGCCCCTGCCAGCCTCCGATCATCTACAACGGAGCGCACCGATTAACGATTTTGAAGATGTTTATCACTCGGAACATAACCGAACAGATGGGTCTTTCCTCCAATTGCACCATCTATTTTTAACTTTCGACTTTGAGTGAGTGTGTCAGCAACGTGCTCTCCAAGTTAGGCGTCGCCAGCCGCACCGAGGCGGTCGCCGTGGCGCTCAAAAACGACTTGGTCGAGGTGGCGGATAACCTCTGAACTGCGGT
This sequence comes from uncultured Anaerolineales bacterium, assembly GCA_964468735.1. Classification (GTDB taxonomy): domain Bacteria; phylum Chloroflexota; class Anaerolineae; order B4-G1; family SLSP01; genus JAAAOZ01. Next base: position 21,549 of record CAYXVS010000007.1, on the reverse strand, counting down.
TATCCAAGTAGAGTGTCCAAACCTTCCGGGAAGCTGTGAATGGTCCGTAGCTAACGGAATCCGTCCAATCGGATGATTCCATTTGGAGAAAATACGATAGCAGCTTCCCGGAAGGTGAAAAAGCTCCCCCAACCGACCCGGCAAAAGCTCATCACGTGCCCGACTATATCGGGCACGTTTGGCTTTGACTTATCCCGGTAATGAGTTATAATCCCGTTGGAACTGTCGACTTGGGATAACTCACACAAACACAAGCGCTGGGGTCGTTCATATATCTCAGTCGCTTATTTTTTGTCATCTGGGATTGGTCGCTACTAAGGGGGTAGAATGAACCGTAACGATGAGCGTATGACGGAAGCACGAACGTTTAAGATGTTGAGGATTGGCCTGGCGCCACCGGAGAAGATTTTATCGTGGTCCTATGGCGAGGTGACCAAGCCGGAAACCATCAACTATCGTCGACTCCGTCCAGAAAAAGATGGCCTCTTCTGCGAAGCTATCTTTGGCCCCAGCCGCGACTATCAATGTTACTGTGGGAAATACAAGGGCATTCGTTATCGAGGCATCATCTGCGATAAATGCGGCGTCGAGGTCACACGCTCGTCCGTGCGCCGGGAGCGTATGGGCCACATCACATTGGCCGCACCGGTGGCTCACATTTGGTACACCCGCCGCATCCCCAGCCACCTGAGCATTCTGCTTGATATTCGAAAGCGCGACTTGGATCGCGTGCTCTATTTCGCCCAGTACATTGTCACATCGGTGGATGAGGACGCGCGTCAACGCGCCCTCGCCCGCATCGATGAGGAAGAGCAAGCCCGCATCGAGCGGATGGAATCGGCAGCGGAAGAGGGCATCGCCGATTTAAAAGGTAATCTGGACGAGCAGAAAGAGGAAATCGAAGAATCGCAAGAGGAAGTTAAGGCCAAGTTTGAAGAGGAACTCGATGAGCGCACCGAGGAGATGTTGGCGCAGGCGAAGCGTCTGCGAGATCGCCTCGAGGGGATGATGGGCCGGAAGGTCTCCGAGCCGATTGTCTTCACGCCGACGGATACGGTCATCGTCGATAGCGACACCGAGGTCAACCGCGAGCATTACGCCACGCTCAACACCGTGGTGCAAGACGCGCTCGACGCGCTGGAGCAAGAGATCGAAAAGCGCGAGGAAGAGGCACTCAGTCCTCAGCAGGAGGACATCCAGGCGTGGGATGAAGGGGTTCAGGATAAGGTCGGGCGCATCCGCGAGGAGCTGCACGAGAAGAACACCATCATCCGCAGCCACTATGATGCGCTGCGCGAAGAGGTCACGGATATTGCGGAATATCAGTTCTTCAACGAGGCGCGCTATCGTGAATTGCGCCAGCGTTGGGGCCAAGTTTTTAAGGCTGGGATGGGCGCCGAGGCTATCTATGAGCTGTTGATTGACTTGGATCTGGAGAAGATCTCCGAGCGGCTCTGGCGTGAAGTGCGACATGGCACCTCGAAGCAACGCCGTAAGCGCGCGACGCGCCGTCTGCGCGTGGTCGAGGCGCTGCGCAAGAGCACGAATCGCCCCGAATGGATGGTCCTCACGATGCTACCGGTGTTGCCGCCGGAGCTACGCCCGATGGTCCAACTGGACGGCGGACGCTTCGCCACCTCGGATCTGAACGACCTCTATCGCCGGGTCATCAACCGGAACAACCGCCTCAAGCGCTTGCTGGAATTGGGAGCGCCTGAGGTCATCATCAACAATGAGAAGCGGATGTTGCAGGAGTCGGTCGATAGTCTGATCGACAACAGCCAGCGCGGCAAGGCCGTGAGCCGCCGCGGGCGCCGGCCGCTCAAATCGCTGAGCGACATGCTCAAAGGGAAGAAAGGCCGCTTCCGCCGTAACCTGCTGGGGAAGCGCGTGGATTATTCGGGCCGCTCCGTGATCGTCGTCGGGCCTAAACTGGAGGTGCATCAGTGCGGTCTGCCGAAGACGATGGCGCTGGAGCTGTATCGCCCCTTCATTATCCAGCGACTTGTGGAGTACAACTACGCGACCAACGTCAAGGCAGCCAAGCGCCTCATCGAGCGACGCCGCCCGGAGGTCTGGGAGGTGCTGGAAGAGGTGATCAAGGATCGTCCGGTGATGCTCAACCGCGCGCCGACGCTCCACCGCTTGGGCATCCAGGCGTTTGAGCCGGTGCTCGTCGAGGGGAAGGCCATTCACCTGCATCCGTTGGTCTGTGCGGCCTTCAACGCCGACTTCGACGGCGACCAGATGGCCGTTCACCTGCCGCTGTCTCGCAAGGCCGTCGAGGAGGCTCGCACACTGATGTTGGCCTCTCAGAATATTCTCAAGCCGGCGGATGGTCAGCCCATTATCGGCCCCTCCAAGGATATGTGCTTGGGCATCTACTATATGACGATGGAGCGGAATAAGCCGCACAAGGGCGAAGGCCGTACCTTTGCCGATCTCAACGAGGTTGAGATGGCCTACACCATGGATATGGTGGATTTGCACACCAAGATCAAGGTGTTGCAAGTGTACGAGGATCGCGAGGCGCCGGACGAGCCTGTCGAGACAACCGTGGGCCGCGCGCTCTTCAACATCATCGTGCCCGATGAACTACGCTACATCAATCGCACCTTGGATAAGGGCGCGCTCCAGGATGAGATCGGTCTCTGCTACCGGCGCTTGGGCGGCGAAGAGGCGATTGAATTCGCGGACGCTATCAAGCGCTTGGGCTTCCGCTACGCAACCATCTCCGGCGTGACCATCTCCATTTACGATTTGACGGTGCCGGAGGAGCGTGAGGAGATTATGCAGAGCGCCACCGACGAGGTCTCGGAGATCGAGCGCCAATATCGGCGGGGGCTGCTCACGGAAGAGGAGCAGTACAACCGCACCATCGAAATCTGGTCCCGTACCCGTGATCGGGTATCGAAGGCCGTCGCCAAGCGTCTGGACCCCGAAGGCCCCATCGCGGTGATGGCGCGCTCCGGCGCTTCTAAGGGCGGCTACGGGCCGATCTCCCAGCTTTCCGGGATGCGCGGCCTGATGGCCGATCCCTCTGGGCGCATTATTCCGTTGCCCATTCGCTCGAATTTGCGCGAGGGCCTGACGGGCCTGGAGTACTTCATCTCCACGCACGGTTCCCGCAAGGGTTTGGCCGATACGGCGCTCCGAACGGCGGACGCCGGCTATCTCACGCGCCGCCTGGTCGATACGGCGCAGGACATCATCATCAACGCGCACGATTGTGAGACGCGCCGCGGCCTGTGGATTCGCCGCAGCGATGACATCGGCGGACAGGCGATGCGTGGGCGGCTGATCGGGCGCGCGGCAGGGGCCGATGTCTCTCATCCAGAGAGCGGCGATTTGATCGTTGCCCGCAATGAGGAAATCGATGAGGACATTGTTGAGCTGATCAACCAAGCGGGCATCGACGAGGTTTATGTGCGATCCCCGATGACGTGCGAACTACAGCACGGAATTTGTGGATTGTGCTACGGGCGAGATCTGGGCCGGGGTAAACCGGTGGAGGTTGGGTCGGCCGTGGGGATCATCGCGGCCCAGTCCATTGGCGAGCCGGGCACGCAGCTCACGTTGCGGACCTTCCACACCGGCGGTACCGCATCGTCCAGCGGCGATATTACCAGCGGTCTCCCCCGCGTCGAGGAGCTGTTAGAGGCGCGGAAGACGCCCAAAGGTGAGGCGGAGATCAGCGACATCGGCGGCGTCGTCCACGTCACACGCGAGGGCGACATCAACACCGTCACTGTCGTCGACAGCCACATGAAGCGCGTGAACTACGAGGCCCCAGAGGGTTGGGAAATCGTCGTGGAAGATGGCGACGAGGTCAAGTTAGAAGCGCCGCTAGCCCGCAACGAAGACGAAGAAGGGACGGAAGAGATTCGCGCCAAATCGGCCGGCCACATCCAGCGCGAAGGCCGCGACATCATCCTCAGCTACGAGGTGACAGAGAAGGCCGAATATGAGATTCCGCCCTCCTCGCGACTGTTGGTTGCCGAGGGGCAGGAGATCAGCGCGGGCGCCCAGCTTCACGAGGGCGTCGCCAACCCGCGTCGCATCTTAGAGGTGGAGGGACGCGAGGCGGTTCAGCTTCACCTGCTGAGCGAGGTGCAAAAAGTCTATCGTTCTCAGGGCGTGAACATCAACGACAAGCACTTCGAGATCATCGTCCGCAAGATGTTGAGCCGTGTGTTGGTCACCGAATCGGGCGACACCGAGTTCCTGCGCGGCGATCTGGTCGACCGCGTGCTCTTCGAGCGTACCAATCGCGAGATGGTGCAGGACGGGCTGCAACCGGCCCGCGCCAAGCAGGTGCTCCTGGGTCTGACGAAGGCTGCGTTGGCGACCGATTCCTTCTTGTCGGCGGCTTCCTTCCAGCACACCATCAAGGTCCTCTCCAACGCCGCCGTCAGCGCCGACGAGGATAAACTCTACGGCCTGAAGGAGAACGTGATCATCGGTAAGCTGATCCCCGCCGGGACGGGCTATCGCGGTGACATTGAGGATTCCGATGGGCCGATCTCTGAGTACGAAGGCGTGCCTATCGAAAAGGATCTACCGAAAGGGACGCTCCTTAACGATGAAGAAATAGAGGAGACTTTCTTGATCTCTGACATCCAAAAACCTTTCGGCATCTAATTCTCTAGCCGTAGCAGTTTCAGCGTTTACCAAGGGGGCGATTAAAAATCGCCCCCTTTTTTGCAACTTAGGAGTTGTCGCTTCGTAAGTATAAACAGTAGGGAACTGGGGCGTTCCAAGAAAACAAACCTCCCAAAGACGAATGATCTTGTGAGAGAAACGTATCGGTTCTTCGGGAATTCGCCGGGTGCAATCGTGCTATCCCCACCCGCAACCTAGTGACGACGTAAAAAAGGTCTGGGATCCCCACAGACACACAAATCTTCGCTACTTTTAGGGCTGCTTAGGGGAATGTCCGGCAAAATCCAAAAGACCCAACGTATCAAATGAGGGGGATTTAGCTCCTGGAACCACCTAAGGCAAAAGGAATAATGGAAGAAGAACAGCTAAGAGCAGCTAAACAAGGTAATCAAGAGGCTATCGCTGCGATCATTGAGACCTATCAACGGCCGGTCTTCAACCTATGCTATCGAATGCTGGGTAATCGGATGGAAGCCGAGGACATTGCCCAGGAGGCGTTGATCAAAGCGATCACGAAACTACATCTATTTGACCCATCTTATTCGTTCAAGCCGTGGGTGTTGCGTATTGCATCCAACACCTGCATTGATTGTTTACGGCGACGTAAACCAGAACCTTCTCTCGATGACATGGGAGAGGATGGGGCTTGGGAATGGTTCCCCGGCCACAGTCCAAATCCAGAGCATGAGGTGATGAAGCAAGAGCAACAATCTCAGGTTCAGGATGCCGTCGCACAGCTTCAACCGCTCGACCGTACTGTCGTCGCCCTTTTCTATTGGGAAGGGCTATCCTACGCGGATATTTCCGAGGTCACCGATTTGACCGTCTCAGCGATTAAATCGCGGCTTTATCGAGCACGGCGGGCGATGGCAGAGCATCTGACACAGGAGGCAATCCATGTGCACTGATAATCATACACACAACATGCACAACGAAACGTGGCTCATGCGGGCCATAGAGGGAGATTTATCCGCTGAGGAAATGCGACAATGGGAAGCGCATCTAGAGCACTGCGAGGCGTGCCGGCAAATGGTAGAAGCGATGGCCGCTGTGGATCACATGTTGCGGACGGCGCCCCCGCCGCCTCCGCTTCCTGATAACTTCACACAAGTTACGATGACTCGCTTGCAGCGCCAGCAACAGCGCCAGCGATGGTTAGTCATCTTTGCTATCATGCTGATTATCGCGATCATTGTCTGGCTCGGCGGCAGCGCGCTCACGTCGGCGCTGGTGTCCCTCAGCCGTACCGCTCACATCCTCATCGTTGGCCGCGATACCATCATCAACGCGCTGATGCGGACGACGGTTGGTTTGATGGTCTCCTGGCGCGAGTTCTTACCCTTCTTGGTGATGCTTGCCGTCATCGCCGGATTATGGCTAATGCCGAACAGCGTTTTGGCTACTTTGACGATGCTTTGGATCTCCAAGCGGCGTCAAGAATTTATCACTTAGATATAGCTTACATATAGTTGCGCAAATTCAGATTAAGGAGGATGGGATGTTAAAAAAGATAAGGCGCGCTTTTATACTCAGTTTTGTATTGGCGCTGGTGGCATTGCCGGCGCTCGCCGCACCCCCACCGCAAGGGGGGGATGGGGTTCATTTTGGCCCCTATACCTTGAATGAGGATGAATCTGTCTCCGGTGATCAGGTCATCTTCGGCGATGTGAAACTTAAGGAGAATTCCGAGTTGGATGGCGACTTGGTCGTGTTTGGTACCGTGATTATCGAAGAAGGGGCCAATTTGATCGGGGGGCTGGCCGTGATGGGCAAGGCAGAAATCAGTGGTACTGTGGACGGGGATATCCTTGCCGCTGGCGACGTGGCGTTATCGGAAAGCGGGCACGTCTACGGTGATGTCTCTGCCGTTGGGAGGATTGATCGTGAGGAGGGCGCGATCATCGATGGCGAAATTATTCCCTTGGATGAGGAGGATTTCGATTGGAACTTCCCTGTGGACGTGCCGGGTCCCATCATCGAGCGACGGATTGAAATGCATACCCAGCCACCCACGTGGCTTCAGATGATGAGGCGTGTTTTTCGCGCTATTCTCACGGTGGTGTTGATCACGTTGCTGGCGTTGGTCATCGTGAGTATCTGGCCAGAGCCGACGGAGCGCGTTGGTGAGGTCATCAAAACGTCGCCGGCGCTGGCCTTTGGGATGGGCTTACTGGTCTTCCTGTTGACTTTTATCGTCGAATTGATCCTGTTCATCACGATTTGTCTGATCCCCTTCGCCCTCTTGAGTTGGCTCGTGATCGGCCTGGGCTTGCTGATGGGGTGGGTTGCCTTCGGTTTGATTCTTGGTCGACGCATCCTGCGCGGTATCTTCAAGCAGTCGGAGCCGTCGCCCTTGCTCGCCGCTGTCCTCGGCACAGCTTTCGCGACCTTTGTCGTCGAATTGGCGGGCATCTTCCCCCTGCTGCATGGCTTGGCCTACCTGCTATTGTTGCCTTTGGGCGCCGGTGCTGTTGTTCTGACGCGCTTCGGAATGCGACCCTATGCCACGAAGCATAAACCCCAACGTCGATTGGCCGCGCCGCCGCAAGCTCCGTCCCCATCCACGCCGCCTGTGCCGCGCACGCCGCCCGCCGCTCCGCGCGCCGAAGCAGAGGCCGAAACTCCGATGGAAGAAGCGGTAGAAGAGATGCCAGAGCAGGAAGCGGAAACCTCGGAAGGATTATCCCCTTTCGGTGATGAGGCGCCGGAAGAAGAGGTTTCTGGAGAAGAGGCCTCGGCCTCCGAGACGTCAGAGGACGGAGCCGAAAACTAATCCATTCTACACTAACTATATCTCGAACGCTGGGAGGTCATCACGACCTTCCGGCGTTCTTTTTGTTTACCCTTGCGAAGGTTGCGGTGTGTCGTGGCGATACGATTATTAGCACACACCAGAATGATCTGTGACAAGCAAAATTGTCCGTAACCTTCGCAAGGGTTGCGTTAAATCCATTTTCTAATACCCCCGATGTTGTATAATGAAAGCTATCAATAGTGTGAAATAGTGTGACCATCAAACGCCCCATCCAGGGTTTCGGGCGAGAATACAGGGAGGTACTGTGGAGAAGCAAGGACGTTTAGTTTTCCCCTTCACGGCCATCGTGAACCAAGAGCGGATGAAGCGCGCGCTGATTCTATGCGCCATCAACTTTCGCATCGGCGGCGTGTTGATCCGGGGCGAGCGCGGAACCGCCAAATCGACCGCCGCGCGCGCCTTAGCCGCGCTGCTGCCGGAGATCGAGGTGGTGGCCGATGGCCCCTTTGGCTGCGACCCGCATCAGCCGGCGACGTGGTGCACCAACTGCCGCGAGCGCGTCGCCCGAGGCGAGACGCTGCCTACCGAAATCCGCCAGGTGCCCTTCGTCGAATTGCCCATCGGCGCGACGGAGGATCGCGTGGTGGGGACGTTGGATATCGAGCAAGCAATCCAAAAGGGCGAGCGCCGCTTCGAGCCGGGCGTCTTGGCCGCCGCCAATCGTGGCATCCTCTACGTGGACGAGGTCAATCTGCTGGACGATCATATCGTCGATGTGTTGTTGGACGCTGCCGCGATGGGCGTGAACACGGTTGAGCGCGAGGGCATCTCGTTCCAACATCCCGCGCGCTTTATCCTCGTCGGGACGATGAACCCGGAGGAGGGCGACCTCCGCCCGCAACTGCTGGATCGTTTCGCCTTGGCGGTGGACGTCGAGGGCGTGCGCGACGCCTCGGCGCGGATGGCCATTATGGAGCGCAACATCGCCTTCGAGCAGGATGCCGAGGATTTTTACGCCGAGTGGCAGCCTCAGGAGGCGCGCTTGGCGCAGCGCATCAAGGAGGCGCGCGAATTGTTGCCGGAGGTGCGCTACACGCGCGCGGATCTGGCCACCATCGCGGAGATGATGGCCGGCTTGGGCGTGGATGGCCATCGCGGTGACCTCGTCATCCTCAAGACGGCGACCGCGCACGCGGCCTGGGAGGGACGGCGACACATCACCGATCGGGACGTGATGTTGGCGGCGGAGTTGGCGCTGCCCCATCGCCTCAAGCGCCGGCCCTTCGATGAGTTGGAGACCACGGTGGAGGATCTGGATGATCTGGTCAGCCGCTCGCGCGAGCGCGCCGATGAGACCTTCAGTGAAGAGGAGGAAGAGACCTCGCAGAGCGTCGAGATGAAGACGGCGCGCGGGGAGGAACGCGAAAAAAAAGTGTAGAGGTTGAGGAGCGGAAAGACCTGCCCGACGAGGTCACCGAGCCTCAACCCTTAGAGGCCCCGCCCGAAGTCCCGCAATGGCCCACGGACGGCAAATGGTGGGAGGGCGGGCAGTTCATCCAGCCTAAAGATGTGCCCTTGGATCCGCCTCGGCTCGACACACCCCAGGATCGCCGCACGCGCGCGACCGGTGGGCGCCGCAGTCGCACGTTGTCCTCGCGCAAGCGCGGGCGCTACATCCGCGCGCGACCGTCCAATCGCCCCACGGACTTGGCTTTCGACGCGACGCTGCGCGCCTCCGCGCCCTATCAGCAGGAGCGCCGTGAAGAGCGCGAGGAGGCAGACGAAGAAGAAGGTCCGGCGCTCGATCTCCGCCCTCAGGATTATCGCGAGAAGGTGCGGGTGCGCCGCGCGGCCAACCTCATCCTCTTCGTCGTCGATGCCTCGTGGTCAATGGCCGTCTCCGAGCGGATGGAGGCCACCAAGGGCGCGGTTCTCTCCCTGCTCACGGACGCTTACCAACAGCGGGATCGCGTCGGGCTGATCGTCTTCCAGAAGGATCGCAGCACGCTGGTGCTGCCGCCCACCAACAGCGTCGAGCTGGCCAAGCAGCGCTTGGCGGACCTGCCCGTGGGCGGCAAAACGCCGCTTTCGGCGGGGCTGTGGCAGGCGTTGCAGACCATCCAGCAGGAGACCCGCCGCTCCCCCGATCTCAGGCCGCTGCTCATCCTCCTCACCGACGGCGCGGGCAACGTCTCGATGGGCGATATGCCCCCGCAACTGGAGGCCTACCACATCGCCGAGCAAATCCAGGCCGCCGGCATCCAATCCATCGTCGTCAATATGGAGAGCCAAACCTACGATGAGGGCTATGCTGACGCATTGGCGGAGCATCTGGGCGGCATCTGCCACACCTTGGACTCCCTCCAAGCGACGCGATTGCTGCACATGGTGCGGCAGGAGTTGAACTCGTAACATAAGAAGAGGATGAGATGACCTTAGAAGATTCGCGAGCCTAGTTTCAGTTTCTGGCCAATATGGGCCTCACGGAGATGACGTGGATGACTACGCCGTCGCCGGAGACCGCGGCCTATTACAAGCGCACGGTCTACGCCGACACGCTGGAGGCCGAGGAATGGGAGGCATTGCTAAAGCGCGTGGGCTTACAGGAGATCGTCGCTCACGCCCACGAGGTCGACATGGCCACTGAGGGGCGCGGTCGCATCGAGCGCTACGGCTGCCGAGGATTCCTGCGGGTGTTGGGCAATCTCTTCGTGATGCTCTTCAGGGATCGCGCCTCGCGCGCCTTTCTGGGCGACGTGATGACCACCATTCCCAAGGACATTATGAAGGATATGGACTACGGCATCTACGTGGGGAGGAAAGGCTCAGCGTAGGGATGAGGGAGCTTTTTTCTGATCGTCCATAAGCCAGGCACATTTTCGCCAGCGGTTCTGTTCAAGTCGAGGATGTCGTAGACCCGCTCATTCGCTGATTCCCTTCCCTTTGTACATTTTTCCCTCCGTGGTATACTGACCCAAGTCAACTATGACTGGAGTTCAACTATGCCCGATGAATCCGACGCACGAACGTCCCGCTGGGATCGCCACAAAGAACGCACGCGCCGCCGCCTCTTGAACGAGGCGGAGCGCCTCTTCCGCACGCAAGGCTTCGATGAGACCACCGTGGAGGAGATCGCGCAGGCCGCCGATGTAGCCAAAGGCACCTTCTTCAACTACTTCCAGAGCAAAAACAGCGTCTTGGGCGCGATGCTCTACGCTAACATCCAGCCATTGCTGGCCGCGCCGCCGGGGGAGGGCGCGCTCGCCGACGAGCGCATTCGCTTGCTGATGACGGCGCTCTGGGAGGCGCTCGCGCCCTATCACCACCTCGCGCGCCGGATGATGAGCCAAGCGATGGCCCATCCACCTCAGAAGCCGGATGCCAAGCCGGAGACCTACCTCACGCCCGCCCGGACGTTGACGGCGTTGATCCGCGAGGGCCAAGCGCAGGGCCGCTTCCGCGCTGAGATCGACGCGGAGATGGCCGGCGCCTTCGTCGCGACCTACTTCTTCCGCCTCTTCCTGCGCGGATGTTTCACCGATGAGTTAGATGACTTCGCCTGGGATACCATTGTCGATCAAGGGCTGGATCTGCTCTACCACGGCTTGATGGCGCCGATCCCCGACGCGGAGGCCCCCACACCGTGAAAGCCTTGCTGCGGACGTTTCGCTACCTCAAGCCTTACCTATGGATGTCCGTCGCGGCGCTATTAGCCCTACTGATCTCCACGGCGGGCAACTTGACCATCCCGGCGGTGAGCCAGTATGTCATCGACGCGGGCATTGCGCAACAGCAACCGCCCGTGCTTCTGCGCGGCGGGCTGATGATGGTGGGCATCGCCCTTGTCCGCGCGCTCTTTTCCTTTCTGCAAGGCCATCTGAGCGCCAAAGTCTCCCAGGGCGTCGCCTACGATCTGCGCAATCAGCTCTACGAGAAGATTCAGCGCCTCTCGTTCAGTTATCATGATCAATCGCAGACCGGGCAACTCCTCACGCGCGTCACCAGCGACGTCGAATTGATCCACTCCTTCCTAGGCTCGGCGCTCCTACAATCGCTGGGCGCCTTAGTCATGTTGGTCGGCAGCTTCGTGCTGATGTTCATCATCAGCCTGCGCACCGCCCTGGTGCTGTTGGCGCTGGGACCGGTGGCGGTGGGCGTCTTCGCCTTCTTCTTTACGAAGGCGCGTCCGCTTTTCACCAAGGCGCAGCAGCGCCTCGAAGCCTTGAACATCACGCTCCAGGAGAACCTGGTCGGCGTGCGCGTGGTGCGCGCCTTCGTCCGCCGCGCCTTCGAGATGGAGCGCTTCGCCGCGCGCAACGAGGCCGTGATGGCCATCCAACTCAAAATCGGGCGGATCATAGCCTTTGCCATCCCGCTCGTCTTTCTGATCGCCAACTTAGCCACCTTGGGCGTCACGTGGGTGGGCGGCATCCAGGTGATCAACGACCAGATGACGGTCGGGGCCTTAGTCGCGCTCTCGAATTACATCCTGATGGCCATCTTCCCCGTCTTTATGCTCAGCTTCCTGCTGGCGAATATGGCCCAAGCGGCGGCGGGCGCGCAGCGCATCTTCGAGATTTTGGATGCCCACATCGAGATCCAGGATCAGCCAGACGCTCAGCCCCTGACGGAGGTGCGCGGGCGCGTGACCTTCGATCAGGTCGGGTTCCGCTACTTCGAGCACCAGCCGTGGATCCTCCAGAAGATCGATTTCGAGGCGCCGCCGGGCCACAAGGTCGCGCTGCTGGGCGCCACCGGCTCCGGCAAATCGACCATCATCAATCTCATTCCCCGTTTCTACGACGCGACACAAGGCCGCGTGTTGATCGATGGCCGCGACGTGCGCGAGATTGCCTTGGATTCGCTGCGGCGCCAGGTGGGGATCGTGCTCCAGGAGACGCTGCTCTTCACCGGCACGATCCGCGAGAACATTACCTTCGGGCGGCCGGCGGCGACGATAGACGAGGTCGTCGCCGCCGCCAAGGCCGCGCAGGCCCACGACTTCATCAGCGCGCTGCCGGAGGGCTACGAGGCCCCGGTCGGCGAGCGCGGCGTCAACCTCTCCGGCGGACAGAAGCAGCGACTGGCCATCGCCCGCGCGCTCCTGGTCGATCCGCGCATCCTCATTATGGACGACGCGATGAGCAACGTCGATTATCAGACCGAGACAAAGCTACAGCGCGCGCTCAACCATCTGATGGCGGGGCGCACCAGCTTCATCATCGCGCAGCGGGTCTCGACAGTGCGCGACGCGGATCTGATCCTGGTGCTGGACGAGGGCGAGATCGTGGCGCGGGGGCAGCACGCGCAGCTTCTGGAGACCAGCCCCATCTACGCGGAGTTGTATTACACGCAGTTGGAGGGCGCGGAAACGACTCGCGAGGGCGTCCTCGTCTACGATGAGCTATCTGAGACAGCGCCAGAAATGGAGGCGGCCTCGTGATGGGGCGGCGGATGGCCCGCCCGGCGGAGAAGGCCGCCGATGTCCGCGCGACGCTGCGCCGATTGCTTGGCTATCTCGCGCCGCACTGGCGTCAACTCCTGCTCGCCGGGGGCATGGTGCTAGTCGATACGCTCACGCGCATCGCTACCCCCTACCTCACCGGCCTGGCCGTGGACGAGTTCATCATCGCCAAGGATCTCGCCGGCCTGCATCGCGTGATGCTCTGGCTGTTGGGCCTCTATTTAGCCGGCGTCGGCGCGCGCGCCGTCCAGACCTTGGCCACGGTCAAGATGGGCCAGCAGGTGCTCTACACCATGCGCGCGCAACTCTTCGAGCACCTCCAGCGCCTCTCGCTCGCCTTCTTCGATCAGCGCGAGGCCGGCGATCTGATGTCGCGGCTGACGAATGACACGCAGGTGATCAACCGGACGTTGAACATGGGCGTCGCGCAATTCGTCGGCAACCTCTTCTTCTTGGCGGGCGTCCTCATCGCGATGCTGCTGATGAACTGGCAACTGGCCCTGATCAGCATGGGCGTCCTGCCGCTGATGGCCGTGAGCACGCGCTACTTCTCCCGGCGCGTGCGGCAGGCCTCGCGCACATCGCGCGAGAAGCTGGGCGCCATCAGCTCCGAGCTGGAGGAGAACATCTCCGGCGTGCGCGTCGTGCAGGCCTTCGGGCGGGAGCGCGAGGCGCTGCGCGAGTTCCGCGCGGTCAACGCCGAGAATCGCGACGCCAACGTGCAGGCGCAGACGGTCAGCTCGGCCTTCCGTCCCACGTTGGATGTCTTCAGCTCGGTGGGCATTGCGCTGGTGCTCGGCGTGGGCGGATGGATGGCGCTGGAGGGCGCGATCACCGTCGGGACGATCGTCGCCTTCCTCACCTACGTGCGCCGCTTCTTCCAGCCCGTGCGCGCGATTGGCGCGCTCTACGCGCAGGTGCAGACGGCCATCGCCGCCGCTGAGCGGATCTTCGGGCTGTTAGATACCCCGGCGGATATTCAGGACGCGCCCTCGGCGGAAGCGCTCTCCTCGGAGTCGGTGGAGGGGCACATCGTCTTCGATCACGTCACCTTTGGCTACGATGAGGCGGGCGAACAGCCGGTGCTGTGCGATGTCTCCTTCGAGGCGCAGCCGGGCCAGATGGTCGCCATCGTCGGCCCGACGGGCGCGGGCAAGACGACGATGGTCAATCTGCTGATGCGCTTCTACGACGTGTGGGAGGGGCGCATCTTAGTGGACGGGCGCGACATCCGCGAGGTGCAGCAGGAGAGCCTGCGCTCCCAGGTGGGGATGGTGCTGCAAGACACCTTCCTCTTCGCCGCCACCGTGCGCGAGAACCTGCGCTACGGGCGCCTGGACGCCAGCGACGCCGAGATCGAGGCCGCCGCGCAGATCGCCGGCGCGCATCGCTTCATCCGCCGTCTGCCGGAGGGCTACGAGACCGAGCTGGGCGAGAGCGGCGCCAGCCTCAGCCAGGGGCAGCGTCAACTTCTGGCCATCGCGCGCGCCGTCCTGGCCGATCCCCGCATCCTGATCCTGGACGAGGCCACCTCCAGCGTCGATACGCGCACCGAGCGCGTCATCCAGGCCGCGATGGAGAAACTGATGCGCGGACGCAACGGCTTGCGCCCACGGACCAGCCTGGTGATCGCCCATCGGTTGAGCACCATCCACGACGCCGACCTCGTGCTGGTCGTGCGCGAGGGGCGCATCATCGAGCGCGGCGCCCATCGCTCACTCCTGGCCGACGGCGGCTTCTACTATCGGCTCTATGCCAGTCAATTCGATGCCGGATGACCAGCTGACGGGTTGATGCTAGACAGTTTAGGTAAACGTGATTTTGCCTTTTTAATAAAGTTATATACAATAGACCCAACTTCAAAAACTGAGGGAGTTCTTGGCCAACGGACCCTTTTCAAGTTATTTGCTACCCTACACAAGTCCACATGCAACCCCAAACAGTGATTTTGAGGCACAAAAACGGTCATTTTGCAGCCTTTTTGTCGGAAAAACCAGTGTTTTCGTCTGAAACTCTATAGAACAAAAGTTCTGTAGGGTAGCGAATTCAAGTTATAGAATTGTCTGGAATCCCCTTAGTTTGGTGATATAATAAGAAGCGTGGGGATAAGGCATGCTGCATATCATAGAGCTGACAGATTTCCAAAACCTGTTAGATCTGCGAGAGGTAGAGGGACTATCGCCTCTTTCAAGAGGAAGATGACTCCCCGGACATCTATGGCCTTGTCTTGACAATGCTTCTTTCCCATGGTAACCTTTTTTTACATTCACATCCATAACCCCTGTTTCCAACAGTGACGTTCACTTGCAGGGTATCATTTCCATCATCATTGGAGGGCGGAAAAGCATGGCAACAAGGTCTCGGAACGAGCGGATGGTCGAGCGATTGCGCGATCTTCAGGTCAGCAGTCCCGATGTCGAAGCAGCCGCTATCATTAGTGTGGATGGTCTACCTATCGCTTCTTCACTTCCCCAAGGTGTGGAAGAGGATAGGGTCTCCGCTATGTCGGCTGCAATGCTCTCACTAGGTGAGCGTATTGCTGGAGAGTTAGGCCGCGGGATGCTGGACGAAGTTTATGTGAGGGGGGAGAAGGGCTACGTTATCCTGCGTGCGGTTGGCGAGGAAGCGGTGCTCACCGTCCTGGCTCGACAGCAGGCAAAGCTAGGGTTGCTGTTCCTAGATATGCGTCGAGCGGCTGAAGAACTTAGGTCGATTCTGTAGTGGCAAACAACAAGGAGGTTGACAGTGGCTAATCCCCCTGAAACCAGCGATCTATACTATCCTAACCGATTTGGTCTTATTCTATTTGACGCCCTAGAGGAAATCATGGGGCGTAATGGGCTGAACGCCATTCTCAACATGGCTGGCCTCTCGCAGTTTATTGACAATCCACCTCCAGACAATATGGACAAAGGGTTTGACTTTGCCTACATTTCGGCCTTGAACCAGGCGTTGGAGGAGATGTATGGGCCGCGAGGGGGCCGTGGTTTGCAGTTGCGCTTGGGCCGGGTGCTCTTCGCTCAGGGCTTGGCAAACTTCGGTGGGCTGGTCGGCGCCAGCGATTTGGCCTTCAAGGTCCTGCCGTTGCCCGCGAAGCTCAAGGCGGGATTGCCCGCCGTCGCCAAGGTCTTCGATTCCTTGAGCGATCAGAAATCCCTCGTCAAGGACCCCGGCGGCGATCACTTCGTCTACGTGATCGAGCGCTGCTCTATGTGCTGGGGGCGCGAAGTGGAGCGTCCAGGCGGCTTCATCGCTGCCGGCATCATCGAGGAGTCGCTCCGCTGGCTGAGTGGCGGGCGTACTTTCCGCGTCGATCAGATGACGTGCATCGGTATGGGGCACGATTCCTGCGATTTCGCGGTCTATAAAGAACCCATTGGATAATGAGGTTGTGAGTGTGATGGCAGAAGAGGGGGCCGTTCGTCATATTCTCATTGTAGAGGACGATCCCAACACGTCGGAGATGCTCTCTGCTTATTTCTCCTCTTTGGGATATCAGGTCTCGCACGCTGCATGGGGCCAGGATGCGTTAAAGATTGCGACGGAGAAGCTGCCCGACCTTATCGTGCTGGATATTCACCTGCCGGATATTGACGGTTATGAGGTCTGTTCGCGCCTTCGGTCCCAACGGCGGACGGAACATACCCCGATTATCTTCTTGACCGAGCGCCGCGAGCGAATGGATCGCCTGACGGGGCTGGAGTTGGGAGCGGTGGATTACATCACCAAGCCCTTCGACGTCCAAGAGCTACGGTATCGGGTCAGCAATATCCTGCGGCGCAATAATCTAGATATTCTCCTGCATCCGGTCACCGGGCTACCGACCTCGGTGTTGGTTGAGGAGCAGATCGGGCGCGTAGCGAAGGATGAGGATCTCTCCTTGATCGTGATCGATTTGAGAGGGATGCCGGCCTTCAGCAATTCCTATGGCTTCGTGACCCACGACGATGTGTTGCGAGCGGTGGCGCTGATTATGCGTAACACAGCATCCGAATTGCTCGATTTTGAGCCATTCGTTGGCCAGTTGGACACCTATCAGTTTGTCCTGATCGCGCCCGCGGATGAGAAGGGCGAGGCTGTTCGGGATAAACTCGACCAGCGCTTGAATGAAGCGGTCTCTTTCTTCTATCCCCATCGGGATTGGGAGAATGGTATGCTCCGTGGTGGCGAGCCGTTGCCGGTGGTCAAGTTTCAGATTTTGTTGTTCTCTTCCGACCAGATTCCTCGTGAGGGGGGGCTGGTCGAATTGCGTCAAGCACTGGTAGGACAAAAACAGGTCTGAGGGATCATAAAAAGCTTTCAGGGCCTGGGGATACTTTCTCCAGGCCCTGTTTTGCTGTTTGGAATCCGCAGGGAGTGAATATGCGTAGATTGGGTGTGCGCCAAGGATGGCGTTGGCGGCGGGATCTGATGTGGATGATAGGATTGCTCATCCTGCCGGTGCTTTTCTTTGCGCCGGTGGTCGTGGGCAATCGCACGCTGTTGCCCGCCGATACTCTCTATACCTTCGCGCCGTATCGCGCCGCCGCTGATACGATGGGCGTCACCGAGGTTCAAAATCCGCTGCTGGCCGATCTGATTTTGCAGAATTATCCCTGGAAGCGCTTCTTAGTCACCTCACTGCAGGAGCGCTCACTGCCGCTGTGGGACCCCTATCTCTTCGCCGGTCATCCCTTCTTGGCGAATGGACAACATTCCGTGCTCTATCCCCTGACCTGGCTCTTTTTTACATTGCCGATCCCCCGCGCCTTTGGCGTCTTTATGGCGCTGCAATTGGGGATCGCGGGGCTGTCGATGTATGGGTTGGCGCGCACCATCGGCGCGCGGCGTCACGGCGCCTTTTTAGCGGGTGTGACCTTCCAGTTTAGCGGCTTCTTAATCGCCTCCGTCGTGCACCCGATGATCGTCGCGGCGGCCTCGTGGCTGCCGCTGCTGTTGGCCCTGGTCGATTTGACGGTGCGCCGCGAGCGCTTCTTTGCGCAGCCGCGCGCGATGATGCCGTGGGCGCTCTTCGGCGCGGTCGTGTTGGGCCTCCAGATCCTGGCGGGCCACGCCGAGGCCACCTACTTCGTGCTGCTGGTCAGCGGCGCGTTTGGCGCGTGGCGATTGGCTTATCGCCTGTGGCGCTATCCCCGCGAGCAATGGCGCGCCGAGGTCGTCCGTCCGGCCCTGCTCTTGATTTTGATGGTCGGCCTGGGCCTGGCTCTGGGCGCGATCCAGTTGATCCCCCTCTACGAGGTCGTGCGGGGCAGCTTCCGCCAGGGTGCGGTCGCGCTCTCCGACGTCCTCGGCTGGGCCTATCCCAAGCGGCGGATCATCACCTTTTTAGCGCCGAACTTCTTCGGCAACCCCACACACGATACGCTCTACAATTTCTTCGCGGGAGAGAGGTTGGTTGCCACAGTGAACGCTCACGGCGATCCCATCTCTTCTTTTGATTGGGGGATCAAGAATTACGTGGAGGGCGCGGCTTACGTGGGGGTCTTACCTCTGCTGCTGGCCGGGATCGCGGTGCTGCGCCCGTTTTTGGCAGCCCGCAAGCGCACCTTGCGCGGAGCATTGGTCGGGTGGTTGCGCCATCCCTATGTGCCGTTCTTCACGCTGCTCTCGCTCTTCTCGCTGGGCTGCATCTTCGGGACGCCGCTCTACGCCGTGATCTACGCGCTGCCCTTTTTCGATCAATCGCATTCGCCCTTCCGCTGGGTCTTCCCGCTGACGGTGGCGCTGGCCGCGCTGGCCGGACTGGGCGCGACGATGGTCGCCGAATTCCGCGAGACGCACGGCCCCGATGGCGAGGATGGGAGTTGCGCCCCCGCGCCCCGGGGCCTGGGACGGTGGTTCTTCTTCGGCACGGCCCCCAATCTAATCAGCGCCATCGGCGTGGGGGCGATCTGGGCCGGCCTGGCGATGTTGGTCGGATTGTGGGGCGCGCGGCTGGCCTTCGATTGGATCGAGCCGCTGGTCGCGAGCGCGTTCTGGTCGCTGGCGCGGGCCTCGCACGCCTTCCCCGATCATCGGGCGTGGTTCGCCTACCTCTTCCCGTGGCTCCAGACGGCGGGGATCTTCCTCCTCAGCGGTGGCATCGTCCTGCGTGTGTCGCGCTGCCCCATCTATTTGCCCCACGTACCGCGTCGTCGAGGGCGCATCAGGGGGCGCCCGATCTGGGAGTTGCTGGCCGTGATCGTGCTGATAGTGGATCTCTTCCTCTTTGGCGCGGGCTTCAATCCCGCCGTCGATCCGGCGCTGCTGACGTATACGCCGCCCGTCGTCGAGTTCCTCGCGCAGGACGAGAGCGTCTGGCGCTTCTCGACCTTCGATCCGCACGGGCGGAGGACCTTCACCGCCAACGTGGGGATGTTCTACGATTTTCAGGACGTGCGCGGCTACGATAGCCTCTTCGCGGCGCAGTACGCGCGCTATATGGGCTGGATCGAGCCGCAGGGCCAGCTCCCGTATAATCGCATTGCGCCCTTTACCGAATTCTCCAGCCTCGACAGCCCGTTGACGGATCTACTCAACGTGAAGTACATCATCACCGAGGAAGAAATTCCGCTGCCGAAGTACGATCTGGTCTACGAGGATGCCTCGGTGCGCGTCTACGAGAACTTGGGCGTCGCGCCGCGCGCTTTCACGCTGCCCGCAGACGCGACGCTGCCGGTGGCGGACGTGGAGGCCGTGGCCGAGGCGGTGCAGCGCTACGATCCGCGCTTCTACGCGATCATCGAGGAGGACGCCGCCGCTTGGATCGGCCCGGCGCCGCACACGACCTCGCGCCCGCTCGCGCCGGAGCCGGGGACGCCGCGCGCGCAGGCGATCAGCCATTATGGGCGCAACGAGGTGCTCGTCGAGGCGACGGTGGACGAACCCTCGTGGCTGATCTTGGCGGATACCTACTTCCCCGGCTGGAAGGTCTTCGTGCAGCCGGCGGGCGCTGAGGCGGAGACCGAGGCGGCGATGGCGCGGATCGCGGGGAATTTCCGGGGCGTGCAATTAGACGAAGGCCGCGCGACGGTGCGCTTCAAGTACAGCCCGGATACGGTCAAAGTGGGGGGCTTTGTCTCGTTCTTGGCCGGGATGGTTGTGATTTTCTTAGCCGTGGTCTGGACGTGGCGCTTGATCTATCGGGATCGCGAGGAGCAGACCACGGCGCAGCGGCTCGCCAAGAACAGCCTCGCGCCCATCGCGCTTAATCTTTTCAATCGCCTGGTGGAATTCGCCTTCGCCGCGCTGATGCTGCGGATTTTGGGGCCGGCCAACGCGGGCGATTATTATTATGCCATCAATACCTATATTTGGTTCGACATTATCACAAACTTTGGCCTGAACACCTATCTTACCCGCGAGGTGGCCCGCCATCGCGAGCAGGCGCGGCGCTATCTGTTCAACACGACGGCGTTGCGACTAGGCTTGAGCCTGCTGGTTCTGCCCTTGCTGGCGGGATTTATCGGCGCGCGGCAGACGCTGGTAGCCGCCCTGACCGCGCCCGCCTCAAGACAGGCGCTTGTGGCGTTGGGGTTGCTCTACGTCGGCCTCGTGCCCACCTCTATCGCGACCGGCCTCACGGCCCTTTTCTACGCCTTCGAGAAGGCCGAATATCCGGCGGTGATCACGACCGTCTCCACGCTGCTCAAAGTCGGGCTGGCCACGTTAGTGTTGCTCGCCGGCCTGGGCATCGCGGGCTTGGCGGGCGCGTCGATCATCGTCAATGTGGTCACGTTGGCGCTCTTGGGGATCTTGGCCTGGCGCCAATTCCCAGAATTGCGCGGAGAGGAGCGGCGTTTCCGCCCGCGCGCAGCCTCAGAGCAAACATTGCGCCGCGAGATGGTGCGCGAATCATGGCCGTTGATGGTCAATCACTTGCTGGCGACCCTCTTCTTCAAGATCGATGTCTCATTGATGGAGGCGATTTTGGGCAGCGCGGTGCTGGGACTGTACAGCATCGGCTATAAATTCCTGGACGCGCTGAACATCATCCCCTCGATGTTTACCCTGGCGCTCTTTCCCGTGATCTCCCGGCACGCGCAGGAGGATCGCGCGCGCTTCGTGCGCTTCTACCGCTTGGGGAGCAAAATCTTAATCACATTGGCCCTGCCCACGGCGGTGCTGACGACGGTCGCCGCGCGTGAGATGGTGCTCGTCTTAGGCGGCCCGGAGTACCTTCCCGGCGGGATGATCGCGCTGCAATGGATGGCGTGGTCGATGCCCATCGGCTGGCTCAACAGCCTGACCCAATACGTGCTGATCGCGCTCGACCGCCAACGGTATCTCACCCGCGCCTATCTCTTTGCCTTCGGCTTCACCTTAGTCGCCAACCTCTGGCTGATGCCGCGCTTTGGCTATCAGGCGTCGGCCGCGCTGCACATCGCCTCGGAGCTGATGCTGCTCATCCCCTTTGTGTGGGGCGTGCGGCAGGAGTTGGGGCGCGTCGATTGGTGGCACATCGTGGGCAAGCCGGCGCTGGCGACGCTGGCGATGGGCGTGGTAGGGGCGGCCTTGTGGCCCGTCGGGCGCTGGGCGGCCTTGATCGGAGCGGCGGCGATTTACGTTGTCGTCGCCTGGCGGCTGAAATTGCTCTCGGCAGAGGAGCGCGCTTTGCTCTCTCCAGCGTGGCGCCGGAAATAAAATGTAGGTATCTATTTAGTTACGTAAGAGAGGGTGCAACGCACTT
>CAYXVS010000006.1:19784-32087 GCA_964468735.1 uncultured Anaerolineales bacterium | reverse complement strand
TAAGGCGAATGAATTCCAAAATGGCGGAGCGATTAATCAACCGCATCTGATTAGCATTGATGGTTCTGGGCAACATAGACATGTCCTTTTGTGGCTCATTTGGAGGGAGTCGCGATTTACTTACTCTCTGTAAGTAAGTATCGAGTATAGTGTAGCAGAAAATTTCTAGGCTGTCAAGGGATTTCTGAAATTCGGGGAAAATTGGGACCCATTCACCTGCGAAGAAAAAAGAGTCTGCGGGCCAAGGGAGGGAGGCCAGCCCGCAGACTCTCGTCTTCAGCACCGCCCCAGGGCGATGCGGACACGCATCAAAAACGTGCAGCGTCGCTACTTCAACATTACATCGTCCATATCCATCTCGATGATTAGTCCGGCGCCATCCTTCTCTGGGAGCCAGAATGATTGGCTGACGCCCACCACCGGGCCGCCCGGAGATTGCGTGATCACCCAGCGGAACGGCCCCGCGCCGAACAACGGGGCCGATAGCCACCACGCTATCTCGCCATCTACCAGCGGCCCCTGCCATCCCTCGACATCGTGCCAGGCGTCCTCGCCATCTTGCCACTGGACCATCGTCCACAAGCCGAGCGCATCAGGCGCCGATATGCGAAGCTGGACATGCGCGCAGGGATGGTGTTCCGCCTCCTCTTCAGGCGACTCTGGCTCTGGCGAAGGCGTGGGGCGTCCCGGCAGAAGCGGCGGCTCAACGCCGGGTGTGGGGGTGGGCGGACGGATCGGGGAACGGACGCCGGATTGCAATGTTGCGGCCTGCACCACGAAGGGGCAAACCACCCAACCGATCATCCCCAAGTAGAGGATCCCCCGCCACCAACGATACCTCAATAGTTGTTGTCCCATCACGCCTCTCCTTAACTACCCTGCCCCACTAACACCTTCACCGAGGTCGAGGCCGAACCGGCAAGTCCGCACCGTTAATCGCTGCTCCAACGATGACGTTGGAAGGCCCACGTTGTTCCCTGCTGTCCCGGGATGATACAAGGACGGGGCCTAAGATATTGTTGTAGGTCGTCCCCAGGATCTCGTGCCCCTCCAATACCGCCCCGTACTCCGTCGCGACGTTGGCAGAATCAACCTGCGCGTAGATCGGCGTTCCTTCCATCAAGCCACCGGTGAAGTTGCTATCCACCTCACTGTAATACTCATCCCCCACCAGAAGCGTCAACGAATCGCCGGGCGCTATCGGCTCGCTGATGCCCCAAGCGATCCCCTCATCACACAGGAAGGGCCACACGTCGTTGGGTTTCTGAGGGATCGGATCTGGGTCGACATAAGCATCGACCCAAAAATTGTCGGTGACTGCCACGGCGCCCCGATTCTTGATCACCACCTGGATCTGATCCGGCGTGGCGATGATCGACTCGACGACAAGATCCGGGGCTTGAATGATGCGCTTACCGACCAGTGGCAGGTAAATCGTCGCCACCTCTGTGGGAGCAAATTCCGTGACCTCCAGCATGAAGCTCGTGCTGGCCTGGGCCGCGCCGTCATCGACGGTGATAGTAATCCGCGTGGTCCCCGTTAATCCCGGCGTGGGCACGATGGAAACCGTGCGCGCCGCGCCGCTGCCGCCGAATCTGAAGGCCTCCGGCGGCGCCAGCGTCGCATCCGACGACGCTGCCGACAACGTCAAATCGGCCAAGGGGGTGTCAACATCCCCGATGACGAAGGGAAGTGGCGGCGTCGCCGTGCCTTCCTGCACACTCTGATCCGCAATTTCCGAGATGGTGGGTGGATCATTGATCGGCGTCACCTCGATCGTCACCTCTGCCACTCCCGATGTAAGCGTACCATCGTCGGCGCGATAGCTAAACACATCGGAGCCGGCGAAGTCCCGCGATGGCATGTAGACGAAGCCGCCGTCGGCGCTCAACTGCACCGTACCGTGCGCCGGCGCTTGCTCTAATATCGCCGTGAGAGTATCGTCGTCGGCATCCTCATCATTCCCCAGCACACCGGGGGCCGCGACGACCAACGGCACATCCTCCGCCGTCTGATACGCATCCGCTACGGCGACGGGGGCACGATTCCCCACCCGCACCGTGAAGGTCGCCGCGTCGCTCGCCGCCAGCCCGCCCGGATCGGTCGCGGTGAAGACGACCGTCTCCTGCCCCGTCCAGTCCGCGTCGGGCGGCGTGATCGTCGCCACGCGATCCGCTATCGTCACGCTCAACTCGACGTTGCCGCCGGCGCGCCAGATCATCTCATCATCCGCGTTGTCAACATCACTTACGTACTCGTCCAGGGGAATGGCCGCGAAGCTATCGTCCGCTCGAATGGATTGATCTGGAATATCCCCGACGACCGGCGCCTCATTTACGGGCGCGATGGTCAGGGTGACTGTGACCAAGTTGCTCATCGCCGTCCCATCGCTGGCGCGATAGGTGAAGTGATCGCCCGTGGTCTCGCTGCCGTCGTGCATATAGGTGAAGCTGCCGTCTGGGTTCAACGTCAGGTTGCCGTGGGTCACATCGCTGGCCAACACCGCCATCAGCACCTCGCTGTCAACGTCATCATCGTTCGCCAGCACGCCGCGAGTCGCCGAGACGACGAGCGTGGCGCCCTCGTTGAGACTGTACGCATTGGGACGCGCCGTCGGCGCGTCGTTCACCGGCGTGATCACCAAGGTCACCGTGGCCACACGGCTATCGGCCATGCCGTCGGTGGCCTGATAGTGGAATGTGTCTACCGAGGATTCGCCGCCGTCGTGGATGTAGGTAAAGCTGCCGTCGGGTTGGAGATCGAGCGCACCGTGCGTCACGCCACTGACCAAGGTCGCGGTTATCGGATCGCCTTCTGGGTCGCTATCGTTGGCGAGCACACCCGTCGCCGCGTCTATCGCCAGGGTGTCGCCCTCCGCCACACGGTAGCGATCACGCACGACCGTCGGCGGATCATTAACCGGCCCGATCGTCAGTGTGACCGTGACTAAGTTGCTCATCACCGCGCCATCGCTGGCCCGATAGGTGAAGTGATCCGCGAGGGTCTCGCTGCCATCGTGGGTGTAGTTGAAACTGCCATCCGCCCGGAGCGAGAGCGCGCCGCGCGTCACGTCGTCAACCAACACCGCCGTCAGCACATCGCCATCGACATCACTATCGTTGTGCAGGACGCCAACCTCAGCCGTCACGACGAGCGTCTGGCCCTCGTCCACGCTGTAGGCATCCGGTCGCGCGATCGGCGCATCGTTCACCGGCGTGATGTTCAACGTGACCGTCGTGACCGCGCTATCATCCATGCCATCGGTGGCCTGGTAGGTAAAGTGATCGCGCGTGGTCTCACCGCCATCGTGGGTATAGGTGAAGCTGCCATCGGGCCGCAGATCGAGCGCGCCGTGCGCCACGTCGCTGATCAGCGTCGCCGTCAGAGGATCGCCCTCGACATCGCTATCGTTCGCCAACACGCCAGCATCCGCCGTCACCGTCAAGGTCGCGCCCTCGTCTAAGCTGTAGACGTCCGGCACGGCTTGCGGCGCATCATTGATGGGCAGTACCGTGACGACGACCAGCGCTATATCGGTCGCGGCGCCGTCATCGACGACGTAGGAAAACGTGTCCTGCCCGTAAATGTTCGCATCCGGCGTGTAGGTGAGCAGATCGCTGCTGGAGATGACGGTGCCGTGCGCGGGCTGGCTCACCGAGGCGATGTGCAAGACGTCGCCATCGACATCCTCATCGTTGGCCAACACATCAATCACGACGGAGGTATCCTCGTCGGTGGTAGCGGCATCATTGTTCGCAACCGGCGCATCATTCACCGGCGTGACCGTGACGGTCACCTGCGCCGTATCTGTCAACCAGCCATCGCTCGCCGTATAGGTGAAGTGATCCTCACCGTTGAAGTTTGAATCTGGCGTGTAGAGCACCTCGCTGCCTAAGTTGGTCACGACACCGTGAGCCGGTTGCCCGACCGCTGCCACAAACAGCGGATCATCATTTTCATCCGTGTCGTTCTCCAACACATCGATGATCACAAAGGTGTCCTCTAAGGTGCTGGCCGCGTCATCATTCGCGACCGGCGGTTCATTCGCTTCGTAGATCGTGACCGTGACCGAATTGCTATCCTCTGAGATAAGCGCGCCACTACTCCCCACACCGGCAGCGGTGACGATATCCGTGACCGCATCTCCCGGATCGCCGGAGACGGTCGCGCTGAAGACGCAGGCGTAGGTATCTCCCGGCAGCAGCGTCTGGGGCAGGATGCACGCACCTCGACCGTCCAGCGAGCCGTAGACGTCATCGACCAAGCTCTCCAACGTCACCGTCGTCCCCACCGTGACATTCTCCACGCCCACGGTAAATGTGACCACGCCGCCCGGGGCCGGCACGCTCAGCGGCGCTCCCGTCTTGGTGGCGACGATGGCAGGTGAGAGATCGTTGACCGTGACGGCTACAACATCGCTCGCCGGGATCAGGGCGTTATCGAATGGATCCACGCCGCCAACCTCGGCGGTATTGGTGAAGGCGCCGATGGCGGTGGGGGTGACAACGAATGTGACGGTGGCGCTCGCCCCGTTGGTTAGTTGCCCTAGGTCGCAAACGATGGGCCGCGTGACCCCACAGCCACCGCCTTGACTGGTCGTAGATGAAATCAGCGTCATACTTTCCGGCAGCGTATCGGTGAGCACGAGACTCGCGGCTGTGGCGGGGCCATCATTGGTGACCGTGACGGTATAGGTCAGCATGTCTCCCACGCGGACCGGATCAGGTGAGACCGTTTTGGTCAGCGACAGATCGGCCGCAGGGATGACCTGGAGAGAGGCGGCAGCGCTTAAATCCGCGTAGGCGCCACGCACCGTCCATTCGCCAGCCGAGTAACTCGTATAAACATTATTCGCCCAGGAACCGCCATGCCCGCTTTCCACAATGCTGAAGTCGGTTTCGCCGGTCACATCCCATACCTGAGCATCAGCAGTGACCATCGCCGTGTACGTGACAACTTCTCCAGTTCTGACGGTCTCAAAGGCCGGTTCGACGTTCAATGTGGCGGGCGTCGTCGTGTAGTAAACGGTGACTTGATTCAGCGCCGGCGTCGTGAACGGATCCGTCGTGTTCAACGTCGCCTCATATTGAACCCAACGCCCAACATCGTTGCTCATCAGCAGACCACTCTGATCATAATCTATCCACGAGGCAGCGCTCAAGCCAGCCTGGGTAGCCGCCGTCCGCACTCGCATATCCAAACTGGTGGATAAGGGAAGCGTCGCATCCCAAGTAAAGTACTTCCAGGCGGAGAACTGTTGCGTATCGTACGCGATGGAGAGAATGGACCCTGGCCCTGTGTATTCCAGCCAGGGTGTGGCCAGAGATACTGAGGGATCTTGCTCCACTCTTAGGCGCGCCCTAACCCAATCGATGTCCATGGGCACATCGTAAGCGTAAAAATTCGCATAGATACCACTATTCGGCACATTGGTCGTGGCGCTTACCACCTCCGTGCCGTCAATGAGCCAGCGGGCATAGTCCGGCCACCAATCGATGGCATAGGTATGCCACGAGGTCAACCCTCCCGGTGGATCATCAATGGGTAAGCGTAAGGGCGTTGCATTGTCGTCGTCGTCGCGCGTTATGATGGCCTCAAAGCCGGGGTCCGATCCCCCCCATTGCTCCCATTCCTCAAAAACAATCAGATTCTCGTATGATGGACTGCCTCCCCATCCCCACCAAACATCGTCATCGTCGCGGCCTAATTGTAATCGAGTTTCCAGCGCGGCGTGGGTGTAAGAGATTGTATCAATCATATTCGTACGAACGAACAGATGCGCCCGGCCATCAGAGACGTTGACTAAGCCGTCGGTGACATCCCAACGGGGGTCAAGTTCGCTGCCACTGAAATCATCCCATAGCAAATAGACCTCGGCGGGATCAGCCGGCGGCGGGCTGGCATGGGGATTCCCGTAGTAGATGTAATAGCTCCTGCTGCGCCCGTTCCCCGGAATTGGCGCCTGGGTCTTGAACCAGATCTCGGTATCGGGGGAGTTGAAAGCCGTCTCTGCCACGCGATCAAGTTCCACCAAGGTTCCACTGTTATCCCATACAACACGCAGATCATCGCCATCGGGGCGCAGCTTGTCCTCACTCACGAGCGTCGCGGTATCCAACGTCAGTTTGACGGAGTAGCCCGCCGGCAATGCATCAGCGACATTGTTATCGATGAACAAGCGACGCCGGTAGTTCCACACATCCGCGCCACTGATGGTATAGGTGGTGGTTATCTCATACAGGGCCGGGGTGATCGCGGTGTCGGTGCTGCTCATTTCGACTTGATACTGAATCCAGCGGCGGTCGTCACTGGTCACCGGCGCGCCGCTGGCAACATACCAATCTGACCAAGGCACGCTATCCATTTGAGTCGCCTCGTCAGCCGTGCGCGTACGAACGCGCATGCTTGTGCTGACACCTGTCGTAGCATTCCAAGCGATGGTCTGCCACTGAGCGTCCGCCCCGCCATCGAAGGCGGAGGAGAGCAACGTCCCGCCGCTGCCATATTCGCCCGGCGTGTGAACGATGATGTCATCGGCTTGGATGCCATACGGCTCGCTGTAGCCCGACGGCGTCCACATATCCACACTGATGCCCCCGCTCAGATAGGGATCGACGCTGTCCGTATGATCCATCACCAACTCGCCGTCATAGTAGACGCGGATGCGATCCCCCTGGAGGTCGAGCTTCAGCATGTGCCAATCAACACCTGGGGCCGGGATGCTCGTTGTCGTCAATGTCTCTGAGTAGCTCCACGTGGAGAACTTGACCAGGCTCAATTGGTTGCTGTCCGGGTAGATCCACGCCGCGTAATGGGCGCCGGTGACTGGGTTCAAGCGCCCCCCAATCCCGCCGCCGAAGGCGTCGCTCGGTATCCTGACCCGCCCTTCGAGGGTATAGTCAGAGTCAGACCAGGTCGTATCGGTATAAACATAACCATATTGGGTGGGATCGCTGCTCCCGTGGAGAAGGCCATCCGTCACTGACCAGACGCCCAGCTGTTCGACCCATGGTTCGATTGTATCCGGGCCAAAGTCATCGCTGAACACAACTTGATCCGCGCTATCGCGCACAATGAAGTTATTGTAAGAGGGGCCAACGCCGCTCGTGCTGCTCAAGTTCCAAAAGTCAACGCCGATATGGCCACTGGCATAAGTGCTATCGGTCGCCGTGATGATGGGAGTTGACGCGCCGTCATAGTACACCTCGATTTGATCCCCGCTAAACGCCATTTTAATATGATGCCAGTCAGTCCCCACACCGTCAGTGATGTAATTCTGAGCTAGGATTGTATCGGTAACTATGCCCCAATCTTTAAATTTAAGAATGTAAATCGACGCCCAATCCCCCGGCTCTGGCTCCGGATCAATCCATAAGGTATAACGTTGTCCGTTGGCAGGATTCAATCGTCCGCAGAAACCACCGCCTACCGTCGTGGTGGTTGGGGTTATGGGAGGCCGGGGGGGAAAACGGATATCCGCCTCCACCGTATGGTCACTTATCGTTATCGTGTCGGTGTAGGCAAACCCGTAATAACCCGGCTTGGTCTCAGTGCGAAGGAAGCCTTCTTCGATATTGAATACGCCATAGTTGATATAACCACTCGCGCTTGTGTCTGGCACAATCCAAGTAAAGGGCACCGGCCCTGGGCGACTAAAATCGTCGGAGAACAGAAGGTCGCCGCCAGAACCTGCGCTCAAGCGTAATTGCCCTGTGATAACATCTTCGACCCCGGTGGCCGAGTCGTAGCGCGTCTCATCGATCCAGATATCTTGGCCCGGACCGCCCGTCCAATCCGTCTGACGCCAGGTTTCCAGAGGGACGCCCTGCCCCGGCACCGCGAACATCCCCGACTCCTCTTCGCCGACCAACGTCTGTTCCAGCAGGACGCTGCCGGACGTGATGACTTCGACGCCGGTAAGAACGTCGGACTGGAAATCAGCCTGCGTATCCTGCACCCATTCGGACCAAGGCGACGTCACCGTAAAGGGTTGCTGGGTGGAAATTGTCTCAGTGAAAGACACGGTCAGGTCATACTGACCGGGGGCGATGTTCAAATCTAAGGGGACACTGGCCACGCCACTGATATCCGTTGTACCTGTGACAACCCCCAGCCCATCCAATGTGAAGAGCAATGGGCTGCCGACAATCGGAGCGTCATTATCATCTAAATGCATAGCTGAAAGGGTCACCTGGGTTTCACTATTACCAGCTGTGGGGCCGATATAGTCCAGGTAACTGCCAGGATCAGCCAGAATCTGTGTCGGTTTAATACCCCAAACCAAGATCATTAAAAGAATGAGTTTCGCTAGGAGCTTTCTCTTAAACATTTGATCCTCCATGATTGCACAAAAACCTACCCACTTCTATTACATGCGCACAATCGACGGACCTCTGCGATCAGGATGACGCAATAATTTTAATATCACCACCATAACATATCTCTGGACATAGTCGGTTCCGCACCACACGAAAGCCTTTACTGGCTTGGGAACAAAGATGTCGCAAGACATCAGGAGAAAACCATGAAGGGAGAAGGGCGCTGGGTTCAAGGACCTTGTGTAGGTAACACACTTAAGGAGTTCAAAAATTTAAGATCTTCTAACCTGACGCCTTTTTCTTAGGACGATTTTAACACAAACCGTCGCCCTCTACGACGAGGAGGGTCGTAGGTTAGACGACGGTCATGAGGCATCTATCTAAATAACGATGACCAGCCAATGGCGTTTCCTTGTTCTTCCTCCCCAAAACCACCCTTTGCTAAACTCATCGGTGGTTTCCCTTAGAACATAGGGCAAACGAAGCAGTTCCGATGTGTCCGAGAGGCACGAGGTTGCGCGCTAAGGATTTTATCGCCCGCATCAACCCCAACTTCGTTTGCCTTGAACACGCTTAAGCAGGTTCTGAGAAAGCGAGAGCGATTTTCCCTATCGTTCTGCTTCGAATTCCCACATATAGCCAAAACGCTATTTTCATAGACCCCTAAACGCCATTCTAAGAAGAAGAAGTAACACCAATGTATTGAAAAGCTTAGAATACTCTTAAATCAAGCCCATGTCGCTTTCTGAGACGGAGGAGGTCTCCTAGCTCTGCGAATAACCCCAGATTTAAAAAGGCGCGAGAGCGATTTTCGCAGTCGTCTTGCTCAAATTCCCCAAAGGCTCATGTAGGAAATTGGGTGAAATCATCCCCCGTTCATCCAGCGGTTTGATTTGGACACAGAGCATCACCGAGAAGGCACAGAGAAGCACGGAGAAATGATTCTCTCTGTGTAACTAGAGCTTGAGCATCATTCGCATCCAATTTCACCTAAATACCCATAAGAGCCTTCCCCAAAAGCCCTCCGGCATGAACCGGAGGGCTTCTCCAGCTTCTAACCGATTTTACCCGCTATCCTGTGGCGGCTTTCTGTTTATGGGGATGAGGAGCGCATCACCAGCGGTAGGTAGATCGTCCCTCCCTCCGCTGAGGCAAGGATCGTGGTCGGAATGTCCAAGGTGTTATTCTCCATATCTGGATCGCTCTCCAAGCTCGCCGCCGCGATGGTGCTGACCACCTGGCCACTGGCGCCAGGATCCGTCGCCAGCGTCATCGTCACCCAAGCCGTCTGATGCAAGGCCATCGTGCCCAACGTACAGGAAATCCCAACATCGGCGGCCTGACAGCTCCCACCAACTAAGCTCACCTCGGCGCCGACGTAGGTCAATGCCGAGGGCAGCGTATCTGTGAGGATGACGCCCATCGCTGTGGATGGCCCGCTGTTCGTCACGGCGACGGTGTAGGTGAACTCTTGCCCAGCCGTGACGGTCGCCGTCGCCTGGATCAAGCCCACGCTTAGATCGGCCTCCGCATTCACGGTTGTCGGCTCGACGATGTCGCGGTTGTTGCCGGCATTCAAATCATCTTCCGCCGCGATGGCAGTCGCCGATGCCTCCAACGTGCCTCGCGCGCTCGGGCTGACCGTCACGAAGACTGTAGCGGTCACAGCTTCGCCAGCCGGGATCGTGCCTAAGCTGTACGTGATCACCCCTGGCGCGGCGAGGAACGGCGTGCCCTGTACTGTCTCCGTCGAGGAGTAGACGACATCCACGGGTAATGTATTCGTGAGCATCACGCCCGTCGCCGCGTCTGGACCAGCGTTGGCGACGACCAAAGTGTAGGTCAACCGCTCCCCGGCTGGGACCGGATCAGGGTCGTCGGATAGGGTGACGTGCAAATCCACCACAGACGCCACCTGCGTAGTGACCGGGCGGGTGTTGTTCCCCGCCACGTGATCGTGCTCCGCCGCCGAGACGGTGACGATATTCTCTGCCGGACCGCTCTGCATCGCCGTGGTCGCTATGGTGATCGACATCCCCGCGCCCGGCGCCAATGCATCCCACTCGCACGCGACGAGATGTTCGCCCTCATCATAAGAGCACTCGGCAGGCGTGACCGCGCTGAAAATAACTTTCGAGGATAATGTATCTGTCAGATACACCTGCGTCGCCGTTGACGGCCCGGCGTTGCTGATCTCGATGGTGTAGGTGATCGGCGCATCAAGCGCCACGGCCGCCGGCGCGTCGAGGGTCGTCACGCGCAGATCGGCCTTGGGCGCGAGCGGGGTGTGCAATTCGATGACGTTGTTGCGAGGACGAGGATCTGAGCCTTGGGCGACCACCTCGACGTGGTTGGTGAGGGTCATCACTTCGGGCGGGGCCATCACCGCGACGGTCAACGTCTCCTGAGCGCCCACGGTCATCGCGTCGAGGGTGCAGGTCACCACGCCGCTAACCGGCGCCCCGCAGCCTGGCGAGGCCGAGAGGAAGGTCGCGCTCACCGGCAAGGCGTCGCTCACCACGGCCGCTAACGCATCCGGGCCGTAATTGGTCACTACGATGGTGTAGGTCAGCGGCGATGAAACATAGTTCGGAGGGGCAGGGGCCAGTCCCATCGTCACGGAGAAATCAGAGGACGAAGCGACCTCCAACTCGTCCGTGATCACATCGTTGGCCAAATTCCAATCTTCCATAGGCGAAGCGACCTCCGCCTGGCTCTGCAACCACCCTTTTGCCGTTGGTGTCACCACCACTGTGGCCGAGACAACAGTATCGCGCGCCATCTCCTCCCAAGTGCACGTCATCGTGGTCCCATTGTGCATGCACGTACCATCTACTGAGGCCAGCGAGGCCGAGGTTGGCCAGGTGTAAGTCAGCGTCACATCCTGCGCTGTGGAAGGCCCGTCGTTGTGAACCGCGACCGTGTAGGTCAGCGGGAAATCCATCGCTGCCGGGTCCGGCCTCCCCTGGATCGACGGCCAGATATCCGCCGCTGGCTCCAACGTCGTCGTCTCGGTGACCGGCGCGCTCAACGGGAACAGCCCCTCCGCCCCCTCTGAGAACGCCACAATCGTGTTGGTAATCTCGCCTTCGACATCGGTTTTGACCTGGACAGTCGCTGTCTCGGTCTGGCCGAGTCCTAGCGCGCCCAGGTCACAGTTTACGGTGCCGGTGGCTACCTCGATGCAGCCCGTTCCTTGGCTGACTGTGCCGGTCATATAGCGAACGCCGGCATCCAAAGTATCGGAGATCACCAATTGAGGCAGGGATGCTGGCCCGATGTTGGTCACCGTGATGGTGTAGGTCAAGACGTCCCCGGCCAAGCTGGGATCCGGCGCATCGGTTTGCGTGACTTCCAAATCGGTTACGCAGACGTACATCGGCAAGAACGGCTCAACCTCCACATCGCCATCAATTTGGCCCGTCGATGGCCCGTTACTATCCCCCCACCAATTCTCGGTAGCATCGATCTGCTCGCCGGTGTTGTTATCTAAATCAAAGCCACCATTGCCGAACAGTCCACTGCCCAATATGGAGAGCGATCCGCCGTCGATGCGCAGGCCATCGCTGCCGTTGTTACTGACCTCAGCGCAGAGGAATCGCAAATCCCCTTGATTTAACTCGACACCCACACCATCGTTATCTCGCACCGTACTCCCCGTTACCGTGATAACCGAGTCGGCGCCGTCGATATAGAGAGCAGCATCATTATTCGGATCATTGCCATTGGCATATATATCCGTGTTGGCAACAATGGCGTGGCTATCCTGTAGGTAAATACTATAATCCTGAACAGGGGTTCCCGAACCATGACCCCCGGAGATAATCGCGCTGTAACCTATCGACACCTCACCGCTCAGCACGTTGGTGATGGCGATATTGCTCCGCACACCTAAACTATTCTCCGCGCCGCCATAACGCACCGTGGCATTTTGTAAGTCGCCTGTGCCCCTATCGAAGACCAACCCGGACCATTCACCTGGCTC
>CAYXVS010000006.1:16748-19684 GCA_964468735.1 uncultured Anaerolineales bacterium | reverse complement strand
TGGGACCAGAATCCTCAGCCGAGGTAAAGGTAATAGGATCGGTCGCAGTGCCGATAGCGCTCAGATGCCCGTGCATCAACAGCTCCACATCCCTGGCCCCCATCACCGCCACGCCTGGCTCAACGGTCAACATCGTATCAGTTACCACCTGCAAATCCGCGCCTAATTCATAGCCCGCCAGTCCGGCTTGCCTCGTCATCGTCGTGTCTGAGTAAACCTCCTCCCCCTCGATCAAAATTCGCCGGGCGTTATCCTCCATCCCAAAGAATTGATTTTCCACCACGCCTCCGATCAGCGTCGGGGGGATACGCACGGCGTAGCCCATCGTGCCGGTGAAGATATTGTGGGTCGCCGTGAGGAGCGTCGTGGTGCCATCCACGTAAAGACCGTAATCCTCCCTTTGACCGTTCTCTACAAACTGCGTATCGCTAATGGTGACGTGGCTGTTCATTACGTATAGGCCATGGAGCAGCTTATTTAAATATACTTCTTGCCCCACCGACATGACCTTGCTCTCCTCAATCATCACGGCGCCACTTAACACGTTGGTGATAGCGATATTACTTCGTAAGCCCAAGCTATTCAGCATGCCGCCATAGCGTACCACAGCGTATTTAAAATCACCTGTGCCACCGTCGAAGACCACCCCGGACCATTCGCCTGGCTCGGAATCCTCAGCCGAAGTAAAGGTAATGGGATCGGTCGCGGTGCCGATGGCGGTCAAATGTCCCTCCACCATCAACTCACTCTCTGCCCCCATCACTGTGACGTCTGGATTGATGGTCAACGTCGTACCGCTGACCACCCGCAAATCCGCGCCAAGCTCATACCCCTGTAATCCAACTTGCCACGTCATCGTCGTATCCGAGACAACCTCCTCCCCTTCGATGAAGATACGACGCGCCTCCGTCTCCACCCCAGAAAATTGATTGTTCACCACATTTTCGATCAATGCTGGAGGAATACGAACGGCGTACCCGGTCGTATCCGTGAACATGTTCCCCGTGGCCGTCAACGTAGTCTGCGCGCCCTCAACGTAAAGAGCGCTGTCCCTTTTGTCATTGTTACCGTTGCCCACAAACTGCGTACCACTAACGATGACGTGGCTATTCGTGATATACAAGCCATAATCCGGCTTGTTACCACCCCACGTGTTGTCTCCCGCGGTCATAATCTGGCTCGCTTCGATGATCACAGGACCAGATCTAACGCCAACAACCGCGATGTTACCTTGCCTATCGCGGTCAGCATCGCTTATTAAATCTAAGCTGTTTTCGCCGCCGCCGTAACGCACCACCGTATGTCGCAGATTGCCGGTTCCGCCATCGAAGATCAACCCGGCCCACTCGCCCGGCTCCGAATCCAGATACGAGGTAAATGTAATGGGAGCGGTAGGATCCCCCACGGCCTCCAGATGTCCCTGAATCTTTAATTCAATGGTTTTATCGTTCCCGACGCCCCCCTTGACCACGACGCCAGGCTCAATCGTCAAGATAACGCCGGGTTCGACAACGACATTCC
The DNA here is from genome assembly GCA_964468735.1 of uncultured Anaerolineales bacterium. Classification (GTDB taxonomy): domain Bacteria; phylum Chloroflexota; class Anaerolineae; order B4-G1; family SLSP01; genus JAAAOZ01. The sequence goes on along the minus strand of CAYXVS010000006.1, from coordinate 18,163 downwards.
CCGTAAGCTGATAGGGGCTATCTCCGACGACCCACGTCGTATTCGATGAAATAGTCCCGGAGACCTCCATCGCCAGGATGGAGTGCCCGGGCGCCTCATCTATGGCGCGTCCCTCCACTGTGGCAGCAACATCCTCCGAGAGACACCACAGCAAGCTACCGATCAATCCCATCGCCAATCCCAATGCGACCCATAACCGCGCTTTGCCCGACATCACCATCCTCCTTCATACATACATAATCGTAAATACAACCTCACGCCAACAGGTTGTTCTTGGATTCAATGAATCATAGTCTATCTCTCATGGTACTAATTTATCACCGGCGATGCAATAGGAAGTTAGTCCCCGCGCTCCGCTGGCTTCAACAAAGCCGCCAGGCTTTCCTCAAACGGCGGATAGGCCACCCCACGGTCGGTGATGATCGCGGTGATGTAGCGCGCGGGCGTCACGTCAAAGGCGGGATTAGCGACGTTCGCCCCATCCGGCGTGATCTGGCGCCCACCGACGTGGGTGACCTCCTCGGCCGGCCGCGCCTCGATCGCGATGGCGTCGCCGCTGGGCATTGCAAAATCGACCGTGCTGGTCGGCCCGACGACGTAGAAGGGGATGCTGTGGGCGTGCGCCGCCAAGGCCAAGCCGTAGGTCCCGATCTTGTTGGCGGTGTCGCCGTTCGCCGCGACGCGATCACAGCCCACCACGCAGAGATCGATGCCGTGGGTGCGCATCACGTGCGCCGCCGCGCCATCCACGATGACGGTGTGAGGCACGCCCAACTGCATCAGCTCCCAAGCCGTCAGCCGCGCGCCCTGCAAACGCGGGCGCGTCTCATCGACGTAGGCGTGCACGCCCTTGCCGGCCTCGTGCGCCGCCGTGATCACGCGCAGCGCTGTGCCGTACTCGCCCGTCGCCAGCGGGCCGGTGTTGCAATGATGGATGATCTTCGCGCCCTCCGGCACCAACGGCAACGCATGCTGCCCGATCCGATAGTTGGCCGCCTCCTCCAGCTTGTAGATCGCGTGGGCCTCCGCCAACGTCGCCTCGCGCACCGCCGCTACATCCGTCAACGTCGGAGCCGAGGCCCGCTTCAGCACCCGATCCACCGCCCAGCCAAGATTCACGGCGGTGGGCCGGGCCGCGCGAAGCACCTCAGCCGCTTGCGCCAAATCGGCGTGCAGAGCCGCGACGTCCGTCGCATCGCTCTGACGGGCCGCCAACGCCATGCCATACGCCGCCGTGATCCCGATGGCCGGCGCGCCGCGCACGACCATCTCACGGATTGCCTTCGCTGCCTCACGATAATCCGCGTACTCGATGTGGGTAAATTCTTGGGGCAACTTGCGCTGATCGATCAATTGCAACGTCTGGTCATTCGTCCACTGAATCGCATGATAGGTTTGCATCGCACACTCCTTTT
>CAYXVS010000006.1:0-16648 GCA_964468735.1 uncultured Anaerolineales bacterium | reverse complement strand
GTCTGGTCATTCGTCCACTGAATCGCATGATAGGTTTGCATCGCACACTCCTTTTGATCGCTAGCTTTTTTAATTTGAAGATCCACACAGCGCTGAAATTTTCGTAACCGCTCAGACCTCTACCTTCCGGGAAGCTATGAGCGGGCTTTCTCAAGCAAACATTACCCCGTCAAGGTAGTTCCCCTGCAATATCGGGTTACTTCGCAGCTTCCCGGAAGGTTTAGCCACTCCTCCTGAGTAGTTGTGGGGTTTCCCGATTACCATCTCAGTGCTATAATAATTCTATACCCACCCATTGTCCCACTTTTTCTCCTCACCACAAGATTTTTTCATGACAAGCCGTAGCGATCTATGACACAGCCACTGATTGGAGGCCTAATATGCGAAAACGGTATCTTGTGCTCGGCTTAACGTTTGCTTTGATTGTAAGCAGTCTCTTCCTGATGAAAAGCTCCGTGGCCTCGCCGCTGGACTTGGCCAATCCCCTCATCCTCGTGAGCAACGAGGGGCAGGCCGGCCCCAACGTGGATAAGACCCTGATCCAGGCTTACAGCACCGATCCAGATCCAGATTGGCGTGCGCGCTTCTACGATCCCAGCGGCTGGCATCCTGCCTACCCCGTGCAGCGCGACGCCGCGTGGACGTCGGGGAGCAACATCGATCCACTGTTAGATGACGGCGCCGATCACATCTGGGGAGGATCACCGGGCGCCTTCGGCCCCGACGCGGGCAACACGACCACCTATCCCCGCCGCGAGGGCAGTCCAGGCAATTATGCTAATGGCTACGCAATCCCCGCCTCGCCCAGCCCGCACTACCTCTTCTTAAGGAAGGACTTCTGCCTGCCGCTCAACGCCGTCGCCGACGCCGACCGGCGGCTCGCCACCGGCGGCGGCCTGCTGACGCTGCTCAACGCCACGGACGATGACGACGTGATCGACGGGGATGCATCGGTCTATATCAACAGCATCAACCTCCGCGTCGTGCCCGGCGAGGAATCCAACACCACCACCGACATTCCCATCCCCAACCAATTCCTCTATCGGGGACGGAACGCGCTAACGCTCCGGGCGGGCGACGCGCGCTCCGACGCTCAGGCCGCGATTCTCTACCGCGCGACGATTGACTATACCACCGATCCGAACGCCATCGCGCTGCACATCACGCCGTCCAGTCCCTTCGTGGGCGAGCCGGTCGATTTTAGCGTCACCACGGACGGTCTCAGTGATCGTGGTCCGTACAGTTACGCATGGGAGTTCGGCGCCGGATCGCCGGCCACGGGCAGCAGTGCGCAGCACACCTACACCGAGACCGGCGCCTACACCGTGACGCTGGGCGTGCGCGATACAGACAGTTGTACAGCCACGGCTACGACCCAACTCACCGTGCTGCCCCAACCGCTCGCGATTGCCAAATCGGCCCAACCCGACCCAGCGACGGCGGGTGAAGCGCTCCGCTATCGCCTGACCGTCGAGAATCGGAGCGCCGCGCGCCCGCTGACCAACGTCGTTGTCACCGACACGCTGCCGACCAACACCTTGTATGACACCTGCGCGGGCGGTCAGAGTTGCTTCGCGGTCGGCGACGTGGTGACCTGGACGGTAGGGACGCTCAATCCCGGCGCAACGACCACCGTCGATCTCTACGTCACGGTGGATATGGTCGCCGCCGGCGTGCTGACCAACACGACCTACGGCGTGCGCGCCACGGAGGCCGTCACAGCCGGGCAACCGATGACGGTGGCCGTGCAACCGCCGCCCTGCCTGCGCCCGCTCGAGGCGATCTCGCTATCCGGGCCGACGCAGGGCTACACAGCCACGCCCTATATCTTCACCGGCGCCCTCACGCCACCCGATCCCACGACGCCCTTGGGCCTCACCTGGGCGCCCGCGCCGCTCGCGGGCCAGGGCACGCTCAGCGCCACCTACCAATGGCCCACGCTCGGCCTCTACACGCTCACGTTGACGGCGGAGAATTGCGGCGGCGTAGTCACCGCCACACACGCGATCTCGATTGGCGCGCGCTGTCCGCATCCGCTGACGGATCTGGGCATCGCCGGGCCGAGCACCGTCGACGCCGGCACGCCCGTCACCTTCACCGCCGCGCTCACGCCCGCGAACGCCACCGCGCCCCTCACCACGACGTGGGCGCCCGCGCCGTTAGACGGTCAGGATACGCCAACGGCCACCTATCAATGGGATACGCCCGGCGCCTACACGATCACCCTGCGCGCCGAAAATTGTGGCGGCGCGGTCACCGCTACGCACGCGATCACCGTCACGCGCCCGCCCCCCTGCCCCACGCCGCTCACGGGCGTCGCCATCGCCGGGCCGCACCAGGGCGAGACCGACGCTGACATCTCCTTCACCGCCGCGCTCACCCCCACCGACGCCACCCCACCGATCACCACGACCTGGGCGCCCGCGCCGCTGGCCGGCCAAGGCACACTCAGCGCCACCTATCGCTGGCCCGATGCCGGGACGCAGATCATCACCGTGACGGCGGAGAATTGCGGTGGGATTTTCACCGCTACGCACGCGATCACCCTCAGTGCGCCGCCGACGTGCCCCGCGCCCCTCACCGATGTCGCCATCGCCGGGCCGCACCAGGGCGAGACCAACACACCCCTCGTCTTCGCCGCCGCGCTCACGCCGACCGACGCTACCCGCCCGATCACCTACACCTGGGAGCCGCCATCGCTCACCGGCACAGAGATACCGACGGTCACCTATCAATGGCCCACCGCCGGGAGCTATGTTGTCACGCTGACGGTGGAGAATTGCGGCGGAGCGTTCACCGCCACACACCCGATCACCATCAGCGCGCCGCCGACCTGCCCCACGCCCCTCACCGATGTCGCCATCGTCGGGCCGAGCAGCGGATACACCAACACTCAGTACATCTTCGAGGCGACGCTGACGCCGATCACGGCCACGCCCCCAATCACCCTCACGTGGATGCCCGCGCCCCTCAGCGGCCAGGGCAGCGCCACGGCGGTCTATCGGTGGTTGACCCTCGGCTCCCACACCATCACACTTCGCGCCGAAAATTGCGGCGGCGTGGTCACCGCCACGCATGAGATTATCCTTTCGGATCGTCCGCTGGCAACCCTTTACCTCCCGCTGGTGACGCGCAACTGGCCGGATGACGCCCCCGATGGGTGCCCCGGCTGGGTCATCGAGCCGGGTGAGAGCTACCGCAAGGACTTTGATCATCCTGATGACCGCGACTGGTTCAGATTCCAGGCATCTGCCGGCCTGAGCTACACCATCCGCACCGCCGATTTGGAGATCTACGCCGATACGGTTATCACGCTCTATGACAGCTCCTGTATCACGCCGCTGGCCCACAATGACGATATCGCCTACCCCAACAACATCGCCTCCGAGATCCAATGGCTGGCGCAGAATACGGGGCAGCTCCATCTGGAGGTGCGCAACTTCGAATCCCCTCGGCACGGCGATCAGACGGGCTACACGCTGCTGCTACACGAGGAAACTCCCCCGCCGATCCAAGATGCACCCGGCGCCTGCCCCGGTCAGATAATCAGCCTCGGCGAACCTTATCCAGAGAACTTCGATCACGCCAACGATAACGACTGGTTCACGTTCGAGGTGACCGCCGGCCAGACCTACACCATCACGACCGGCGACCTTGGCGAGCGCGCGGATACGGTGCTGGCGTTGTGGAGCGGCGATTGTGCCACCCAACTGGCGTACAACGATGATATCGTCCCCATGGTCAACGTCGCTTCCCGCATCGTGTGGGAGGCCCAAACCAGCGGGCGGCTGTCGGCGATGGTGCGCAGCTACGATTGGACCATCTATGGCGATGATACGAACTATACGTTAACGGTCGAGGAGAGGTGAGCAATGCGAGACAAGAAACGACATAGACGTTGGTTGATTTTAGGCGCCTTATGCCTCCTGTGGATTGTAGGGCAAACGAGTATCTTGGTGTGGGCGCCACGCTTGCGGGCTGCGGCCCCCGCCCGCGATCTGGCGCAGAAGACCGAGCTTCCACCCACACCAACGCATAAATTCCCCACGGAGACCCCTACAGCCACGCCAATGGCAACGCCCACCGAACCTCCGACCGAAGAGCCGACCGAGCCACCCAGCGCGCCCGCCGCGCCCCCGGAGACGCCAACCATCACGCCAACCCCCGCCTCCCTGCTCCCGCAGAGCGGCGGACGCACATCACCGATCGGATGGCTCATTTTAGGCGGATGCGGGGCGCTGATCATCGGCGCCCTAGGCTACTGGCTCACCCATCAAAAATCGATACAGTCCCTATGACGGGAGACAGCGGGTAACCTGACTCTTTAGGAATTCACCGGGTGCAATCGGACTATTCCCATCCCCAACCCAGTAACGACGCAAAAAAGGTCTGCAATCCCCACAAACGCGCAAATCATCGCTGCTCTTAGGGCTATCTAGGGAGTTGTCCGGCGAAATCCAAAAGACCCGGTAACCTTTCCACATCAATCACAAATCAGACTGGAGGTTGCAAATGAAGAAGCGAATTGGCTGGCTATGTGTATCTATGATGATAGCGACGATGCTTTTGAGCGCGACTCTCGTGGCCTTGACCCCGATCCCCCTGCGCGCGGAGGCCTTGCCCCGCCCGCAAGCGCCCCGCGCCCCTCAGGCGCCGCTCCAACAGACCCATCCCACCCCCACCTATATGATCAGTGACAGCGTGAGCGGCGAAATTACGTACGAATGGATTGAGATCAGCGGGTCGGGCGCCCCAATCGATTTATGGGGCATTAACACCGGCTCCGACCCTGTCAACATCGGCTTCAACTTCCCCTTCTTCGATAACGTCTACGATAGCTTCCGCGTCAGCACCAACGGCTACATCTACTTCGATGGCACAGCCGACGATGGGGACCAGATCCCCAACCTCATCGATGGCGAGTACGGCTCTACCTCCCCGCCGGAAAATTTCATCGCCCCGTTTGGCGCCGATCTCTTCATGCATCCGCGCGTCTCCCAAGTCTATGTCGAACGCCAAGTCAATCCCCGCCGGACCGTCATCGAGTTTGTCGATATTCAATGGTGCTGCGGCTTGAACGATCCCCACACATTTGAGATCATTCTCATGCCGGATGGCCGCATCCTCACGCAATATCGCCAAATCCGATACCTCTCCAATCGCAACAACTACGTCGTCGCCGGCATCGAAAATGCTACGGGTGATGATGGCGCTTCCTACTACGAGGACTTTTTCGGCGAAAATACGGCGTTGGACGATGAGTTAGCCGTGCTCTATGATCCTGGCGCTTCCGTTTTCGGGCGCGTGATTCTCAACCCGCTCGATCAGCCATGGTGGAGAGATCCAGGCGAAAGCGAACAGATGACGGCGGAACTCATCAATATGACCGGCATCACGGACTCTTTTGAGTTGACCTACACCCTGCACGTCAGCTCCAGCGTCGTCCCCACGCCCACGCTCTGGCCGATTGAGGCGCCATCTAACTCCCTAGAGATTCCCAATCTCGAAGATGCAGCCATTCCCATCTCCGTGACGATCCCCGTCACAGCCGCCTGGTCGGATCTCGCGACGGTTCATCTGACCGCGACGGCGCACACCTCGCCCACCATCACCAACACCGTCGCGCTCACCTACGGCGTCGCCCAGCGCGATCTCTTCGGCGTGAAGGAGATCATCCCCGCCGAACCGCCCGCGCCGGGCGGCTACTTCCGCTACCGGCTCACCGCACATAATAGCGACTACGAGGATAGCGGGCGCGGCGCTCCGGCCTACGCCGTTCAGGTGACCGATACGCTGCCGCTCTCCGTCACGCTGGTGGGCATCCAGCCGAGCGATAACGTAGTCACGGGCACCAACAGCCATGGCGCGACGGTGCTCACCTGGACGGTGAACGGCGGCACACTCGGCATTGGCGCGGAGGAACTTTACGTGGAGATGTTCGTGCCCCGCTCTGTGCCCACCGGCGCCGAGATCCTCAACACCGCCGCGATCACGACGCTGGGCAGCATCGAGCGCGGGCCGTTCGATAACAATCTCTTCACCAACACCACCGTCATCACCGAGCCACGGCTCGATTACCAAATCTATAAAGAAGGCCCCGATAACATCGGCCCCGGCGACTACCTCACCTACACCGTCAACCTGGTCAATGCCGGCAACGTCCCCGTCACCAACACGGTGATCACCGACACGCTGCCGGACGGCGTCCTCTTTGTGGGCACCGACGGCCCCAACTGGACCCAGCCCACCAGCAACACCGTCGTCTACACGATGGCGACGCTGCGCAACGGCGAATGGAACGGCCTGGACTTCAATTTGACCATCAGTGTGCCCGCGACGACGACCATCGGGACCCTGCTGACCAACACCATCGAGGTGACGACGACCGCGCCGCTCACGCGCTTCGTCGAGGCCAGCGGCGCCGCGTACACAGAGACCACCCTCGTCGTGGACACCCGTCCGGATGTGTGGGTGGAGAAATTAGCGGAGCAAGACGCTCTCGGCAATCCCACCGACCCAGAACCCGGCGGCGATTACACCTTCTGGATCCGCTACGGCAACTACGGGCGCCGCGCGGCCCAGGATGTCGTCCTGACGGATACCCTGCCTTCTACCTACGTGACGCTGTTGCACGCCGATCCGGCGCGCAGCAGCAACCCCCAAACCGACACCACCGGCCTCGTCGTCTGGAATATCGGCCAGCTGCCCGCCGGATTCGAAGGCTGGACGTCCGTGCGCCTGTTGGTGGATGAGAATACCCCGCCGGGGACGCCACTCGTCAATCACGCGACCATCACCACGACCGGCGTCAACGTCACCACCACCAACGATAGCGACGCCGTCACCGTCACGCTCCGGGCCGCCGACGTCAGTGTCGCCAAGGCGGTCGCGCCCACGACGACGCTCCACGTGGGCGACGCCCTCACCTATACCGTGCGCGTCAGCAACACCGGCGATCTCGCGGCGGAGGGCGTGCGCATCACCGACACGCTGCCCGCCGGCCTAATCGACATCGAGTGGCTGACCGACAGCTTAGATCTCGAGCTGATCCAAGAAAGCGCCCAGCTGCGCGTCTGGCGCTTAGACGGCGGCTTGGACGCCGGAGCTATGGGTTGGCTGACGATCACGGGGCGCTTGGATCCGGCGCACACCTGGCCGGCGCAGCCCGTACTGCGCAATCAGGTGCATATCAGCACGCTCACCGGCGAGCCGCTCACCCACGCCCCCAACAGCGACGAGGTCACCAACACCGTCGCGCTGGCCTCCCCCTACATCCACAAGAGCGGCCCCACCTTAGCGCTGCCGGGCGAGCACATCACCTACACCATCGAGTACGGCAATCCCGGCCTGCTCCCTGCCGAGGGCGTGCGCCTCACCGACACGCTGCCGGTCAGCACCACCTACGTCACCCACACCGGCCCCGTCACCTCCGCTGCCAGCTCCGATTGGATCGCGTGGGAGATCGGCGCGCTCCCCAGTCAGACCACGGGCGTGACCTTCACCTTAGTTCTAAGCGTCTCGACGGACGCCCAACCGGGCATCTTCTTAGAAAACCAGGCGGAAATTACCAGCACCACCTACGATGGCGACCTCACGGACAACGTCAGCCGCTGGCGCACGCCCCTCGGCTTCGATCTGAGCGGCGCGACCAAGCGCGTCAACGGCACGACCGGCCTCCGCGTCGGCGCCGATACGCCGGTGACCTATACCATCATCGTGCCGAACGCCGGCTCTTACGCGGCGGATAACGTCCGCGTCCACGATCCCATCCCCACGCATACGACGTACATCACCAACTCGGCGCAGAGCACTGCCGGCGACATCGCCTACGTCCCCGCAACCGATGCCATCACCTGGACCGGCGCCATCACCGGCAACCATACCATGACGCTCACCTTCCAGGTCACCATCGCCGACGCCGCCCCCATCCCGCGCGGCACCGTCATCACCAACACCGCCGCCATCTCCGACGGCGTGCAGACCTTCTATCCCAGCGTGCCCGTGACCCTTACCGGCCCAAACCTCGAAGGCTCCACCAAATCGGTCAGCCACGCCCAGCCCAGCGCCGGCGAGACGATCACCTACACCATCGTGCTGAGCAACAGCGGCGAGGCGGCAGCGCAGGCGCGAATGGAGGATGATCTGCCGGCACAGGTGGCCTATCACGGCGGCGGTCAGGCCACAAGCGGCGCCCTAAGCGCGAGCGATCCTATCACCTGGACGGGCGAGGTTGCTGCTGGCGGGCGCGTGACGATCACGCTGCCGGTGGAGGTGGTGGCCAATCCGGGCGTCAGCTTCCAGAACACGGCCCACATCTACGATGGCGCCGGCGTCCACCTGCAACGCAGCGTCGAAGTCAGCGTGACCGAACCGATTTTGGACAATCCGCAGACGACCAAAGCGGCCAGCGCCGCTAACGTCCTCACGGGCGAGCGGGTTACCTACACAGTGACCATCCACAACGACGGCCCCAGCGTCGCCACATCGGCGCAGATGACGGACGTCATCCAGGGCGGCGTCTACGCCGGCGGCGCCGAGGCCACGTTAGTCGGCAGCACGCTGCAATTTGGGAGCTTGATCACCACCACCGCGCCGACGATCACGTGGCAGGGGCCGATAGGCCCAGGCCAGAGTGTCGTGATTCGCATCCCGGTGACGATTACGGCTGATCCCGGCAGCGATGTGCCCAACGTCGCCCAGATCTACGATGGCGTCGACACGCACTTCACGCGCACGACCGCCATTCACGTCATCGCTGAGCCGAACTTGGCGGCCTCCACCAAGCGCGTGGATCGCGACGAGGCGCGCGCGGGCCAGACGCTGACCTACACCCTGACGGTCAGCAACAGCGGCGAGTTATCCACGCCCTTTGCGGTCACCGATACACTAGATGCCCACACCGCCTTCAGCACCGTCTTAGACACACCGATGGGAAGTTATGGTCACGCCAACGGCGTCGTGACCTGGACGGGCACGATCACCGGCGAGAGCCAAGCGACGTTGGCCTTCCAGGCGCAGATCACGGAGACGGCGACCGGCGCGGTGACCAACACGGCCCACATCAGCGGCGCCGGGATGATTTACACCCGCGCAGCGACCACTACCATCCTAGGCGCGCCGCTGCTGACCGCGACCAAATCCGTGCAGCCGGTCGGGCCCATCCTCGCGGGCGATTACCTCACCTACACCATCGTGATGCAGAACCAGGGCGATCTTCCCGCCAGCGTCGATCTCATCGATGCCATCCCCGCCGAGGCGGTATACGAAGCCGGCAGCGCACAGATCACGCCCGCCGGTTACACGCCGCCGCTCTACATTGATCCCGATCTCACCTGGGGCGACGATATCCCTGCCCATACCACCGTCACCTTGACTTTCCAGGTGCAGGTGCAGCCGGATACCATCTCCAACACCGTCGTCGCCAACGAGGCGCTGCTCCAGGAGACGAGCGAACCGGGCGCGCCCTTCACCGTCACCGCGACGAACACCGTCGTCGCGCCCGCGCTGCGCGCCGCGAAGATGGCCGCGCCGATGGGCGAGGTCGTGGTCGGCGAGCGACTGACCTACACCGTCGTGATGCACAGCGACGGCGCCGCCCCGGCTCACGTCGAACTCAGCGACCCCATCCCCACGCACACGACCTACGTCGCGAACAGCGCCGCCGTGCCGGGCTACGCGACGCCGATCTACGATGCGGACACAGAGACCCTCACCTGGGCGGATAGCCTCGCAGTGGGCGAAATCGCCACACTGACTTACCAGGTCGATGTGACGCCGGGCGCGCCGGCAGGCACGGTCATCACCAACGCGGCCACGCTCCAGGAGACAAGTTATCCGGGCGCTCCCGCTATCTTCACGGAGATTGCGACCAACACCCTGCGCGCGCCCACGCTCCAGGCGACCAAGACCTCGATGCCAACCGGCTACGTAGGCTTCGGCGAGACGATCACCTACACCATCGCGCTGCGCAATCCGGCGGATGGCATCGCCAGCGTCGAACTCAGCGATCCGATCCCCACGCACACGACCTACGTGTCCAACAGCATCACCATCGCGCCGGCGGGCTACACGCTCCCCACCTACGCTGCGGAAGAGATCACGTGGCAGGGCGAGATCGGGCCGCGCACGGCGGTGACGGTGACCTTTGCCGTAACAATCAATCAGAATCAGGATGCCCCCGCGACGATCACCAACACCGCGCAGATCCACGAACTGAGCGGCGCGACGCTCACCGACGTTACAGCGACCAATCGCATCGGCGTCGCGATCTTGGATACAGAGAAGCTGGCCACGCCCGCCGGCGACGTCCTGCCGGGCACCCGCCTGACCTACACCATCCCGATTCGCAACATCGGCAGCGCCCCGACCACCGTCGATCTCTATGACGCCATCCCCACGCACACCACCTACATACCTGACAGCCTCGCGTTGGCGCCCGCCGACTATACGCCGCCGACCTACACTGCTGGCGCAATCACCTGGCAAGGCACGCTCAGCGCCGCGCACGCCGTGACGATCACCTTCGCCGTGGACGTCGCGCCGGGCACGCCGGGCGGCACCGTGATCCGCAACATCGCCGACGTGACAATCCCCTCCGAAGAGCACCATCCTGTCGTGACGAACACCGTCCTCGCGCCGACCTTGACCGCGCAGAAGCGCGCGACGCCCGCCAATACCGTCGCGCCCGGCGCCCCGATCACCTACACACTTACGCTCACCAACGTCGGCGCAGGCATCGCGAGCGTCCTCGTCACCGATACGATCCCGCTGCACACGACCTACAACGGCTTCGGCGACGGCGACTACGACCCGAACACCCGCCAGATGACGTGGCAGCAGGAGATCGAGCCTTATGGCAACGCGACGCTGCACGTCGGCGTCACCGTCACCGACACCGTCGCGCAAGGCACGGTCATCACCAACACCGCCCAGATCGAACAACTAAGTCGCCCCTCCGCCATTCTTGAGATTCACGCGACGCACACCGTCCAGATCCCCGGACATGAGATCTACTTACCCTTGATTATGCGGCAGTAGGATTCGCGTCCAAACAAAACGCGCCAGAGGGCTTTCGCCCGCATTGTGTGGGGTACGAAGGCGCTCTGGCGCCGACGTTGAAGATAAACTAATCGTATCAAACCACCTTCCGGGAAGCTACGGTTCCCTATTCGCAGCTTCCCGGAAGGTAACGCCAAAAAAGGAAACCCCAATGAAGAATTTCGCCGTGCTCCAGCTCTCCGGCTGCGCGGGCTGCGAGGTGTCCCTGCTCAACGCCGATGCTTGGGTGGATCAATACCAGTTGGCCTACATGCCGCTGGTGACCTCCGTCCACGATGTGCCGGAGGTGGATCTGCTGCTGGTCAGCGGCGGCGTCCGCACCGATGAGGATCTCTACAAGCTGCGCCACGCCGTCAAACGCGCGGGGGAGGTCGTCGCCGTCGGGACGTGCGCCATCTCCGGCGGCGTCGCCAACTTAGGGAATCGCGACGAGGTGCGCAAACTGTTCCTGGCCCAGGCCCATCGCCATCACGTCCCGCGCCTGCTGCCCAAATCCCATCCCATCGACACGTTCGTGGAGGTGGATCGCTATCTGCCCGGCTGCCCGCCAATGCCTCATCTCTTTATGATGGTCATCACCGGGGACACGGAGAAGAAGTTGGCCCGCACCGTCTGCCAGGATTGCGGGCGGAAGAAGTTGCGCGATATGCGACCCGAACATCTGGTGGGATTCCAGACCGGCACGGTCGATCCCGACATCTGCCTGATCAACCAGGGCTATCTCTGCGTCGGCTCATCGACGCGCGGCGGATGCGGAGCGCCGTGCACGCGCGCGGGCAATCCGTGCGTGGGCTGTCGCGGCCCATCGGATGCCTTTATCGAGAAGGAATCGGCGGTGTGGATGAAGAGCATCGCCCGCGTCTTCCACGGGATGACGGACATCCCAGAGGAGGAGATCCAAGCCGGGCTGCGATCCCCGCAGTTAGCGCTCTTCCTATTTCAATTCTCCGATTATGCCAGTAGAGAGGGTGAAAAACAACCCGTTCGCCCGAAAGAGAAGGTGCTGTGATGACCCGCTTACTTTTCCCCCTAAGTCGCATCGAAGGCCACGCCCGCGTCGCCATCGAGGTACAGGAGGGCGAGGTGCTCTCCGCCCAGTTCCAGGCCACCGAGCTGCGCGGCTTCGAATATCTGGTGCAGGACGCGCCCGCCGATCAGATGCCCGTGGTCACCCCGCGCATCTGCGGCGTCTGCTCCACGGCGCACCACGTCGCCTCCGTCAAAGCGTTGGAGGACGCCTACGAGATCACGCCGCCGCCGCTGGCGCTCAAGATCCGCGAACTGCTGATGCTGGGGCAACTGCTCCAGAACCAAGCCACCTCGCTCTTTATCTTCACCATGCCGGATCGATTGAACGTCTCCAGCATCTTCCAATTGGCCGGCGACGCGGCCACGACCGACAAGAGCGAGCAACATCTCACCGAGGTCGCGACGCGCGCGTTGCAGGTGCGGCAGGCGGGCACGCATCTCATCTCGACCGCCGGCGGGCAATTCATCCATCCCGTCAAGGCCGTGGTCGGCGGCGTGACGAGCGGCATCACCTCGCAGGAGGCGGCGGAGATGCGGGCGGAGTTGGAGGCGGCGCTGCCCATCGCCTGCAAGCTTTTCGACTACTACTGGGAGATCTCCATCGCGATGGGCGAGCGCCTGGGCACCTGGGGCGACGACGCGCCGGCCTGCTATCTCTCCGCCATCGCCGGACGCCGGCCTGATTTCTCCTGTGCCCCTAAGGCCCCATGGCCAAGGGACGGGAACCAACTGTATGTCCTCAGCAGCGGCGGCGACGCCTGCTCGATGTTCCCGGCGCGCGATTTTCGCAAGTACCTGACCTACGAGACGACCGAGTACAGCTACGCGGGGCACACCAGCTTCCAGGGCGAGGTCATCCGCGCCAACAGCCTGGCGCGCATCAACGTCCTGCACGAGATGGGCACGCCCTGCGCCGATCGCTACCTGCGCCGCTTCACCGAGGCCTTCGGGCAGCCGGCCCACGCCATCATGCTCTTCGATCTGGCGCGCGGCATCGAGCTGGTCTACGCCATCGAGCGCGCCATCGAGATCCTCTCGGAGCCGCTGGACGAGGGCGATCCCGCCGTGCCCCACACGCCGCAGGACGGCGAGGGCTTCGGCCTGGTCGAGGCGCCGCGCGGCCCGCTCATCCATCACTACACCATCGAGGAGGGCCGGATCGCCCACGCCGAATTCATCATCCCCACGGTGCACAATATGCTGGCCATCGAGCGCGCGCTGCGCGTCGTCGCCGAGCGCTACATCGACGCGGAGCGGGTCAATATGGAGTTGGAGCGCGCGGTGGGCCGCGTCGTCCGCGCCTTCGATCCGTGCATCGCGTGCGCCACGCACTGAGGAAAGCAGGAATAAAAAGGGGTAAAAAATGAAACGTGATAACATTTTAGATGCTCTAGCGCGATTCCGTGATCTCAAAAAGGACGAGTTTAATATCATCCGCATTGGGGTGTTCGGCTCCACGGCCAGGGATGAGATCACCGAGACCAGCGACGTGGATATCGTGGTCGAACTTGAACGACCCGATCTTTTGATGCTCGTTGGCCTCAAGCAAGAACTTGAGAAGACGCTGCATCAGCCAGTCGATGTCGTGCGCTATCGGGAGAGAATGAACGCTTATCTCAAGCGGCAGATTGAACAGGACGCGATCTATGTCTGATTACGATATCCAGTATATCTGCTAAATCCGCTCAATCTGCTGAGTTGAATGATAATTTATAGCACACGGCCCACAAAGAGAAATACTTTCGCCTCCTCACCCATCCATGGTACAATACCCCGGACGCTGATCATCCACCATTCCAACATTCCACCATTCAAAAGTGAGGTGACCTATGATCCGTACAACCTTTGACCGTGAGTTGCAGGCCGTACAAGATGAGATGTTAGCCTTGGGCAGCATCATCGAGGAAGCGCTGACCGACGCCGTGGCCAGCCTCAAGGCGCGCGATTTTGAACGCTCGCGCGCGATCATCCTCCAGGATCACGAGATCAACCAGAAGCGCTTCGAGATCGAGCAGCAGGTAATTGAGCTGATCACGACCGGGCAGCCGATGGCGAGCGACTCCCGCCTGCTGGCCGCCATTTTAGAGTTGACCTCCGAGTTGGAGCGCATCGGCGATTATGCCAAGGGGATCGCCAAGATCAATCTCCTGATCGGGCGCGAGGAGTTGATCATGCCCGGACTCTCCGACATCACCCAGATGGCCGAGAAAGCGCGGGCGATGCTCCATCGCGGCCTGGCGGCCTTCATCCAGGGCGATGTCGAGGCCGCGCGCGCCATCCCCCAAGAGGATGATGAGGTCGACGCCCACTACGAGCAGCTTTACCGCAAGCTGATCACCTACATTATGGAAGATCCCCACGCCATCAAGCAGGTCAACTATCTGCTCTGGGCCGCCCACAACCTGGAGCGCGCCGCCGACCGCGTCATCAACCTCTGCGAGCGCGTCATCTTCACCGTGACCGGAGAGTTGGAGGAGTTGGATGCCGACGAGGAGCTAGCGCTACTCGATTCGCCGCTGCTTGAGCCGCCCGCCGAATCATCATGACGCCCCCGCCGGAGACCTTCGCCATCGGCGCGCACCGCCCCATCTACCTCTGGGCCGGGCCGGGCACCGTGCGGATGAATCGCCTCAAATTTATGGACGCCCCCGTGGACGAGGCGATCCATCACGAGGCGCACACCGCCACGGGGGCGCTGCGCGTCGCGCAGGAGGCGCAGTGCACGTGGGCTTACCTGATGTACGATTGGGGTTTCCCGCCGGAGGCAGCGCAGGCGGATTGGGCCGACTTCGCGCGGGCGGTGCAGGTCTATCACGTGGCCGATGTGCGCGTCTTCGGCTACGTCCAGACCTCCAATTGCGTCTTCGCGGGCAGCCACCGCGATAAGGACTGGTACGCGCGCGATCCGCGCGGGCGCCGCATCTACTATTACACGGGACGCTACATGACCTGTTGGCAGCATCCGGCGTGGCGAGAGCGCCTCCACAAGATGATCCGGGGGATTCTCCAGGCCGGCGCCGACGGCGTCTTCTTCGATAATCCGTGGTACGGCGCGCAGCCGCTGCACGTCGGCGGGACGTGGATCGGGCCGGCGGGATGCTACTGCGAGCGCTGCCGCGCGGCCTTCCGCAGCGCCGCCGACGCGGAGATCCCCACGGAGATCCGCCCCGACGACCCGCTCAGCCGCCGCTACCTCCGCTGGCGCGCCGAGCAGGTGACCGCCGCGCTGCGCGAGTTGGCCGCCTACGCGCGCGATCTCCAGCCGGACGCGGCGATCAGCGCCAACGACTTCGACGCCGTGATGCGCCCCAGCAAGCTCATCTACGGCATCGATCTGGCGGCCCTGGCGGAGGTGCAGGACGTGATGATGATCGAGGATTACGGCCTGCCGCGCTGGGAACGTCCCACGCTGCTGAACAACGCCCTGACGATCCGCACGGCGCGGGCGCTCATCGGCGACGCGCCGCTGAGCGTCGATCCCTACGACAAGGGCATCGGCTTCGATCAGGTCTACGCGCCCCGGCGCTTCCAGCAGGGGATCGCGGAGGCGGCGGCCTGCGGCGCGACGATGGTCGTGAAGGGCACGGAGTACGTCGCGGCGGATGGCGCCTTCACGCTGCTGACGGCGGCGCCCTACGCGCCGCAACGCGAGGCCATCGGCGCATTGCATCGCTGGCTGGAGGAGCACGCCGATCTCTATAACGGCGAAGATCGTAGGTCAACCGCGCGGGTGGGGCTGCTCTTCCCCGCCGATGACGCGCTCTGGTTCGAGTGGGATCGCCTGGCGCCAGGTTACTTCGGCGCGGGGCTGACGCTGCTGGCCGCCGGCATCCCATGGCGCGTGGTCGCCTCGGAGGACGACGTATGCGATCTGGAGATTCTCCTGCGCTTCGATGACACCATCTCGACCGCCACGCCGCCCGATGGCCTGCGCGTGATCGATGCGCCCTCGCTGCCGGGGTGGGCAGCGCCCACGTCTACGTCAACATCTGACCGGCTGATGCGACGTGACGGTATCCGCAAGATCGCCACGCGCGCCATCGACTGGCTCTACCGCGCCTACTTTCGCCGCCGTTGGGCGCGGGCGTTAGGGGATCGCCTGAATTTAGCGCACTTCTTCGCCCAATCGCCCCGCTACGAACTGCCGCCGCCCGCCACGCGCCGCGCGCTCTTGGACGCGCTCGGCAACCCTCCGCATCCGCACGTGATCGCCACAGCGCCGGTGTTGGCCGCCGCCTGGCGTCAGGGAGATACAGGCCGGCAGCAGCTTCACCTCGTCAACTACGCCGCCGAGCCACAAACCGTGACCGTAGTCTTCGCCCAGCCCACCAAAGGCAAGCGAATCGCGTTCGGCACGCCGCCCACGTCATTCGAGAGCGAGGGCGACAAGCTCAAGCTGACGATAGACCTCTACAGCGTCCTAACCTACGCCTAAGCGAGCGTGACCAACCGTTCGCCCAGCACGTACGCCGCGTCCATCAGATCGGCGTTCTCCCGCACCTCACCCGCCTCCCCGGCGCTGCCGTGCACCATCCCCACGATCTCCGCGCCGACGTAGTTG
>CAYXVS010000005.1:0-33961 GCA_964468735.1 uncultured Anaerolineales bacterium | reverse complement strand
TCATATCCCCTTCGGGTCTAATGATGTCGCCCTACAGCGGCGGCCCTCACTCACACGCCCCCTCCGGCCACGAGCCGAACGTGCAGAGCAGGAGTTGATCGTTGGGCAGGGCGCGGCCCGCGCCGTCGGTAGCCGGGAGGCGCGCGCCGGTTTGGGGATCGTACCAGCCGATGAGGAGCCGGTACGGCGCGCCGGCCTCGGTGAGGGCCGCCGTCGCCACCTGATGCTGATCGCGCCAGAGATCGCCAGGCTCCCACAGCGAGGTGGGGCAGTGGCCGCCACAGGGCGGCGCGTCGCCTTGCGCGCGCGCTTCTTCCTCGCCAGTGCTGCCGACGAGGTGCACGAAGACGGTGTAATCCGTCGGGAGCGTGGCCTCGGCCTCCCAGGTGAGCGTCAATTCGAGACGCTCGTGCGCCAGATCGCGGGCGAGATCGTAGCCGCGCAGGCGGATGGGGCCGAAGTGCGCCGAAGTCGGATGCTCGGGATCGGCCTGGGGCGGCGATGAAGGCCGCACCAGCACCGGGCCGAGCTGCACCGCGTCCGGCGTGGTCGGATGCGTGGCGGATTCTGCCGGGATGTGCGCCACGGCGCCGTTCTCCTGATAGTAGAAGCCGATCTGGAGATAGGCCAATCGCGGCGCGCTCGCTTCCGGCAGGGAGAGCGCGAGGCGATCCGCGACCACCGTCGTCGGCGACCAGGCCGGCGGCGGCAGTCGCCCCTCGGTGGGGACGCCGTCCCACTTGGCGAGCGCCTCGCCTTCCACATCCACGAGATGCGCGAATTGGATGGGCGCCAGCGCGCGCTCCTCGGCGGTCAGCGCCCGCGCGGCGCGCCAATAGAGCGTGAGCGGCCAGGAACGCCCGGCGCGCGGTGACGGCGCCTGCCATCCCGCCAGTTCCCACGGCTCGAAGGTCGCCGCGACGCGCTGCGCCTCTGAGGGCGCCGTCGGATGGATCGGGGGAAGCGAATGGACCGGCGCCAATCGGAAAAGCAACACGCCCCCGGCCAACGCGAAGGCGGCGCCCACGTAGCCGCGCGCGCCACGCGGCAATTCCCACGCCATCCAGCCCAGCGCGAAGAGCGTGGCCAGGGCGGAGAGCGCGGGGAAGAGAAAGCGCCCCTGCGCAGCGGTGATGTCCAACTTCAGCCCCAAGCGCCACGTCGAGAGCAAAAATCCCCCGCAGATCGCGGCCAGCAAGAGCAGCCGGGCGATCTGCTCAGCGTGCAGATCGCGCCGGCGCTGCCATTGTTTCCAAAGGCGCTTCCCCAGGCCGAACGCGCCCATCCCCGTGATGCTGAGCCAGAGGAGGTAGAGCCACGTGGGCAGCAGCACTCGGCTCCACCCGAAGAGGCCCCAGAAGGTGCGGAATTGTTGCCACGTGAAGCGCAGCGCGTAGCTCGGCGTGATGGGGAAGGTGCGGGCGAAGCGCGCGTAGCTTTGCATCCAGATGTTCCACGCCAGCGGATCGCCGTAGAGGCGGAGATTGCGCGCTGCCCACCATCCCGCCAGCGCCAACGCGGGCACGCCGACGCACGCGCTCCACCAGAGGGCGCTTTTCGCCCGCCCGCGCCACGTCCCGGCGTGATGATACGCGGCCCACGCCACCGTCCAGCCGATGGCGGGCGCCATCGCCAGCAGACTGACCTTCGTCAGCACGCCCAGGCCCAGCAGCGCGCCCAGGCCCGCGAAGCCGCGCGCGTCAGGGGCGCGGAGGAGGCGCAGCATCTGCCACGTCATCAGCGCGCCAAGCAGCGTCGCGCCGTTGTCGTTGTTGATGGCGCCGCTCATATAGAGGAACTGCGGCAGGAAGGCGTGGCATCCGGCGGCCAGCCACGCGACGGCGGGCGCGCCGGGCGCCGCCTCGCGGGCGACGTGATACGTCACCGCCACGCTCAGCGCGCTCAGGGCGATGGAGACCAGCCGCGCCAGATGCGCCGCCCAGATCGGGCCGGGCCAGGGGAAGCGCGCGCGCGGCTCGCGGAGGAATTGCTGGACGAGCTGCGGGTCCTCGCGTCCCTCCGGCAGATAGGGGTTGGGGTGCAGGGGATACGGGCCGTAGGGCGCCCAGCCCGTCAGCAGGGCGACGACGGCGTAGTAGCCGGGCGGATGGTGGCCTTCGTCCACGGGATTCTCTGCCAGATCGGGTGATTGCACGGGCAGGCGACGATAATCACGCAGGTAGCGGATGTAATTGTAGTGGGCGGGTTCGTCCGTCGGCTCGCCAAAGGGGACGATGAGACTGTAGGCCAGCGCCAGCAAGAGGAAGAGGGCCAAAATCCGCCGTAAAAAACCTTGCGAAGGTTCCGAAAGCGGTTTGGGATCAGTGCGCTCGCGGTCTGGAGGAGAGGGGGCTGGATTCGAGATCATTTGCAACCTTCGCAAGGGTGAGGGAGAAGAACCTTGCGAAGGGTCTGAGTAGCACTCGTGTGGCTCGGCGGGACGCCGGCCACAACTTGTGAACCTTTGCAAGAGTTGAGGATCGTTGGCAGATAGACAAAGATGTCCGTCGGTGTGGCGGCGACGGGCGGGGAGCGATGGAGCACCTGCCCCTCGGCGTCGCGGGCCTCGACGGTGACGGTGTGCGGCGTGTAGTTGACGAGGCCCGTCAGCGTGTAGGCGCGCGTCGTCGTGAGCAGCCCCGTGATCGGCGGCGGGGCGATGATGAGCGTGAGGCTCTTTTCCATTCGGTACGTGGTGCTGATGGCGAAGCTCGCCAGCGTCGCCGGCATGCCCGTGGCCCGCCATCGCAGATCGAGCCGTCGGTCGCCGGGGCGCGCCGTCAGGCTCAGGCGGGTCTGCGCTTCGTAAGCGCCCAGATCCGGCGCCGGGCCGATGGGCCGAGGTTGGCCGTCGAGGTCTTGCATTACGCCCGCATCGACGCCGATGTCGATGAGGGGCGAATCCTCGCCCAGGCGATAATCGCCCGCGTCCCGGAAGCCCGGATCGACGTCCACATTTGCCTCTCCCGGCCAGTCGCCTTCGATATCCGAATGCGTGATCGTTAGCTCCGAGGGCGGATGGGTCGTCTCATCCACTTCAATCGCCGCCTCCGTGTTGCCCCAGATAATGTTGTTGGCCGCGTGGGCGCGCCCGCCGCCCCAATCGTAGTGTTCGGGCACCTCGTAGAGCGCCAGGCCGGTCTCGTTTCCCACCAAGGTGTTGTGGAGGAGCGTGGCAGTGGCGGTGTCCTTGACCGCGATCCCGATGTCGCTGGCGTACACCAGGTTGTTGACCATCCGGCCCACCATCGGATTGTACTCAGGGGGCGGCGTCTCGTGCGCTGTTCCCAGCGAGATGCCTTTATCGTAGCAATCATGGATGTGGTTCCGCTCAATGATGACGGAGGAGTCGTTGATGTCGATGCAGTCGTCGTTGACGTGATGGATGTGGTTATCTAAGATGTAGGCGGCCTGTTCGGGCGGCGTATCGCGGATTTGGATGCCCTCCGCCGAGGTGTCGTAGCCCGCATGGTGGATGTGATTGTGCTGGATCAGGGCGCGCCCGCCGGTCGCGACGACCGCGTCCTCGTTGACGTAGGAGATTTCACTGTGCAGCAGCTCGATCTCACTGTACTGCGCGTAGAGGCCGTGGAAGCTGTCGATTTCGGCGTAGGCGATGCGATTTCGCGCCTCCGCGCGGGCGAAGACGATGCGGCTCCAGTAGTGATCGGGGTCGTGGTTGGTCATACGGATGGTCTGCGTCGGTGCGCCCTCGGCCCACAGGCGCCCTCTAATAATGAAGGCAGCGTTTGGCCCGAAGCGCAGCTCGCAGCCGGGCGTGATCGTCAGTGTTGTGCCGGCGGGTACTTCGAGATCCTCCAGGAACACGTGGGGGTTGTCCTCCGGGTAGAGGGTGGTGTCGCCGGTGATCAAACCTTGCGAAGGTTCGGGAAAGGTTTCCACAGTTGGCGGCTTTCCCTGACGGGTTGTGGCCGGCCTCCTGGCCGAGCCACACGGCGGGCACGGCGCGTCCCGTTTGGGGGGATTAAAAACGCCGGCCCGAACAGGTGGGGGGATTTTCGAAGGTACGGCGGAGGTTGTAGGTAATCTTCGCAAGAATGATGTATAGGCCTCTCCCCCTTGGTCCCCCTCTCCAATATTTGGCGAGGGGGAAACTTGGGTCCCCTTTTCCTCTCTAATTTTTGGAGAGGAGAAGGGGATGGCGAAGCCAGGGGATGAGGTGAGGCTGACGGCTCCGATGAGCAAGATCGCTCCGGCTATCGCCGCCATCATCCGCCGCAAAATCTTCATGCCCCGCGCTCCGAGGCCAGGTCGTGCAGTTCATCCTCGCCGATGATGGGCGTCTCCAGTTCCTGCGCGCGATTGAACTTACTGCGTCCGGGATTCTCGCCGATGACTAAGTAATTCGTGTTCGAGCTGACGGAGCCGGTCACTTTGCCGCCCCGCGCCTTGATCCAGGCGGCGATTTCTTTGCGCGGCTGCGAGAGCGTCCCGGTGATGACGAAGGTCAGCCCCTCGAAGGGGGCCGCCGCTGCTTCTCCTTCTCCTTCTCCTTCTCTTTCTCCTTCTCCTTCTTCGCCGTCCGACTCCGTGGGCGCGGCCATCGCCAAGGTGACGCCTGCGCTTCGGAGCTTCTCGACGAATTGGCGATTGCGCTCGCGCGCGAACCACGCCGTCACATCCTGCGCCGTGATCGGCCCGATGCCCTCGATGGCCTCTAACGTCGCGGCGTCCGCTGCTGCCAGCGCATCCACGGCGCGGAAGTGCTCGGCGAAGAGCGCGGCCACCGTCGCGCCGACGCCCCGAATCCCCAGCGCCGCGATGACGCGATCCAAGCTCTGCTCCTTGGAGGCGGCAATCGCGTCCAGCAGATTCTGTGCTTTCTTCTCCGCGAAGCCCTCCAGCGGCAGCAGATCGTCCAAATCAAGCGTGTAGAGGTCGGCGGGATCGGTGATCAGGCCGGCCTCCACCAACTGGAGCGCCGTGCGCTCGCCCAGCCCGTCGATGTCCATCACGTGGGCGAAGTAGAGGAGCTTCTGCACGCGCTGGGCGGGGCAGGTGGCGTTGATGCAGGTGTAGGCCACCTCGCCCTCGGCGTGCGCGACCGGCTCCCCGCACGAGGGACAGTGCGTGGGCGGCGTGATGGGCTGCTCATCGCCCGTGCGCACCTCCTCGATGGGGCCGACGACGTAGGGGATCACGTCGCCCGCGCGGTGGACGATGACGCGATCCCCCACGCGGATGTCGCGCTCGGCCACCAGATCGAAGTTGTGGAGCGAGGCGCGGCTCACCGTCACGCCGGCGATGGTCACCGGCGCCAGCACCGCCGTCGGCGTGATGACGCCCGTGCGGCCCACGGTGAACTCTACATCTAAGAGATCGGTCGTGGCCTCCTGCGGCGGGAACTTGTAGGCGACGGCGCCGCGCGGTCGTCCGCCCACGACGCCCAGCGCCTCCTGCACAGCCAGATCGTCGATCTTGATGACGATACCGTCGGCCTCGTAGGGGAGGCTCTCGCGGCGCGCGGTCAGTTCATCGCAATAGTCGGCGACGGCGTCTAAGTTATCGAAGCGGCGAATCACCTCATCAGCGATGGGGAAGCCGAGCGCCTTGAGATAGGCTAACGTTTCCTGCTGCGTGGCGGGAATCTCGCCCGTGCGCTCGCCCTCGGCGGCGACGATGCTGTAGGCGTAGAGCGTGAGCGGGCGCTCCGCCGTGATCCGGGGATCGAGCTGGCGGAGTGATCCGGCGGCGGCGTTGCGGGGGTTGGCGAAGGGCGTTTCCTCGGCCTCGCGCAGGCGTTCGTTGAGCGCCGCGAAATCTTCCAGAAGGATCAGGACTTCGCCGCGCACGACCAACGTCGCCGGCGGCGTCGGGCCATCAGGGGCCAGTGGGAGGCTGAGCGGCACGGTGGGGATGGTGCGCAGATTGGAGGTGATCTCCTCGCCGATTTCGCCGTTGCCGCGCGTGGCGCCTAACGTGAAGCGCCCATCGTGATAGTGGAGCACCACCGTCAGGCCGTCGAACTTCGGCTCGACGGTGTAGGCGAGGGGCGGCGCGTCCTCGGGCAGCAGCTTGCTGATGCGCGTGTACCAGGCGAGCAGCTCCTCGCGGCTGGTGGCCTTGTCCAGGCTGAGGATCGGCGCGGGATGTTCGACCTTGGTGAAGCCCTCGGCTGGTTCCGCGCCCACGCGCTGGGTGGGCGACTCCGGCGTGATCAGCTCGGGAAAGCGCGCCTCAATCGCGCGCAGCTCATCGACGAGCGCGTCGTAATCGCTATCGCTGACCGTGGGCCGATTCAGCACGTAATAGCGATAGTTGTGGGCGTTGATCTCCTCGCGCAGGGTTTGGGCGCGGCGTTCAGCCGCCGTCTTATCGGTTTCTGTCATGTTGGTTACTCCTCTTGGGGACGTATTGCGTAAAATGTATTCTGTAATGATTTCCTCAGAAGATTTTGCTCGCATTTGAGCAGGTCTGTGTAAGCGAATGACGTAATACGCACTACGAAATACGTACTACGTTGCTTCTTTGCTATTCTTTTCTTGTTGGCGCAACCTTGGAGCGATGGTTATTCGCTCTCCCGCCGCCGTAGATAATTCGCGGCGGCCCAGCCCTCGCGGTTGGGATCGGTCGTGGAGCGGATGCGCCACCAGGTGAGGTCGTCCGTCTCGACGGGGCCGCTGGTCACTAAGAAGGTCTCGCCGTCTAAGGCGACGCCCAAGCGGTCGGCGTCGCGACCGGCGCCGGCCCGCAGGCTCAGCCCCGCGCTGCCGGTGCCCATCACCTCGACCTCCTCACCGATGGCGATATCCGTCGGCGGGCGGGGCGTCTCAGGGATGGCCGTCGGCGTCGGGGTGGGCGTGTTGGTCGGGGTCGGCGTGGGCGTCGCCGTCCAGACGATGGCCGTGGGATGCGGCCCCGGCGGCGGCGAGGGCGTCGTGGCGAAGAGCCACAGTCCCACCAGCGCGACGACGATGACGCCGCCGAGCAGCACGAAGAGGCATCCCCATTGCAGCAGGTTGGCGAATAAGTTCCGTGATTGTGTCATAGGCTCATTATACCGTGCTCATCTAATGCGACAACTCCAATCCCCGCCGCTCTGATGACCATCAGAGCGCACTTTGATCGTCCATTTGTGATATTGGGCAATCTGTGTCATAATCTTGGGTAAATGGGGTTTGAAAATGGTTGTTATCGGCCTGGGATGGAGAAAGCTGATAGGATGGTATGAAAGTCACAGGTGTAATAGAAGAGAATCATGGTAAACTATGGATGGAAGTCTGCCAGGAAGTCCCAGAATTTAAAATTTACGAAATGGGCGCTTCTCTCAAGGATTATCTCCGGGATGCGCTTTCCGGCGCGGATTAAAGCGTGAGAGCGGGGCAGTTTTTTCAAACCTTAACCAAAAATTTACTGTCTTGCGTTAGTTCTGGAGCAGTTTTGTGCTATAATTTAGTTAGTTCAAAGTTATGACGAGGTAGGTATGGGAACCAAAATTTTATATATTGAAGACAACTTTGCAAATCGGATGTTGGTCTCGAGAATTCTCAAGGTTGAGGATTACGAGGTCCTCGAGGCGGAGGACGGTCCGACCGGTATCGAGTTGGCGATGAAGGAAAAGCCGGACTTGATTCTGATGGATGTGAACCTGCCCGATATCGACGGTTATGAATTGACCATGAAGATGCGGGAGATCCCAGAATTGGCCGATACGCCGATTATTGCGATGACGGCGAATGTCATGCAAGGGGATCGCGAGAAGAGCTTGAACGCGGGCTGCGATGGTTACATCCCTAAGCCGATTGACGTCGACGTCTTGCCTGATCAAATTGCCGATTTCCTGGAGAAGCAAGCGAAAGGGGAATTGCGGTAGGATTGGAGCGTTTGGGCATCTTTCCTCTCTTCGACGGAGACCAGTACGATCCCAGCTTCGTTTGCCTTTAACTTGGTTAAGGCTGTTCTGGGGCGCCCGAAGCGATTTTTTCCGGTCGATTTGCTTCGAATTCCCTATGAGCGATCCACGTGGGATCGCAGGGTGTCGCTTAAAACTATTCAACATCCCTCCAAAATAAATATCCAGCGTTATAGAAGAATGTAGAAGCACTGACCTTGCTTCGTTTGCCCCATCTACGCTATCTTAGTTTTTGAGGACGTGAGTCAATGGCGGGAACACCTCCCTCAGAGGCAACGATTTTGATCGTTGAGGATAATTTGAATAATTTTATCTTGATGACGCGCTTGTTGGCCTACTTGGGGGTCAAGCGATGCGAATGGAAGGCCTCTGGGTGGAAAGTGTTGGAATTCGCTGAGACGTTGGGGGACATTGACCTGATCCTAATGGATATCTTCTTACCAGAAGCAGATGGGTATCAATCCTTGGCCTCGCTGCGGGCACATCCGCGTTTCCAGGATGTGCCCATCGTTGCAGTGACGGCTGATACTTCGGTAGAGAATCTACAGCACGCTCAAGCCGCCGGCTTCGATGGGTTTATCGGCAAACCCTTGGATTCCGATCGATTCCCTGAACAGGTGCGAAGATTATTGAATGGTGAAGAGGTATGGGAACGGGAGTAACCTCTGAGGGTGAGGCTCCTGATGTCGCCCGAACGATTCCAACGACTGGTATGCGAGGCGGTCTGGGACGTACGCTCCTCACCGCCTTTTTGATCCTGGCGATTGTGCCCTTGGGATTAATTGGTAGCTATGCTCTCCAACAAAATCGCAAGAATCTGCGATTAGAAGTGGAGCGTAAGCTTCAGACGCTGGCCACCTTGAAAGGGGAAGAGTTACATCTTTGGTTTGAGAATTTGCACACCTCATTTCGTCTGGCGCTTTCTTTGTCTCAGGCGCAAACACTTGCGACGTCAGAACCCGCGCGCCGTGCGTGGTGGTCTGACGTGACGGCACAGATGCCTAGCTTGCGCGGCGTAGAAATGATGGATCAAACCGGGCAGACGGTATGGACGCTGGGCGCCTGTTCCCAGATGATAGATGATCAATCCCTCTCTATGATGGCCTCCTCTGTGGTGAGCGCGACATCCTTTGATTCCTCTGATCGGTTAGCTGAGGAGATGACGTTTTCCATTTTTTACCCAGAGCCGAATGTTGATGAGGCGCTGGTGGCGATGGCGCTACCCTATGAGACCGAAATCTACATTTTTTGTATGGCGGGCGAAAGGCTCTGGAATGTGATCGGGTCTCATTGCGAGGGCGTTGGGGCCAGCAATAGAACTTTTTTGGTGTATGATGATTGTCTATGGGCGCGGGAAGGAATCTGCACCGAGCCGGTTGAGGATAGCATCATTGGCGAGCACCTCGCCAGCGATTTCTACGTGAATCATGCGGATGTGACCGTGGTGGGGGCTTATTATCCTATGCCTGCGTTGGACGCCGGTATCCTGGTGGAACAGAATCAGGCCGAGATCATGGCCTCGTCGGATCGGATGGCCGCGACCTTCATCGCCTTGGTGCTGGCGGGCGCTATCGCTACGACGGCCATCTCCGCCATCGTGATTCGGCAAATTACGCGCCCGGTGATTCAATTGACCGAGTCAGCGGTGGCGATGGCGGAGGGCGATCTGGATCAATCGGTCGCCGTCACCTCTCGCGATGAGATCGGCATCTTGACCTACGTCTTTAACGAAATGGCCGCCGAGTTAAAGTCGCTCTATGAGGATCTGGAGGCGAAAGTTGCTGAGCGGACGCAAGAGCTTCAGCGCGCGAACTATCAGATTCAGCGCCGCGCGTTGCATTTTCAGGCCAGCCAAGAGGTCAGTCAGGCCATCACCTCGATTCGCGATCCGGAGTTGCTGCTCAGTCGGGTGGCCGATCTAATCCGCGATCATTTCGTCTATGCCTCCGTGGCCGTCTATTTAGTCGAGCCAGGGGGGGGGGAGATCCGGCGTCGCGCGCTCAGCCCGATGGCGGGAGAGTGGCCGGAGCGCTGTTATGCGGGCGATGGCACCATCGTGGATCGCGCCGTCCGCCATCGGGAGTCGCGGGTGATCACCAAGGCGCTGGGGGGCGAGGATGAGCTCCCGTGGCATCAGCGATTGCGATGTCAAGTAGCCGTTCCCTTTCGGATGTCGGTAATCAGCAAATTCCCTGATCTGGGACAAGAGGAGCGTGTCCTGGGCGCGATGGCCGTCAGCTCCGCCGGGCGCGAGCGCATCCAGGAGGATGAGATCACCGTTCTGGAGATTCTGGCCAATCAAGTGGCCATCGCGTTGGAGAATGCCGAAGCTTACGAACGTGAACGGCAAGCCGCTGAGCAGTTGGCGGAGGCGGAGGCGTTTAAATCGCGCTTCTTGGCGAATATGTCGCACGAACTGCGCGAGCCGCTCAACACGATCATCGGTTTTTCCCGCTTGATGATCAAGGGCATCGATGGCGAGTTGAACAAACAACAACTCCTGGATTTAGAGCAGATTTACACCGACAGCAAACATCTCCTCTTGTTGATCAACGACATCCTGGCGATCTCACAGATTCAGGCGGGCTTAATGGAGTTGAAATTACAGCCTGTCAACCTCCTGGAGGTTGTCTCCGGCGTGATGCCGACGGCCAGCGCGTTGGTGCGCGGCAAGGACATCGAATTGGAGCAGGAGATCGCCGATGATCTGCCGATGCTGCGGGTGGACCCAGGGCGCTTTCGGCAGATTCTCGTGCATCTTTTCACCAACGCGGCGAAGTTCACCGAGGAGGGGAAGATCACCTTGCGGGCGTGGTATCCAGAGGGGGAGCCAGATCGCGTGTACATCAGTGTGAGCGATACCGGGATTGGCATCCCCGCGGAGGATCGAGATCGGATCTTTGTGCGATTTGAGAAGGGCCAAGATCCGCATGCGATTCAGATGGCGGAGCGGCGGCGGCCAGGAGCCGGATTGGGACTAGCGTTATCCAAAGAATTTGTGGAGATGCACGGCGGTCAAATCTGGGTCGAAAGCGAAGTGGGGAAAGGCAGCACCTTTACCTTTTCGGTGCCTTGCTATCGGGCTTCGGATTCAGAGATGGATTGATCCCTTGATGTGCGTGGACCGCAGGGAGGCATAGTGAGCGAAGAAAAAATCACAAGCGGTAAGAACGAACGCAGCGCGGCGGAAGGTGCGGAGCGGATTGTTTTTAGTTGGCGGCAAAAGTTGATCGACCGGGTGCTGAAGATAATCACGCTCGTGCTGTTACCCGTAGCTGCCGGAAGTGCTTACACCCTGTCGCGGGCCGGCGATGTCGGCCTTACCTTCGTTGTGGTGATGGCTTATCTGGTGTTGGTGATCAGCGCGTTGATACCCCGGCTGCCCTATCGTTGGCGGGTTGGGGGGCTTTTGACGGCGCTCTTTATCTTGGGGGCAGGTGATTTGCTTCTCCTGGGATGGGAGATGAACGTTCACTTAATGCTGATGACGGTTTCTATTTTAGCTATTATCTTTGGCGGATCACGATCCGGATACATTGCGTTGGGGTGCGCCAGTGTGACGTTATTGGCCTTTGTTATCGCTGAGCGCTTAGGGGCTTTCCCGGCCTTGGCTGGACAGGCCCGTCCCGGTGTTGTGGGGTGGGTGACCTTGCTATCGGAGTGGGCGCTGTTCACCATCCTGGGCGTGGTGATCTTGGCTTCCTTAGATTATCTCTATCCGCGCATGGTGCGCGTCATCGATCAACTGCGGGATCGCGTCCAAGGGGTGGAGGCGGAGCGTGAGGAATTACAGGAGCGGTTGGAGATACTTCAGGCTTCGAATCTTAACTTTCAGCGGCGCGCGATGTACCTGGAGGCCAGCTTAGAGGTCTCGCAGGTGCTGTCGACCTTGTTTGAGGTCGAGCCGCTGTTGGATCGAGCGGTGAATTTAATCACCCAGCACTTTGGCTTCTATCACACCGGCATTTTCTTGATGGATGATGCTGGCGAGTGGGCCGTTCTGCGGGCCGCGTCCTCCGCTGGCGGACGTAGAATGTTGACCAAAGGCCATCGCCTCCGTCGCGGCAGCGATAGCATGGTCGGTTGGGTTGTGGAGCATCGCCAGCCGCGCATCGCGGCGGATGTCGGCGCGGACGCCGTTCACTTCGAGAACCCCGATCTGCCGGCGACGCGCTCTGAGATCGCGTTGCCCCTGATGGTCGCGGGGCGCGTGATCGGTGTGTTGGATGTGCAGAGCACCGAGGGGGCGGCCTTCGATCGGGATGACGTCCGCGCGTTGGAGGGGATGGCCGGCCAATTGTCGGTCGCGATCACCAACGCGCAGCGCCTGAGCGAGGAAGCGGCGCTGTTGGAAGCCTCCAGTCCCTTCTATCGCTTGGCGCGGCGATTGGCCACCGCCCGGACGGAGCGTGAAATCCACACGGCGATATTGAGCACCTCGCAGGATTTCAATCCGATGCGGAGTATTGTTGTGCGCGGGAACTCAGAGAGAGGAGATCAACAAATCTCCCCCTCTGCAGATCGCTCGCTCGCCATCGCGGCTGAGATGCGACGCGGTGAATTGTACATCCTAGAGCAACAGGCCTTGGCGGCGGGCACGGCTAGCTACTACGCGCACGTCATTCGCATCGCCCGCGCCCAGATGGAGCTGCTGCTTATCGCAGATCTCTCTGATCCACCGGAGGCGTTGGCGGCGTCGGCATCGCTCCGGCAGGTCGTCGCGGAGAGTATACAGACCATGGGGGCGCGCAGCCTGGCCCTGATCCCCATTCGAGTGGAAGAGAGACTCTTGGGCGTCTTGATTGTCTTGTATAACACCGTGCACGAATTCGCGCCGTTGGAGACGCGGCTCTATCGCGTGTTAGGTGACATGGGCGGCGTCGCGCTGGAGCGGACGCGATTGGCGCAGATTTCGCAGACGCGCCTGGAGCAAGAGCGTTGGGTCCGCGAGTTCGCCGGCCGCTTGATGCACGTCCCGGATGTCCAGGCTATTATGTCAGAGGCGGCGACGTCCTTGCAAACCCTGGCGGAGGCGGATGGGGTCATCGTTTCATTGACGCCGGAAGCGCCCGAAGCGCAGAAAACGCCAACAACGGAGGAGTTATGAATCAACAGCGCGAATCTCAAGTGGAGATGACCGCAATGCAGGCAGCGATGCGCGCTTGGCGGGAAGAATGGTTCTCCCAGGTGATCAATGTCGTCTTCTGGGCGGCCATCCCAATGTTTATTTTTGGCTCCTATTACGTTTACATCAGCCATGGCGTACTCTATATTCCTGTCTTTGTCGGCGCGTTCATTGTGTTGGGTGTACTCAAATTCGGCACGAAGTTGCCCTATCAACTGCGGGCCGGCACGTTCGCGATGTTGATTTATGGATTGGCGCTCTCTTTCCTCTTGCGGGCCGGTTTGCACGGCGTGGGTAAGCTCTTCTTGGCTGCCTTCGTCTTTCTCATGACCATCTTCTTGGGCCGTGGGGTGGGGATCGTCTCCCTGGCTCTTTCGATGGTGACGATGGCCGTCTTTGGATGGCTTTTCACCACAGGGTACTTGACCATCGCGCCGGCCATTATGCAGAGCAATACGTCGATCTCCGCGTGGGTGAACTTCTCGATAGATTTGTTTATCGTCGCCTTCTTTTTGATGACAACGCAGCACTACTTGCTGCCGCGCTTGGTCGCGTCGTTGGTGCGCAGTCAACAATTAGCTGAGGAGATCGAGTCTGAGCGTAAACAGGCGGATGCCGCTGCACAGGCGACCACGCAATGGGCCACCCAGGTGAGAGATGCCGCCGCTCTGGGGAGAAAGTTGGTTGGCTTCCGGGAGCGCGCGACGTTGACACAGCATTTGGTGGATGAGATGGAACAGACATTTGACCTCTACCAGGCCAGCCTCTTTTTGGTGGACGAGCGCAGTCGCCGCCTGCGCCTAGTCGCGGCCTCGGGCGAGCGCGGTGCGTCGTGGGTCATGGGGGGATGGGAGATCTCGATGGGCGGCAGTTCGCTGCCGGGGCAGGTGGCGCAGAGCGGCAAGGAACAGATGATGCGGTTGACGGAGGGTGAGATTTCGCGCCTGCCTGGAAGTCAATTTGAGGTCAGTTTACCCTTGATGATGCGCGGTGAGCTGTTGGGCGTGTTGGACCTCCATCGCGCGGTTGCGCCCTTCATGCCCGAGGAAACAGAGGTGTTTCGTATCGTGGCTGATTATGCTGCGGCTGCGTTGGATAATCTGCGGGTCCTCGCGGAGACTGACGCGCAACTTCAGGAGATGCGCGCGTTGTACACGCAGTACACGGCGGCTTCCTGGGCGACGCTGATGGAGATAGAGCAAGTTGATACGCACGCGATCGCGGAGGGCGAATATGTGGAGGAGTTAGCCCGTGTCCTCGCTGAGGAGGCGATGGCGAAGCGTTCGCCCCAATCGATGCCGCTGGAGGATGGCGAGCACTACCTTCTGGTCGTGCCCCTGATCGCGCGGGAGTATCCCCTGGGGTATGTGGCATTCGTGCGCTCCGCCGAGAAAGGGGAGGCGGACCTCCTCCCGGTGATCGAGATGGCGGCGAATCGCCTGGCGCTGGCGCTGGATAACACGCGCTTGTTGATGGAGACCCGGCGGCGGGCGATGTACGAGCAGCAGTTGGGCCGGATCGGCGACGTCGTATGGTCCAGTCCTACGCCGGAGATGATTATGGAACGCAGTGTGCAGGAGCTAGGCCGCTTATTGGGTGCCAGTTCGGTGACCTTACAGCTTGCGCCGTCAAGCTCCCAAGCGTCGCAGAGCTACCAAGCGCCGCAGGCTGACACCAAAGATGAGAAATGAAGCGACGTGAGGGTGGGTATGAAGGGGAGCGTGCGTCGATGAAATCTGGCATAATATCTTCAGAAAAGTGGATGGCGGAGGATGCGCAGCACAATATAGCGCTGTTACGCGAGCGCGTGCTCCGGATCTTATTGATAGGCTCTGCGTTGGCCGTCTTGTTGGCGCTGGTGCCGGCCATGCGCACGATTATCCAGACCGGCACGGTGGGCGTGTATCCCATTCTTCTCGGCGTGAGCGGCATCATTCTGTTGGGATTGTACGCTATCCCTGGCTTGCCCTACACCTTCCGCTTCCATCTTTTCTTCGTGATGTGGATGGGCGCGGGCATCACCAAACTGTTGACATCTGGCTTAGCAAGCAGCGGATGGGTTTTATTGTTGGGCGCTGTTGTGTTAGCGATCATCTTAGAAGATTTGCGGAAAGCAGCCGCGTGGATTGCCCTCAACTTGATCGTCATCGTCGTGCTGACCTGGATGGTAGTCAATGAGGTGTACACGGTGCCGGCGTCCACGCAATCGGAGGCGGAGGCGTGGTTGGAAGCCAGCATTATCTACTTCGGCGTCATCTTGGCCGTGGGCGTGGCGCAATTTATGTTCTCTTTCTCGCAATCTCAGGCGCTGCAATTATCGCGGCATCAGGCTGAGGAGTTGGAGGAGACCCAAGCGAAATTGATCGCGCGCACGGAGCAGCAGGAGCGTGCTTATCGCGAGTTAGATCGCCGGGCGCGATATCTCGCAACGACCGGCGAGGTGAGCCGTGTCGTCGCGGCCATCTTGGATCTGGATGAGTTGTTGGAGCGCGTGGTGACCTTGATCTCAAAGCAGTTTGGCTTTTATCATGCTGGCATCTTTCTATTGGATGATGTGCGCACCTGGGCCGTGTTGCGCGCCGTCTCCTCCGAGGGCGGACGGCGCATGTTGGCGCGCAATCACCGCCTGCAGGTGGGCGCGGAGGGCATCGTCGGCTATGTCTCGGCCTCCGGCCGCCCGCGCATCGCGCTGGATGTGAGCGAGGACATGACCTGGGTCGAAAATCCCGACTTGCCGGAGACGCGCTCGGAGGTGGCGCTGCCCCTGATGGTGGGCGATGATGTCATCGGCGTGTTGGATGTGCAGAGCAAGGAGCCGAGCGCCTTCGCCCAGGAGGATGTGACGATTTTGCGCATTTTGGCCGATCAGATCGCCGTGGCGATTCAAAACGCTCGGTTATTCCGCGAGAACCAGCGCTCACTCAGGGAGTTGCAGCGGGCCTACGGCGAGGAGTTGCAGCGCGGATGGGGGCAGCGCGCTCGAGAGATCATCGGGTATCGCTACACGCCAATAGAGAGCCGTCCACTGACCTCGCATTCTGAGATTGACGTGCCAATGGTGACGGAGGCGGAGCCGAAACGGCTGGAGGACAATGCGTTGGCAGTCCCGCTGTTGCTTGGCGGCGAGGTCTTGGGGACCTTGCATCTCCAGCGTTCTTCAGATCGCCCCTGGACAGATCGGGAAATCACATTTATTCAAAAAGCCATCACGGATATTGCCCAGGCGTTGGAGAATACCCGGTTGTTGGTGGCCACGCGCGAACGGGCGGCTCAGGAGCGGATTCTCAGCGATATTTCGGGGCGCGTGCGAGAGACATTGGATGTCGATATGATGTTACAGACGGCGGTGCGCGAAATCGGGCAGGTGTTGGATCTGACCGAGGTGGAAGTACGGCTCCAGGGACGCGATACAAGATCAACGCAATGAAACAACCTAGCCTTGCGGCTGAAACCTGCGTGAGGTTTACCATAATCAAGACGAGGGATCTATGAAGTTTTGGACAAAGAGCTTGATGGCTCGATTGGTCAGTTACTTCTTATTGCTGTTGTTACTGGCCATCGGCATGGTGGGATATGTGGCGTTCGCTCAGGCGCGGTCCGCGTTGGAGGAATCGACGCTCGCGCGCCTGAACACCACGGCATACCTCAAGGAAGGCGAATTGAATCGCTGGGTTGAAACTCAGGAAGAAGATGTGCGTTTCTTCGCTTCCCTCCCCGCGGTGGGGGAACCATTGGCGGCCCTGATCCAGCGTGATGCCTCTGAGTCGGCTTATCAATCTGCCTACGATGAGCTGGTCGCTTATTTAGACGCCATGCTTTCGCAGAAGCCCGATTTTCGTGAGGTTGCTATTCTGTCCGATGCTGACGGACAAGTTCTCGTCTCCACAGATCGAGCGCAGGAGGGGGAATATCGGGTCTATGATCAGTACTACGTCCGGGGTAAGGTGAATACCTTTGTGCAAAATGTTTACCCTTCGCCTGAGACCGGCGCCCGTCAGATGACCGTCGCCACGCCTATTTTCAACGCTGCTGATGAGCGCTTGGGGGTGCTGGCCGTACATTTGAACCTAGAGATGATGGATCGCATCGTCTTGGAGCGCGTTAGTTTAGGGGGCGTCGGTGAGGCTTATTTGGTGGATCAATTCAACGTCTTCGTTTCGAGCAGCCGCTTTGGGCCTGAAGATTTTCCTCGTGGGGTGCACACGGTCGGCATTGACCGGGCCGTGCAGCAGAAGCGGGATGGCAGCGCGCTCTATACCAACTACGCCGGCGTGCCCGTGCTCGGCGTCTACCGCTGGATTGAGGCGCGTCAAGTGGCGCTCTTGGTCGAGATACCTCAGGAATATGCTCTCGCGCCGGCGCGTCGGTTGGCGGGCGTCCTGGGCTTGGTCGGCTTGTTCTTTGCCTTGCTGTTAGGCGTCGCGACCTACTGGATCTCGCGACGCATTGCTCGCCCCATCTTAGATATCACGGATGCGGCGACGCAGGTGGTGAGTGGCGATTTAGCGGCGCAGGCGCCGGTCACCACCGAGGACGAGGTCGGTCTGTTGGCGCGCACCTTCAATCTGATGACGCAACAATTGCGACAGACCATCGACAGCTTGGAGCAGCAGGTCAAAAGCCGCACGCAGGACCTAGAGCGACGCGCGACGTATTTGGAGGCTTCGTCCGAGGTGGGGCGAGCGGCGGCCTCGATTTTGGACGCTGAGCAACTGATCCAGCAAATCGTGAAGCTGATCCGTGAGCATTTTGATCTTTATTACGTGGGGCTTTTCTCCGTTGATGAGGCCGGCGATTGGGCCATGCTCCGCGCGGGGACCGGCGAGGCCGGAAAGATCATGTTGGCGCGCGGCCATCGGCTGCGGGTGACGGAAGGCTCGATGATCGGCTGGAGCATCGTCCATTCGCAGGCGCGGGTGGCGCAGGAGGCCAAGGCGGATGAGGTGCGGGAGGCCACGACTGAGTTGCCGGACACGCGCTCCGAGGCGGCGTTGCCCCTGCGGGCGCGCGGTCAGGTGATCGGCGCGTTGACCGTGCAGGATGACGTCCCCGGCGCCTTTGACCCGGCGACCATCAACGTGTTGCAGACGATGGCCGATCAGGTCGCCGTGGCGTTGGACAACGCCCGCTTGTTCGCGGAGGCTCAGCAAGCGCTGCAGGCCGCACGTCGGGCCTACGGCGAACTGAGCCGCGAGGCGTGGATGGAACTGTTGGAAGGCCAGCCCGTGGGCTATCGCTACGTGCCCGATAATGTCTCCTCGGTGGCTGGCGATTGGCCGGCGGTGATGCAGCGTGCTTGGGAAACGGAGCAGAACATCCAACTTAGCGAGGAGGGGAGCGCGGAATTAGCCATCCCGCTGCGCATTCGGGGCGAATCAATTGGTGTGTTTAGCTTCCGCAAGCAGGCCGGCTTGGGGAACGAGCGAGCGACATGGACCGAGAATGAGCGGATGCTCTTGCAGAACCTGGTCGATCAGTTGGGCGATGCGCTGGAAAGCGCGCGTCTCTTCCAGGAATCACAGCGCCGAGCGGCCCGCGAGGGCATGGTCGGTGAGGTGGCGGAGCGAATTCGCGAGACGCTGGATATGGAGACCATGCTGCGGACGGCGGCGGAGCAGATGCGCCAGGCGTTGGATTTAGATGAGTTGATTGTGCGTTTGTCAAGGGAATCTCTCCATTCAGACGAGGAACGCACATAATAAGTATGGCTCCTGTTGGTTTTTGGGTGAAATAGCTTCATATAGGTTTGTAGCAGCCTTGGGATGAGCAGTTGAGCGTGGCCTTGGAGAGCGCCCGGCTCTATGGTGACACACAACGCCGCGCCGCCCGCGAGCGTCTGGTTAGCCAGGTCTCAACGCAGGTCCGCGAGACGCTGGACATCCGAACAGTTCTCGAGACAGCGGTCAACGAGTTATATGAACAACTGAGTCTGGAGAAAGTGGCAATCCATTTGGGCGAGTCTGACCGAGGCAAGGAGGAATAGATTATGCCTACACTCTTCTGGGTAGAAATGGGCGCCTATTCGGTGGCGGCCGTGAGCGCCCTGACGCTGGGGCTGATGGTCCTGGCAACCGCGCCCACGCGAATACTCAACCGTCTTTTTGCCCTTTTCACGACCCTCGAAGCCGTCTGGGCCGTCTCCGCTGTGCTCTTGAGGTATGTCCTGATGTTGGATATGGGCAATGCAGCATTCTGGTTGGAGCTTGCGGCTTTTGCCTTGAACGCGATGGGATTTATTTTGCCCATGTTTGCCGCTCGCTACGTTGGTCGCCGAACAAAATACGCCGATATCCTTTCTGGCCTTGCATTAGCCATCCTGGTTTTTATTATGGCCCCTCTATTCCAGGATAAGCTACTTCTCAGTCCCAGACTAGAGGCAAATGGCATTGTCACATACGATGTCACCTCGTGGGGATACGTCGTCCCCCTGATGCCAATCCCCTACTTCATCTGGGCCTTTGTGCTCCTTTGGCGCGATCGCCACGAGGCGAGATCGACGTATTTAGCTCTCAGCGTCTTGGTCTTATTGGTCGGCTTCCTGATAGGCGGTATGCTACGTCCTTTCTTCCCGGCGCCGATCTTATCGGTAACCGTGACAATCAGCGTGGTCATTCTGGGTTATAGCATTGTCAGCAGGCAACTCTTCAACCCTCTGCGGGAGTTAACCGAGCAGTTGGAACAGAGAGTGGAAGAGCGCACGCAAGAATTAGAGGCCAGTCGTGACGCCCTCGCTGCTCAAACCGACGAACTGGAACGCCGTGCACGCTATCTGAAAGCAACAGCCGATGTGGCCCGGGAAGCCTCCTCTTTGCTGGAATTGGAAGATTTGCTTCCCCGAATCGTGGCTCTCATCGCTGAGCGCTTCGAGCTTTTCCGCATAGGCATCTTCCTCCTGGACACCAGCAAAGAGTGGGCCGTCTTGAGAGCTGTATCCGGTCAGGGCGAGGGAATAGAAGAGCTAACCCAAGAACTCCGGATCCGTGTCGATGGAGATGGAATCGTCGCCCACGTCATCAGAGCAGGCACCTCACACCTCGCCCAGGACGTTAGCCAGGAACTGCTGTATCTCCATATAGACGCGGTGGACGACACGCGATCGGAGCTTACTGTACCCCTACAAGCGCGAGGCGAGACCCTGGGCGCCATGTCTGTCCAAAGCCCAAAGCCTCAGGCTTTCGGTGAAGAGGACGCCGCCGTAATGCAGTTGCTGGCCGATCAGGTAGCCCTGACGATCAGTAACGCTCAGCTTTTCCACCAAGCTCAGGAGAGTCTGGAGTCCGAGCGTCGTGCCTACGGCGAATTGAGTCGAGAAGCGTGGCGGGAGCTGTTGCAGGCTCAGCCAGATCTGGGCTTTTTGAGCGATCGCCGGGCGACCCGGCCCGTGGAGGATGTGTGGCGACCCGAAATGCGCGACGCGCTGCGCATTGGTGACGTGGTGGTAGGGGAAGAAGGGAACACGCTTGCCATCCCCATCAGGGTGCGCGATCAGGTGGTGGGCGTGATCGATGGTCGGAAGCCGGGCGGGACGGCCTGGTCATCCGAGGAGATCGATGTGCTGACGGCGATGACCGAGCAGCTGAACACAGCGCTGGAGAGTGCGCGGCTTTACGAGGAGACGCGACAGCGCATGGCTCGCGAGCGGTTGGTGGGAGATATTTCGGCCCAGATGCGCTCCTCGACCAACTTGGAGAATATGTTGCGGATGGCCGTCCAAGAATTGGGGCAACGTCTTTCCTTGGATGAGGTCGTTTTTGAGTTGATGACGGAGCCGAGCGGTCAGTTGAACGATGAGTGACGAATCACGTAGGACGGAGCAATGTAGGACGGAGTAATACGGAGTAATTATGGAAACTAAAGAACCGACACATAGATCGCGACTATCATTGCGGGCCAACCTGCTGTTGGGCTTTGGCGCGATTATCCTGCTGCTGCTGGCATCGGCCGGGGTGATTGTTTATCAGCTCAGTGTGATGGCGAATGCTAACGAACGATTGAATAGGCAAAGTACGCGGACGCTAGCTGCTGAGGCTCTGTCGCGTGCCCGCCTGGACCTTCTATTGGTCGTGGATGAGGGCATCTTTCGCCAGGATCGGGAGTTTTTTATCGCCGAGGCGCAGGTTGAGATGGAGAATTTGAACGATCGTTATCTCACCTTCGCTGCCACGTTCACAGAACCGAATCTTACCTTGGATACGACCGTCGAAAATCTGAGTCGCATCATCGATTATATGATTGAGTTAGTCGAAGGAGAGGATTGGGTTGTGACGCGCCGGACGCGCACCTATGCCCTAGATGACGAATTCCGGCGTGTTTCAGAGGTCGTGGATCAAGCGGTGGGATTGGCGCAGGAGGAGCAATCCGCGGCTTTGGAGGAGGTGGCCCAAGCACAACGGACCGTTTATCGGACGGTCTTGGGCGCTATTTTGTTGGTGATTGTGATGAGTGTGTTCGTGGCGTACACGATATTGCGGGCTTTTGGCCGCTCTGTGGGCGTCCTCGCCAGCGGGGCTGAGCGTTTAGCTGCGGGTGATTTGGAACATCGGGTGCCTGTTACAACGCGAGATGAGTTGGGTCGCCTCGCCCAAGCATTCAACCAGATGGCCGAGGAGTTAAGCGAGCTTTACACTGGTTTGGAGGCGCGGATCACGGAACGGACGAACGCGCTGGAGTCGCTCACCGAGCAGATGCGCATCTCCGCTGAGGTGGGACGCGCTGCGACGACCGTGCTTGATCCAGAGGAACTACAGCAATACGTCGTGCGCTTGGTCAGCGACCAATTTGGCTTTTATCATACCGGACTCTTTTTGGTGGATGTAAGTGAGGAGTATGCTATGCTGCAGGCTGCATCCAGTGAGGGCGGTGAGCGCATGCTGGAGCGTCAGCATCGCCTGCGCATCGGTGAGGGGATTGTTGGTCAGGTGATTGAGACGGGGGAGCCTTATGTCGTCCTCGACACGATGAAAGATACCATCCACTACGCTAACCCGGATCTGCCGGACACCCGCTCGGAGGTGGCGTTGCCCTTGCGGGCGCGCGGACGCATCTTCGGCGCGATAGATGTTCAAAGCGTTGAGGCCAACGCTTTCACCAATGAGAATGTGACGGTCTTCCAGGCGTTGGCCGATCAGGTGGCCTTGGCCTTGGATAATGCCCGTTTATATCAGGAGGCTCAATCGCGTCTGCACGAGGTGGAGCGTCTCTACGGCGAGTACAGTCGCGAGGCCTGGGCCGAGATCGCGCGCGCAGGTTTGCGCGGCTATCGCTTCACGCGAGAGCAGGGCGTCAGCGATGAGCCGGTGTGGTATGAGGAGATGACGGAGGCGTTGGCGGAGCGGGGAGCGGTCCAGGCTAAGGCGGGTGAGGCGACCGAATCAGGTAAAGGCCATGCGCTGGCCATTCCCGTTCGGGCACGAAATCAGGTCATCGGCGTCCTGGATCTGCGCAAGTCGCCGGAGGCCGGCCCGTGGACATCTGAGGAGATCACGTTGGTCGAGACCCTGGTCGGGCAGACCGGCCCGACCATGGAAAGCTACCGCTTGTTTGAGGAAACTCGGCGTCGCGCCGCTCGCGAACACGCGATTCGCGACATCACGGACAAGATGGAACGCGCGGCGGACCTCCAGTCGTTGTTGCGCATCACCGCCGAGGAGTTGAACAAAACGCTGGGCGGCTCGCGCGTCGCTACGCGGATCGGTAATCCCGTTCGTGAGGCGCGGATCGAAGAGACGCAAGCTCTCGAGGCGCAGGCGTCGGACGCCACGGATGGGGCCAACGGGGGAAAGAAAGATGATGAGGAGATGATTGTATGAATAAACGTAGGCGCAAAGCCGCCGCCAGTCGCGGCACCTGCCCCACCATTGGCTTTCTGCTGCCCACGGTGACGCCTCCCTACCATGCGCCCTTATGGACAGGCGTTGCCGAGGCTGCGCGCGAGCAAGGCGTCAGGGTTATCTGTTTCACGGGGGGGACGCTTGCCCCGGAAGGGGAGATCCAAGACCCGCGTAATATGCTTTATGATTGGGTGAGCGAGGAGAATGTCGATGGTTTGGTCATCAGCGCCACGGTGGGCAATTTTGTGACCCCGGAGAGGTTCCGTAACTTTGTCGACCGTTACAGCTACTTGCCCCGGGTCGTCATCGGGGAAGCGATCCCTGGTGTCCATCACGTGTTGATCGACAACGAAATGGGCATGCGCGAAGCCCTGATTCACCTTATTGAGGATCACGGCTACCGTCGCATCGCCTTCATCCGAGGCCCTGAGGACAATGAAGAGGCAAATCTGCGGTACCAGGTCTACGTTGACGTCCTATCTGAATATGATTTGCCTTTCGACCCTGACCTTGTGGCTCCAGGCGCTTTTGTCGAGGCTTCGGGGAGAGAAGCGATTCGCCTGTTCCGCGACGAACGGAAGCTGGATCCCGGCAAGGACTTCGACGTCTTGGCTTCGGCATCCGATAATATGGTCATCGGTGCCTTGCGAGAATTGCAGGCGCGTGGGTTTCGTGTGCCAGGTGATGTGGCGCTGATGGGGTTCGACGATGTAGAGGTGGCCAGCATGCTCACCCCATCGCTGACCACCGTACGGCAGCCTCCGCATGAAATGGGGAAACGAGCTTTAGAGATGCTCGTGGGACTGTTGAATGATGAGGAGGTGCCAGAACGGGTTGTGCTCCCCACTCAATTGGTAACGCGCCGCTCCTGTGGTTGCATGGAATCCTTGGTAACGCAGGCTGCCATAGGTGAAATTGAGACGACGAATGCATCCCTGGGAGATGTCTTCGCCGCCCAGCGAGAGAATATTCTCGCGGATATTGAGCGGAGCGTGGAAGAGGTGTCTGCCTATAACCTCTCTGAGTTGACAGACCTTTTGGTGGAGAGCTTCGTCGCCGATTTGGAAGGAAAATCCCTCGATTCCTTCCTGGTGACGCTGGAGGAGATCCTGCGTCAGGCCGCATTGGCGGGCGGCAGTGTGGAAAAATGGCACGCCGCCATCTCGGTACTGCGTCAATATGCAACGCCTTGCCTCAACAACGGCGCATTGTCCAAGGCGCAGGATCTCTGGAACCAGGCTCGCGTGGTGATTGCGAAAGCAGCGCGACGCGCGCAGGCCCGTCAAGCTTTACAGAGCGAGCGGCGGCTCGAGGCGTTGCGTCAAGCCGGTCAGAATATGATAGCGACCTCCGATATGGATGACCTGGTAGATGTACTGATCCAGGAGCTTCCGCGAATGAGGATGAACCATTGTTACTTATCACTTTATGATCAGCCAGAGGCGCCAATGGAACAGTCTCAGTTGATCCTGGCCTATGACAAGCGAAGAGGAGGAAAGATCGATGTGGCAGGACCAAGGCACTTTCCCACGCCTCAGTTGGTGCCGGCCGGGGTATTGTCTGGCGACAGGCGATGTCGGTTGGTCCTCGAGCCTCTTTACTACGAAGAGCGACATATCGGCTTCGTCCTGCTCGGAGCGGAATCGGAAAACGATTTACTCTACGCGCCGTTGCGCGAGGAGATCACGAGCGCTGTGCAGAGCATTATACTTACGCAGCGTGCGGCGCATCGAGCGCTGCAACTCCAGACCGCTGCGGAAGTTTCGCGTTCGGCCAGCAGTATTCTCGATTCGGAGGAGTTGATCCCTCAAACGGTGAATCTGATCCGCGAGCGCTTCGATCTCTACTACGTTGGCCTTTTCTTAGTCGATGAAAGTGGCGAGTGGACGGGTGAGCCGGGTCGCTGGGCCGTTCTGCGGGCCGGCACCAGTGAGGCCGGCGAGGCGATGATGGCCGCGGGCCACAAGCTCGAGGTTGGCGGCGAGTCGCTGATCGGCCAGTGCGTGGCGAACCAGGAGGCGCGCATCGCGCTGGACGTGGGGCAGGCGGCGGTGCGCTTCGACAATCCCCATCTGCCCGACACGCACTCCGAGATGGCGCTGCCGTTGATCAGCCGGGGACAAGCCGTCGGCGCGCTCTCCATTCAATCCACAGAGCGGGCGGCTTTCTCGGAGGAGGACATCGTCATCTTGCAGACAATGGTCAGCCAGGTGGCCACCGCGATTGAGAACACGCGCTTGTTGGATCAGACACAGGAGGCGTTGGCCGAGATGGAGGCGACGCAGCGGCGCTATTTGCAGCGTGCGTGGTCGGAGTTTGAGCGCCGGTTAGCGCAGAAGCAGTACGAGATCGCGCGTCCCGGCGCTGCACCTGTGAACGAGGAATTCGCGGCGAAAATCCAGGCGGCTATGGCGGCCCGTGAACCACAGGTCATCAGACACGATGATGAAGAAGGGCCGGCGCGGTCAGTTCTGATCGTACCCAGCCTGTTGCGTGGCGAGTTAGTCGGCGGCGTGACGATTGAGGATGACAGCGGGGAGCGGGAGTGGACGGACGATGAGATCGCGCTGATGGAGGCCGTTGCCGAGCGGATGGCGATGGTCGCTGAGAACCTACGTCTCCTAGATGAATCGCAGCGCCGCGCGGCCCGTGAGCGCCTGACCAGTGAAATCACCTCCCGGATGCGCGAGAGTTTGAACATAGATACCATATTGCAGACGGCCATTCGTGAGATGGGCGAGGGGTTGGGGATTGCCGAGGTGGAAGTGCAAATGGAATCAGAGGAGTAATCTGATAATGAGAAGACTAAGAGCGTTGCTAGGGCAGTCGGAGTTTCATATCTTTCTGTTCTGCCTGACTTTAATCCTGTTCGCTCGGCCATTGCTGGTTATGTCCAGCGGTGGAGGCCCTGAATCCATATTTCTTTCCTTGTATGTGCCGTGGGCGATTATCATTTTCCTCCTCTTTCTTGCGGCCAGGAGTTCCACATTGGCTCCCGCAAATAAATTGAGGGACGAGGAAACGGAGGAGTGAGCGATGTTTAATGTTGTTACGATTATTGTCGCTCTTACACTGTACATAGGCTGCCTGTTTCTGATTGCTCTATGGGTAGAGCGTGGCTCACTACGCGCCCGGCGACTGGCGAACAGTCCGCTGGTATATGTCCTGGCGCTGGCCGTTTATTGTACCTCCTGGACCTACTATGGCAGCGTGGGCAATGCAGCCAGTTCTGGCATGCTTTTCCTGACGATTTATCTGGGCCCGACGCTCATGATTGCTTTATGGTGGCTCGTGTTGCGTAAGTTGGTGCGCATCAAAAACATTCATCGCATCACCACCATCGCGGACTTTATCTCAGCTCGTTACGAGAGATCGTCCGTTCTGGCCGCCATTGTGACGGTCATCGCGCTGGTGGGGATTGCGCCGTATATTGCGCTTCAGTTAAAATCGGTGACATCCACGTTTACTACGATGCTCGCAACCAGTGATGTGAGTGGAACCTTGAGTCGTGGCACCATAGGACTTGTGACCGTCGTTGTTATGACGGCCTTCACGATTATCTTCGGCGCGCGACGCCTAGATCCCACAGAGCGACAGCCGGGCATGGTCGTGGCCCTTGCGGTGCAAGGTATTGTCAAACTGGCGGCCTTTTTGGCGGTGGGCATCTTTGTAACCTACTTTATGTACGATGGATTTGGGGACATCTTCCAGCGTCTGTCAGAGAGTTCTTTCCAAGGGCTGATGAATTGGGCAGGAGAGGATATCCCGGCTTATTTCAATTGGATGACCTATTTGATTCTATCCATGTCTGCGATTATCTTCCTCCCACGCCAATTTCACGTAGCGGTGGTGGAGAACTCAGACGAGGAGCATATCCGCACCGCGATGTGGCTTCTGCCTCTCTACCTACTCTTGATCAACATCTTCGTGATCCCCATTGCGGTGGGGGGGCTGTTGCAGGGATATCCGGCGCAGGAGGCCGATACTTTTGTGCTGGGGCTGCCCT
This sequence comes from uncultured Anaerolineales bacterium, assembly GCA_964468735.1. Lineage (GTDB taxonomy): Bacteria > Chloroflexota > Anaerolineae > B4-G1 > SLSP01 > JAAAOZ01. Next base: position 7,127 of record CAYXVS010000005.1, on the reverse strand, counting down.
TGGGCCAAGGCCAACTCTGGTTAGCCCTGGCGGTGTTTATCGGTGGGTTCTCCGCAGCCACGGGGATGGTGATCGTTAGCGCCATGACGATTAGTACCATGATCGTCAACCATCTTTTACTGCCGCTGATTGAATGGTTAGGTGGGGGAAAATTTTTGCAGCGCAACCTGCTGCGGCTGCGCTGGATCGTCATTGCCTTCGTCCTGGGTATCAGTTACTTAATTGAACTTTTGATCGGGGACTCTTACACCCTGGTTAGTATGGGCCTGATCTCCTTCGCCGCTGCGCTTCAATTTGCCCCTTCCCTCTTGGGCGGGCTATTCTGGCGCCGAGGGAACAAGGCTGGATCCATCCTGGGCTTGAGCGCTGGTTTCCTGACGTGGGCTTACACCCTGTTGTTCCCGGCTTTGATCAAAAGTGGCTGGTTATCGATGTCTATCTTGGAACGAGGTCCTTTGGGGATGCAGTTCCTCAGACCCGAACAGCTCTTTGGTCTGGTAGGTTTACCTTCTCTACCCCACGCGGTTTTCTGGACGATGGCCTTTAACATCGGTTTGTACGTGTTGGGATCCCTCTACTTTAAGCAGAGCGAGATGGAGCAAGAGTTGGCCGAGGCTTTCGTCGGTGTTTTAGTCGGGGCGCCTGCCATGAGATCATTCGCTTATGGCGAGGCTGACATTGATTTAACGAGTAAATGTAAGATCTTGGAAGGATTACTGCATCGGTACTTCAGCGATGCCGAAACAGCAAACATCATCGCAGCGAGTCTGGACGCCGTGGGAATTGAGGGGCGGAATCAGGTTTCCGTTGCCAAATTGACCGAATTCTACCGGGAGGTGGAAAAGGCATTGACGGGAGCCATCGGATCGGCCGCAGCGCACAGGACGATGAGCCGAGACGTACTCCTGACGCCAGAAGAGAAGACTGAGCTTTCGGAGATGTATAGCAGGATCCTCATCGATCTTCAGGTCTCGCCTGAAGAGTTGAGAAGGAGAATTGACTACTATCAAGAAAGAGAGGAGTTGCTCTCTGTCGAAGCTACGGAGCTAGAGGAGATGGTGGCCCAGCGCACGCGCGGTCTGAAAGCCGCGGCAGAGGTGGGGCGTGTGGCTACTTCCATATTGGATGTGGAGGAGTTGATTCGACAGTCTGTGGAGTTAATCCGCGAGCGATTTGATCTTTATTACGTCGGCCTGTTCTTGGTGGATGAAGAGCAAAAGTGGGCCGTGTTGGAGGCCGGAACCGGGGAGGCTGGTCGGGCGATGTTGGCGCGGGGCCACCGATTGGAGGTGGGGGAGGCGTCGATGATTGGTTGGAGCGCGGCTCACGGGGAGGCGCGCATTGCCCAGGTGGCGGAGGAAGACGCCGTGCGGCTGGCGACCCCTGAGCTTCCAGATACCCGTTCCGAGGCGGCGCTGCCTCTGCGCTCTCGTGGTCAGGTCATTGGAGCCTTGACAGTCCAGAGTGACCGTCCGAATGCATTTGATGAGGCCACCATTGCGGTCTTGCAGACCATGGCCGATCAGGTGGCCGTGGCGTTGGACAACGCACGCCTCTTCGCCGAGGTTGAGGAAGCGCTGGAGGCAGAACGTCGCGCCTTCGGTCAGATTAGTAGAGAGGCGTGGAGAGAAATGCTTCACCGCCGGGAGGCGTGGGGCTATCGATATGCGAACCAAACCCTTGTTCCTTTGCAAGAGGTGAAGGAGGGAGTCCAGCGGCGTGAGGATGTGGTGCGGGTCAGCGAGGAGGGAACGCTGAGCGTATCCCTTAAAGTGCGTGATCAGGCCGTGGGCACACTCCGTTTCCGTAAGGAAGGCGAGGACGTGGACTGGACGGCGGATGAGCGGTCATTGATACGTGTGTTAGTTGAGCGGCTGGGTGTGGCGTTAGAGAGCGCTCGTCTTTACGAGGATATCCAACGCCGCGCCGCCCGCGAGCGGCTAGCGTCTGAGATCACGTCCCGTGTGCGCGCTTCCACGGACGTAGACAACATCCTCCGGACGGCGATTGAGGAGCTGGGGCGATCGCTGCGGGCATCGGAGGGGCTGATACAATTGGAATATGTCGCTGAGGGCGAACCGGAACCTACACGAGGGAATGGGGAAACATGACAAAACGGGCAACAGACAGGTTTTGGGAAAGGCTATTCAAGTGGAATATCAGGCGCAAGCTGACCATCGTCTCGAGTCTGGTGATCATCCTGGCCGTATTGATGGGAGGTGTCAGTGTATGGCGGATGCATCTCCTCGCTCGTGCCGTTGATGATATATCCCTCATGGAGCAGCAGCGAGCCGGGCTGCTGATGCTTGCTGGCATCGTACTGATCATGGGGGTGGTTCTAAGCTGGTGGCGCTTTGTGTTCCAACGGATGATCAGCTCCATCGCCGAACTGCGACAGGGCGTAACACGTGTTATGGACGGCGATCTAGACCACGAGTTGGACATTCGCACCGGCGACGAGCTTGAAGAACTGGGCAACGAGTTCAACAAGATGGTGTCATGGCTGACCGACCTGGTTGGCAGCCTGGAGGAGCGCGTCGCCGAGCGCACGCGTGATCTGGAGGATAACCTATTCGAGCTAGAGGGCGCCGCTCAGGTCGCCCGGCAAGCGGCGTCGATCCGAGATCTTGACAAATTGTTGGACGAGACGGTCCACCTTATCTCAGTCCTGTTTGGCTTCTATCACACCGGTATTTTCCTGATAGACGAGGCAGGGGAATATGCGATTTTGCAGGCTGCCGCCTCGGCGGGAGGATATCGGATGCTGGAACGCGGGCACCGGTTGAGAGTGGGGGGAGGGAGCATTGTCGGTTTTGTGGCCGACGTTGGTGTATCTCGCATCGCGCTGGACGTGGGCGAGGACGCAGTCCATTTTAATAACCCAGATCTTCCTGAGACCCGCTCTGAGATGGCGGTGCCGCTTGAATCCCAGGGAGAGATCATCGGCGTAATTGACGTGCAGTCGCTAGAGAAGGGAGCGTTCACCGATCGGAACGTGACGATCATCAAGACGCTGAGCGACCAGATCACGCTGGCCATCAAGAACGCCCAACTGCTGAAGGAAAGCCAATGGGCGCTAAAGGAACTTGAGACCCTCTACGGGCGGCGGGTGCGTGAGGCATGGAAAGATCAGGCGGCTCATCGACCCTCCGCCTATCGCTACACCGGTGTGAGCGTGGTGACCGCCCCATCCGCCGCTACACCGGCATTGGAGGACTTGGGTCACCGTGGGGCAACCGTCGTCCAGGAAGACGGTGGGAACGGTTATCAATTGGCAGCTCCCATCCGCCTGCGCGGGCAACGTATTGGCTCCATCGTCCTGCGGCGTAGTGCAGAGCGGGATCCCTGGTCATCCGAGGACATCGCGCTGATGGAAGAGGCCAGCGACCAGATCGCCCTGGCGTTGGAGAACGCCCGCTTGCTGGAGGACACGCAGCGACGGGCGGCGTTCGAGCGCGTGACGGGAGAAATCGCAAGTCGCTTCCGTGAGTCGCTGGACGTGAATCGGATTTTGCGAACGGCGGCCAGTGAATTCCAAGAAGTTCTGAACCTGGATACCGTGGAAATTCGAGTGGGTGAGACCCCCTCATCTGGTGACGAAGTTCAAGAGTAGATGGGGGCGAAATTGCTATACGGGAGCAGGCGACTGTTCAAAAGTAAGGTGAGGGCATGATGAAGCAATCTTTTCTTCGCAGGCTTTCTGTCCGGCAGCGGGTCTTTGGCGGCCTGATGCTGTTGGTTGTGTTTTTATTCCTTTCGATTCCGGTGTTGATCGTGCAGCGGAATGCGATGCAAAACACGCTCACGCAGTTATTGGACGTGAGGGCGCGCGCTGATCGCTTGCTGTTGGGCGCTTCCGTGCGGATACAGCTTTCTCGGGTGGATCTGCTGCGTTACACTCAGGAATTATTTGCAGCGCCCTATGATGCCCTGGATGATGTGAACCGGGCACATGAGGCTCTGGCTGATGTAAATCAGGCCCAGTCTTTGCTGGAAGAAACAGAACCCTTGCTGACAGAACCTGAGATGCAGGCGGAGTTGACGAGACTTCAGGATGCTCTTGAGGATTACGAAGCACTCATCAATGACATTTTAGCGGCGCGTACGGCGGAAGAGGATGTAAGTACGACGCAACTGGAGTTGGAAGCGCAGAGTTTAGGGCAAGATATTGGGGTGCTGATTGAGGAGTTGGTCGCTCGCAACCAGAGGCGCCAAGCGGAAGCCACCGCTGCATTCCGTAGTCAATCTACGCGGCGCTTGAACTTGGTTTTACTGGCCTATGTTGTTGTGTTGGCTATCGGCGTCATGGTGGGGTGGTTAGTCCAACGAAGTATTACGGGGCCTGTGGCCCAATTGCGTGAGGGGGCTGAGGCATTCAGCCGGGGCAAGATGGATGTGACCATTCCCGTCACCGGCACGGATGAGTTGAGCGTCCTGGCGGAGACCTTCAACCGGATGTCAACGCAGATTTCTCAGTCTTACCTCAAACTGGAGGGGCGAGTGGCGAAGCGAACTCGCGACCTAGAACGGCGTTCCGAATATCTGCGCGCGGCGGCTGAGGTGGGGCAAGTGACCAACGAAATTCTGGACCTTGATGAGTTGTTGCCGCGCTCCGTAGAGCTGATTCGCGGGCGCTTTAACCTGTACTACGTAGGGTTGTTCCTGGTAGACGAGGCGGGGGAATGGGCGGTGTTGCAGGCCGGAACCGGCGAGGCGGGAGAGGCGATGTTGGCGCGCGGCCATCGCATCCGAGTGGGCGAGGGGATGATCGGGTGGAGCGTGGAGAACGCCGAGGCCCGCATGGCGGAGAATGTGGGGGGCGATGCGGTGCGCTTGGCGACAGCGGAGCTGCCGGAGACCCGCTCTGAGGCGGCGATCCCCCTGCGGGCGCGAGGCAACGTCATAGGGGCGCTCACGGTACAGGATAGCGAACCGCAGGCCTTCGACGAGGCCGCGCTCTCCATTCTGCAGATTGTGGCGGACCAACTGGCGGTGACGATCCGTAATGCCCGTCTGTTTGCGGCGACCGAGGAGGCGCTGGCGGCGGAGCGTCGGGCTTATGGTGAGGTCACCCGGGCCGCTTGGGCCGAATTTTCGCGGCAGCAGCAGGGGTATATCTGCGGAGCGGATCGCGCCCCTGTCCCGGCGGCGGGATCATGGCGCCCCGATATGGTGGTTGCGCAACGTAGTGGCGAGGTGGTGCAGGTGGATGAGATGACCTTGGCGTTGCCGATCCAGGCCCGGGATGAGAGTATCGGCGTGGTGTATCTTCGCAAGCAGGCCGATGAGGAAGAATGGAATGATCGAGAGTTGGCATTGATGTCCAACTTGGTGGAACAGTTGGGGACGGCCTTAGAAAGCGCGCGTCTCTACGAGGACACACAGCGCCGCGCCGCTCGCGAGCGGGTGGTCGGCGAGGTCACATCTCGGATGCGTGAGACCTTGGATATGGAGAGTGTGATGCAGACTGCTGCTCAGGAGATCCAGAAAGTTTTGGGTTTGGATCGGTTAGTGGTCCGACTGGGCAAACCGGAAGAGACAGACGGTGAGTAGAAAGGATATGAGTATGTGGGATAAGATCCGACGGTTCTTAGCCGCGCCCGTTTTCGATACTGAAGATAAAACCCGCAACGCTGCTTTGCTCAACCCTCTTCTGTTGAGTATGTTTGGGGTGCTTTTTCTCACTGCGTTGGCCACACTCTTCTTATTCGCTGAGAAATTAGGCAGTGGCATAGCCGTTGGTGTGATTTTTATCATGCTGTTGGCCGCTAAGATTCTTTTGGAACGGGGACAGACCCGGTTGGCCGCTATTCTGCTCATCATTGGTATCTGGTTGCCTTCGAACGCCGTGTTTTTGCTCTCCGGTCATCGAAGCATGATTGGCGCCGCGAATGTCAGTTTGATTGTTATCGCTGGCTTAGTTTTGGGACGGGAAGGAGCGGTTACGGTCGCTGTGGTCAGCAGTTTAGTCTCCCTGATCAGCGTCGTTATGGACGCCTTGGGGATGCCTTTCCCGGATGTATTTCCCGCGCCGTTGGTAGCAAGTTGGGTGATGTTGACCATCAGTCTTGTGATGGCTGTCGTTCCATTGAATATGGCGTTGCGGAGGCTGAGAGAATCCTTGGCGCGTTCTCGTCAATATGCTGCTGATTTGGAATCTCAACGAGAGGAAATGCAGGAGTTAGCAGCATCTCAGGAACAAGAGTTAGCGCGTCGTTCATCTTATCTGGGCGCAGCGACGGCGATTGCTGAAGAAGTAGCAAGAGTTGGTCGTGACCCCCAGGTTGTTTTGGATCGGGTTGTTCGCGTGATCAGCGATCAATTTGGATTTTATCATACCGGCATCTTCCTGTTGGATGCGTCCGGTGAGTGGGCTGTGCTGGAAGCTGCCTCAAGTAAGGGCGGGCAACAGATGCTTGAGCGTGGACATCGACTGCGCGTGGGGGGGATGGGGGTTGGTCAGGGCATCGTTGGCGACGTGGCTAGTCAAGGTCGCTATCGGATTGCGGTTGACGTTGGCGAGGACGCCGCCTTCTTTGATAATCCCGACCTGCCTGAGACGCGCTCTGAGATTGCCCTGCCGCTGCGGGTTCGTGATGAGGTGATTGGCATATTGGATGTCCAGAGCGTCAAGGAGAATGCGTTTAGCGCGGACGATGTCTTGGTCTTGCAGACCCTGGCCGATCAGGTGGCGATCGCGATCAGCAATGCGCGGCTTTTCAGTCAGGTAGAGGCAAGCTTGGAGGCGGAGCGTCAGGTCTACGGCGAACTGACCCGCGAGGCTTGGCGAGATCTGATCGAGTCGCGATCTGGTCTGTCCTTTGCCAGCGGCGAGCAAGGGGTTGTTCCATTTGAGGCTTGGGAGCCTCAAATGCGGGAAGCGGTGCAGAGAGGAGAGATGGTGGCTAGCAGCGAGGGGGGCGAAGAGGAATCGGCACAGGTTTTGGCCCTCCCTATCCGCGTGCGGGATGAGGTGGTCGGTGTGATTGATGGACGTAAGCCCGGGGGGGCTGCCTGGACGGAGGAAGAGATCGACTTACTGGAGACGCTCGTCGAGCAGCTGGGCGTCGCTTTGGAAAGCGCCCGCCTCTACGAGGATACGCAGCGCCGCGCCGCCCGCGAGCAGT
>CAYXVS010000004.1:25369-34734 GCA_964468735.1 uncultured Anaerolineales bacterium | reverse complement strand
AGCAACGCGCTGGAATGTCAATTCCGGCGCGCTCTGAATGAGTATTGCAGTTGCCCTTTACCTTTACGACTAACTCGCGTCCTCCAAAAGTTGCGCGAGATTATCCAGCACCAGCGGAAAATCCTGTTCGGGGTCGCCGGAGAGCGACGAAATCTCTACCTCTCCTGTGATAGTATGAAAATGATGAGGATGCGAGTCCAACATGGAAAAATGCTCTTTGTTATCCCATCTCAGGGCGCGCTCGCCTTGGATAACGTGGTACGCATAATCGATATGTTCACCATTACAATACAAACGCACCTGGAGCATGCCGTCGGGACGTAATCCGGCGCGCACCTTGAGCGCAAATTGCGCAGCGGAAAACTGCTGAGTTTCCAGGATACTCACATCGCGACTATGCGGCCATGTTTGCAAAGCCGTGATCACAAAATCCAGCCACTCGGCCAGCGTTTTCATAAAGACTCAGCTTGCAAGCCCAACCAACTTTGGAGCATCTCACGGGCGATTTTCCAATCCAAGGCATCCTCTTCCTCAGCCATCACCGCCTGGCTCAAAGCCGGATGAGGGTGCTCCGCCAAGCGAGCGGAACGAGATTGCAAATAGGCATCGAATTGCTCATAGGTCATACCATACTTAGCTTGTAATTTCTCAATGATGCTCCGATAATGCTCGATTTGATGCAGCACGTAGTCGCGCGCCATTTCCGCAATCGCTTGTTCCGGGCTAGAAAACAGCCCGCGCCGCACAAAAGGCTCTACAATCGTCGTAACAGGATAGTCCATAATTTTAGCACCCTTTCAGAACATTGATGACCCTCACTTCAAGTATAACGGATACGAACGCAGAAGCAACCATTGGAAGAGTTGTCGATGCAACCTAAAGACCCAAAAGGAAAGTGATTATGAAGAAAAAACGCTGGCTACTGCTGATTCCTCTGCTCCTCTTGTTGCTCATGGGTGGATTTGTCGTGTGGGGGAGCACACCGTTGGGGCCGGCCCCCGCCGCCGAGGCGGCAATCCGCGCGGCAGAGGTGGCGGAGGAAGGCTGGCTCGTCTTCGCGCCGGACGCCGGCGCGGATGTGGGCCTCATCCTCTACCCCGGCGGGCGCGTCGATCCGCGATCCTACGCGCCGGCGGCGCAGGCCATCGCCGAGGAGGGCTATCACGTCGTCATCCCGCCGATGCCGCTCAATTTGGCCGTCTTGGGCGCCGACCGCGCGGATGCCATCATCGCCGCGTACCCCGACATCACGACGTGGGCCATCGGCGGGCACTCGCTGGGCGGCGCGATGGCCGCTCGCTACGCCGACGAGCATCCCGACGCGGCAGCGGGCCTGGTGCTGTGGGCGTCCTATCCCGCTGAGGGCAACGACCTCTCCGCCCGCACCGACCTGGCCGTCGTCTCGATCTACGGCACGCGCGACGGCCTGGCCACCGAAGAAGAGATCGCCGCCTCCGAGGCGCGCCTCCCGCCGGAGACCGTCTGGGCGCCGATCCCCGGCGGCAATCACGCACAATTCGGCGCGTACGGCCCACAATCCCGCGATAATGCAGCGACCATCTCACGCGAGGAGCAGCAGGCCATCATTGTGGAGGCCACCGTCGCGCTGCTGACCTCGCTGGAAGAATAACCGTGGAATAGAAGAAATCGTACCCGTTTAGTTTATGAGGAGATCAAGGTGCAACGCACTTTTGGGCTTATCATCAGGCATCTACCGCATCAGGCGTAACTGTGACTTAAGTCCAAGTGCGTTGCACCTCAAGACCAAACGGTTAGAAGAATTCATCACAATAAAACGAAAAGGAGAAGAGCAATGAACTGGGAACCTTGGACGCCGCCGTATGACCCGCGCCTCGTCGATGGCGCTATCGTGACAGAAGATGAACATCACCGCTTGATCGAGACCGCCGATTGTGGCACGCGCTGTCCCGGCTGCGGCATCTGCTGCGCCGGCTATCGCGATGTCATCACGGAGGATTATTTTGGTGTGGAAGAATTCGAGCCAAATCTCAGGATGGGCCGGGGCGGGCTGATCGAGCGAGACGTCGGTCTCTGGTATCGCCCCGCCACGTGCGATACATCCTGCCCCGGCTATGGCCGCTGCTGCCCGCCCTTCGAGGAACGCGAGCACCCACAGACCGTCGCCGATGCGCGCCACATCCTGCTGGAGCGGGAGGACAGTCAGCGCTGGGAGATGCAAGAATCGCTACTCATCCTGGCCCACGATGGCAGCGACGAGGCCGTGGACATCTTGGAGGCCTATCTGCCGCGCGCACACACTCGGCTGGAGGCCTTCGCCGAGCTTGCATTAGAAGAAGGCCGGTACTTCGCATCCGTGCCTCGCAACGCCGAGGAGGCCCGCGAGATGATGCAACGGGAGGTTTTGCGGGAATGGGAGAATCGCGCGGCGAGAGCCTGGGGCGAGATCCACGAGAAGCTTGAGCCAGAGTTGGAAAAATTGCGCTACGAGGCCAAGGTGATGCAACGGCTTTTGGGCAAGGCGGAGGATGAAACCACACGCGAGGATTGGCAGATCCAATTGGATGTCCATCAGATGTTCGTCGGTCAGACGGAGGGTGAAATAGAGGAGCAACAGCAAGAATTATCACTGTGTGAACAGGTGATCGATGAGATCAGGGCGGATTTAGGCGAAGCCTCGCCCTTTGAAACCGAAGTGGGAGATAACGATGAATAGAGATCAAATATTCAAGGCTCTGGCAGATGAGGAGCGATCTGTGCTCCTAGACCTGCTGGGCAGAGCTTATGATGAGATGACAGTCGACCAGCGTGACGTAGTGTTCGGGAGATACGTCAAGAAATTGCCGCCAGAACCGGTCGAGGGCGAATCGCTCCTGGCACAGATCGAGGTGTTTAAAGAACGTTCGTTGGCTGGATTTTACTACGCACCGTTCGCCATCAACTCCAAGAATTGGACCCATATCCCGGAGGAGACGAAAGAATGGTTCGAGGAGATGGGCGACTATCTGAAAGCGAGCTGCCAACTTACTAAGCAGGGCGACCATCTGCACGCCGTGGCCTGCTTTGAACTCCTCTATGAACTGATCGAGGCGGTAGACAGCGGTGAGGAGATCGTGTTCGCGGATGAGCTTGGCAGTTGGATGATCCCGGTCCGCGAGAAGGAATTCCTCGCGGATTATATGACCTCGCTGGCCGCGACGATGACGCCCGAGGAATTCACCCAGGCAGCGATTCCCCTGATCAAACGCGACAGTTGGCACTCGATGGCTGCGCAAGCCTACGAGTCCGCCCTCCGCGTCGCCAATGAGGAACAGCGCGCGCGTATCGAAGCAGAAGTCCAGCGCCAGGAGATTCGCACGGAGCCGCGATGGTGATAGAACGATGACGTTCGAGATAGATTCCGACTCAATACCGCCCCGGATCCAACGGCGACAGGCAATGATCGCGCTCTGCAGCCGACGGATTCAGACAGGCACAGGCAGCGCGCACGACTTTTTATCCAGGAGAACCGCTATGAAAAATTGGCCTGATTTAAGACCCATCCTTGGAGATATACCTTGGGCTATCGTAGGCGGCGTAGCGACGCGGGCCTACATGCCGGAGCGCGCCACGTATGATCTGGACATCATCATCCGTGCCCAGGATGCCCCCCAAGTCCGCCATCGCCTGGAAGCAGCCGGATACACTTGGGCAGCCGATCTTTCTATTCCGGGCTTCACCTATCGCTCCCCCAAAGGTATAGAGGTGGACATCATCCGGGGAGATATGCCGTGGTTGGAAGAGGCGCTCGCCCATCCTCATTATGATGCCGCTGGCTATCCCGTCCTGGCGCTGCCCTATCTGGTGTTGTTGAAGCTCGCAGCCTCGCGAATGCAGGATATCGCTGATTTAGCGCGCATGCTCGGCCAGGCAGATGAAGCCACGCTCAAGCAAGTGCGTCAGATCGTCAGCCGTTATGCCCCGCAAGAAATGGAGGATGTGGAATCCCTGATTCAGTTAGGGCAATTGGAAGTAGGTAACGGGCAAACGAAGCGGTTCTAAGGCGTCTGAGATGTACGTGGTTGTGTGGGAAGCCATTTGACACGTACATCAACCCCAGCTTCGTTTGCCTTGAACTTGGTTAAGACCGCTCTGAAGCAACTAAGGCGATTTTTCCGGTCGATTTGCTTCGAATTCCCGGCAACAACAATATGCAGTGAAGTGAGGAGGGCATGACTGGCGCTCTGAGGTTAACACAAAAACCGCCCCGGCCTTTTTGATCAAAAAGGCCGGGGCGGTGTGCTGCTATAAACAGAACGATACGACTAGGGAGCAGCCGGGGCGTCCTCCTCGGCGGCCAAGAGATCCTCGCGGGCAAATTCGACCAGGGGTTTGACGTTGGCGTAGGCCACGTGGACGTAGTAATCGGAGTTGGAGGCCTTCACCACCACATTGGTCTCGCCCTCTGCCTGCGGCGCGATGTTGATCCCGATCTCCTCATCGGCGGTCTTGAGGGTGACGCTGGCCGCCGGATCATCCAAGCCAGATGCCGCTGGCTCAGTCTTGCCCAACGGGCGCACCATCACCATCGACGCGGCCTTGTTCACCACGTTCGAGACGTCGCTCTCGCTGACCTGCTCATCCTCCGCCAGATCCGCCAACGTCCAGGCGCCCGCCTCATCCCTGACTAAAGTGAACGCGCCGTTCGCGTTTTCCACGGTAATTTCTTCAACCTCCGTCTGAGGCGCGCTGACGTAACCCGTGTCGACCCAATTGGCCACGCGGGGATCCAAATCCCACGAAGTGAGATCCGTCGTTAAATAAGTCTCATCCTCGCCCGCCAGCCGGAAATGGGTGGCGGAAAAGCGCGGCGCCGACCCCAAGTAGATCGTCTGGATCTCCCCCGCCGCCGTCTCGAAGATGATACGGCGCATAAAATCGTCCTCGGCGACCTGCAATGGCTTGTGGCTGGCCGCCGTCTCCGCCACGAGCGAGCCGGTATCCAAGGCCAGGATGTTCTCCAACACCGGCGTGATAGCGCTCGCCATTGCCGGGTACTCATCGGCCTCCGGCAACACCCACGCCTCCCCCGATTTCTCAAGTTGGATCTCCTCGCCTGTGTCATCGGTGATGCGCAGCGCCACAATCTCCTCAGCGGTCACATCGGGGAAAAGCGGCTCGCTCCCCTCGGTGGTGGCGGGCTTCGGCCAGAAGACCACGCCTGTGATGATCAATTGCAGGACCAAAATCGCAGCTAATATCTGTTGCGTTCGTTTCATAGTAGTATCTACCTCCAATGAGCCGTCAGTATTTTCTCAATCGCGTCGGAGTACCACTCCAACCTACGTTGTTATTCTCACACACCTCGCGCAGCCAACTCCTCCTGGGAAACCAGTTCCATCGGCGCGGCGTTGCGCCGCCGGAGCACGCCGACCACGCCCAACGCAATCAGGGCGACCAGCGCCAGCACGTAGTTGACGATCTCCCAGAACGATTGCTGTTGCTCGGTCAACGGGACAAGCACGCGCGTCGTCGCGCCGCGCGCGCGGATTTCCAGCAGATCCAAGTCCTCGGTCGTCCACGAGACGGCATTTTGCAGCAGCTTCAGGCTGTTCAAGTAGCGGTCGCGCGAAAGCGTCGAAGAAATTTCAAAGACGACGTCGTTTAGGAAATCGCCGCTGCCGATCACGACCAGGCGCGAGGTCTCCGGCGACGATTCGATAACGCCGGGCACATTCTGCTGCGGCGGCGCGCCCTCCTCCATCTCGGCGGATGGCGCCGCCTCAAAGGGCGAGGCCTTGTCCGCGAAGTAGCTCTCGAAAGCGCCGCGCACCGCGACGGCTAAGGGATACGATCCGCGCGTCGCCTCGTTGACCTCGAAGCCGTACGCCTCGTACATATCGAAGTTCGGCTGGATATTAGAAAGGCCCTGCGTCCAGGCCTCGTCGGTGGATTCCAACAGCACGGTCAGATCGCGATGCTCGTTCTGCGCTTCATCGATCTTCAGGGGCGAAGCCCAATTCAAGGTCACGGCGTTCAAATTAGAGACGATGGGATGTCCCTCCGCCATTTGATTGGGCCGTACATCGACAAAGAACGGATAGTCGATGGTCGCGAATTCCTGCACCTGCACGCCGCCCACATTGCGCGTCTGGGGGATGGGGAACGGCTCATTTTGGGGATCTAAGATCATTTGGTTGGTCACGGTCACGCCATAATGGGCCGTCAAATCCTCCACGCCGTCCGGGATATATTGCCCCATAATCGAGCCGGTCATCTGATCCGGCGCGATTTTGTAGCTGCCGGCGGCCAGCACCACAGCGCCCCCGCGCATCATATATTGATCGATGGTGTAGTATTCTCGCTCCGTGAACGCCTGGGGCGCGATGACGACCAACACATCAATATCCGAAGGTACCACGCCGGAGCTGAGATCGACGCGCCGCACCTCATACTCCTGCTGGAGCGCTTGCGCGGTCACCTGCCACGTCGAAAATGGCGGCTGTTGCTGGCCCATCATATCCTGCGTCGGCGTCTCCGGCGGCGTCCACAAGCCCACCACCTGGAGAAAGCCTGACGACCAGCGCTTGAGCGTCGATTCAATCGAGGTGCGGATCTCCGCCTCGCTCAACTCCCCGCTGGGATAGACGACCTGCGGCTCTTTTTCTTTATCTTCGGTCTCCAGCACCATGTAAAAGTAGTAGCTCTCATCGGAGAAGAGCGATGTGGCGATAGGCTGGATATTGTACTCCTCATAGAGCGTCTGCGGCGAGACCGGGCTGTCAGAAGCGGTGGGATCGATGGTCTGGTACGAGAACTTGCCGCCCGATTGCGACGCGATCTCCTCCGCGACCGCCTTGACCGTCGTCGGCGCCTCCGCCATCCACTCCGGCAGCATATCCGGCGTGATGTAGACCGTCATCTCGACGGGCGCCGGCAGGGAGGCCAGGACATTTTCTATGCTCTGGAAGCCATAGACGGCCTTCTTGATCGTGCTGGTGAGATCGTACTCCAAATTGCGCAGGCGAACGTCCACCCTACCATCACGCTGCGCTGCGATTTCGATCAGTTGATCGAAGGACAAGACCTCACTCTGATCGCCATATTGGATCAAAATATCAAAATAAGAGTTGATCACCGAGGACTGGCGGCGATCCGTGATCTGGAAGGGTTTGGAGCGGATGCCGTAGACCTGATTGGCCTCCGCCTCTTTTTCAGGATAATCCACGGGATCGATGATCTCGAGCCGGACGCGCCCCCCGGAGGCCACGCGATACTCCTCCAACATATCCGTAATCTGGGGCACGAGCGGCGCCAGATAGGGATGCGTATCCTCGCTGAAGTAGCCCCGAATCAGCAGCGGCTCTTGCAGATCGCGCAACAGCTCGCGGGTGGTGTTGGAGAGCGTGTAGCGCTTGTTCTGCGTCAGATCTAAGCGCAGCCCGCGCAGCGGGAAGGCCCACACGTTGACGAAGACCAGGTTGAGCGCCAGCAGCGCCGAGGTCACGGCGACGCCGCGCCGGCGCGGCCAGGTCTGCGATCCCGTGCTCCAACCCTTCGCTTTGAGCGAGAGGACGTTGAGCGTGAGGAAGAGGCCCGTCAGCGTGAGATAGTAGAGCAGATCGCGAATATCGATCACGCCGCGCTCGATGCTCTCGAAGCGGCTGCCGATGCCAATCGCCCGCAGCGCCTCCGCCATCCCCCGACCAACGAAGTCGGTGACGCCGGAGGAACCAATCAGGTAGAAGAGGCCGCCCAGCAACGCGGTCGAAATCAGCGCGACGATCTGGTTATCCGTGCGCGAGGAGGCAAACAGCCCAATCGCCGCGTAAGCGCCGGCCATCAGAATCGCGGCCAAATAGCCGCCGAAGACCGGCCCCCAATCCAAGTTACCCAGCACCGAGACGGTGAGCGGCAGGCCCAAGGTCAGGGCCAAGGAGATGGCGACCAAGGCCACCACCGCCAGGAACTTGCCCATCACCAATTGGGTGGTGGAGACGGGCAGCGTGAGCAGAATCTCCAACGTGCCCGCGCGCTGCTCCTCGCTCCATTGACGCATCGTCAGCGCCGCGACCAGGAAGATCATCAGGACGGGCATCCGCCGGAAGAGCGGGCGGACATCGGCGATGCCCCGTGCGAAGAAAGCGTCCATCCAGAAGAACGAGAAGAGCGTCGCAGCCAAAAACGTGCCGATGAAGATAATGGCCATCGGCGAGCCGAAGTATCCTTTTAGCTCTTTGCGCGTTATCGTCAGTATTTGTTTCATAAGATTCTCAACCTCGCATCAAACTAGAAACTCAAACTTATATATTCAGTTCCGACAGGATTTACAGTATGTAACCGTTTAGCCTTGTGAGGTGCAACGCACTTTTGAGCCTATCGCCAGGCATATACTGCATCAGACGTAACTGTTATCGAAGCCCAAGTGCGTTGCACCTCTATGCTATGCTACGCCGCGCCAGCGACGGCCAACTCATTGAAAACCGTCTCCAAGGTGCGAACGTCGCGTCGCAGCTCACGGACAGGCCAGTCCTGCGCCTTGGCCAACTCGAAGACGGCGGGGCACGGGTCGGCGCCGTCGCTCCCGCTGCTGCCCAGCACGCGATAGGCCGGGTAGCCATCGTCGCTGAGGAACGTCGAGACGCCCGCGACGATCTCCAGCCCTTGCAGGGCGGCGTCGGCCTCGGGGATTTCCTCACTCAGCACCACCACGGCGTCGGACGTCGCGGCCAGCTCCGAAAGGCGAGCGTCGGCGCGCACTTCCCCGTTGATCAGGATAATCGCGCGGTCGCACAGCGCCTCCACCTCGGAGAGAATGTGCGTGGAGAAGAGCACGGTGCTGTGCTCGGCCAGCCGGCGGATCAGGCCGCGAATCTCGACAATCTGCGTCGGGTCCAGCCCGACGGTCGGCTCGTCCAGGATCAACAGCTTGGGACGGTGCAAAATCGCTTGGGCCAGCCCCACACGTTGCCGAAAGCCCTTACTCAGATGGGCAATCGGGCGCGCCAGTTGCTCCTCCAATCCGGTATCGTAGACCGCCTTGGAGATCAACGCGCGCTGCTCGCTCTCCGGAATCTCACGTAAATTGGCCATCATCTGGAGATACGATTGGACCGTCAACTCCGGATAAAGCGGCGCGGTCTCCGGCAAGTAACCAAGTTGCGCCTGGACGTCGCGCGTGTGATCCAAGACGTCCAGTCCATTGACCCTCACCGTGCCGCGATCAGGTTGCAGATAGCCGGTGAGGATCTTGATAAACGTGGTCTTACCAGCGCCATTGGGACCCAGTAGCCCGACGATTTCGCCCTCCCCAATCTGGAACGTGACCCCGTGCAACGCTTTGATGGGGCCGTAAGATTTAGAAAGGTTGGTAACATCAATCATCAGCAAACCTCCTTAAAGATGTT
>CAYXVS010000004.1:0-25269 GCA_964468735.1 uncultured Anaerolineales bacterium | reverse complement strand
TAAGATTTAGAAAGGTTGGTAACATCAATCATCAGCAAACCTCCTTAAAGATGTTTCGTATTTGGGGAATGCACCAGAGCGAACGTCGCATCTTCCCGCGAACATTCCCACGCTAGTACCAAGCAAATATCATAACAATAACGATAACATTGTCAACTCTCACAAACACAACACTCTTAGCCTATTTGCGAAAATCACGCAATAGCCTAAAAATCAAGGCGCAATGCCTCAACAGAAATTTAGCAAACACCTCCAAGTATACCGTAGTCAACTGAGAAAACGCTAAGAAAAAGGGGATGGTTCTCAGAAATCGAATGACTCGTGTACTTGCTCTTGCGAACATCTAATCTGATTCTAATAAAGCTTAGGTATAGTAGAAGTTACAGGGAAGCACGCCGCGTATAGGCGTATAATGGAAAGTTCGCCAGAAACCATTCACAATTCTTAATTCAAAATTCATAATTCCCAACACAAGGAGGAAAAGTTATATGGCAGAAGCAGTTCAAAAAGAATCGCTCACGTTTAAAGCAGAAGTACAGCAATTGCTCAACATTCTCTCGCGCTCTCTCTACACGGATCAGGACATCTTTTTGCGCGAGTTGATCTCCAACGCCTCCGACGCGCTGCATCGACTGAAGTTCGTGATGCTCACCGACCGGGACGTCTTCGACCCCGACGCCGAACTGGCGATCCACATCGAGGCGGACGAGGAGACCAACACCCTCACGATCACGGACACGGGCATCGGGATGACGCGCGAGGAGATGATCCAGGAGCTGGGCACCATCGCCCACTCCGGCGCGATGGCGTTCCTGGAAAATCTGGAGGAGGGCCAGCGCCCCGAGGACATCATCGGGCAATTCGGCGTGGGATTTTACGCCGTCTTTATGGTGGCGGATGAGGTGCGCGTCACGTCGCGCTCCTATCGCCCCGACGCTGAGGCGTGGACGTGGATCTCCCACGGGGACAGCCGCTACACAATCCAGCCGGCGGAGAAGGACTCGCGCGGCACAACGGTGGAAATCCAACTCTCCGAGGATGCCGAGGAATTCGCCTCGCCGTGGCGTCTCAAGCAGATCATCAAGACCCACTCCAACTACGTCTCGTTTCCCATCCACGTCAAAGAGGAAACAGAAGAGGGTGAGGAGAAGGAAGAGGTCGTCAACGCGCAGACCGCACTCTGGCGTCAGACGCCCAGCCAGGTCGATGAGGAGGCCTACGCCGACTTCTATCGCCAACTGACCTTCGATTTCGAGGCGCCGCTGCTCCATCTGCACGTCGTCGCCGATGTGCCGGTCGAGGTGCGGAGCGTGCTCTACGTGCCCGGCCATCGGGATCGCGGTATGATGCAGGTGCGCTCGGACTACGGGCTGCGGCTCTACTCCCGCAAAATCCTGATCGAGGAGAACAACAAGGATCTGCTGCCGGAGTACCTGCGCTTTGTGGAGGGCGTCGTCGATTCCGCCGATGTGCCGCTCAACGTCGCCCGCGAGTCGGTGCAGAGCAGCCGAACGATCAACCACATCAAGCGCGCGTTGCGTTCGCGGCTGATCAAGGCGCTGACGGAGCTGGGCGAGGAGACACCGGAAAAATACGAGACCTTCTGGGAGGCCTTCGGCGCCTACATCAAGGAGGGCGTCGCCACCGACTTCGCCGGGCGCGACGACCTGCTCCCGCTGCTCCGCTTCCAGACCACGAAATCAGACGGCGAGTTGATCTCGCTGGCGACCTACGTCGAGCGCATGCCCGAAGAGCAGGAGGCGATCTATTACATCTTAGGCGATGGCGTCGCGGCGGCCTCCAACAGCCCGCACTTGGACGCCTTCCGCGCGCGCGATCTGGAGGTGCTCTACTTAGTCGATCCGCTGGACGCCTTTATGGCGCAGAGCCTGCCGGACT
The DNA here is from genome assembly GCA_964468735.1 of uncultured Anaerolineales bacterium. Lineage (GTDB taxonomy): Bacteria > Chloroflexota > Anaerolineae > B4-G1 > SLSP01 > JAAAOZ01. The sequence continues at coordinate 23,370 of CAYXVS010000004.1, read as the reverse complement.
ACGAGGACATCCCGCTCAAGAACGTCGATGATCCAGATTTGGCGCTGCCGGAGCTAGAAGAAGCGCCGGAGGAAAGCGACGAAACGACGCCGCCCGTCTCCGATGAGGCCATCGGCCAATTGATTCAACAATTCCGCACGGTGTTAGGCGACCGCGTGGCGCAGGTGCGTGAATCCAAGGTGCTCAAGGATAGCCCCTGCCGCCTGGTTTCGGCGGGAAACACGCCCGACCGCGACCTTCAGCGCGTCCGCCGCCTCATCGAGCAGGATTACGAAATCCCGGCGAAGATTTTGGAGATCAACCGCACCCATCCGCTGATCCGCAACCTCACCCAGATGCAGGCAAATCGCCCCGACGACCCGCTGCTCCCGCTGACCATCGAGCAGCTCTTCGAGAATTTGCTGCTGCTGGAGGGATTGCACCCCAACCCCGCGCAGATGGTCGGGCGCATCCAGAACCTGCTGGAGCAGGCCACCGGCCAAACGACGTAAGCCAGGTCGACCTACATTCCAATCCAAAATCACATCCCGCGCGCGGTTCATTCTTAATGGGCCGCGCGCGAAGTCATGCTATAATCATCATAGAATAACCAAGCTCTTCACGAATTCGCCGGATGCAATTATATTATCCCCATCCTCAACTCAGTAACAATGTGAAGAAGGTCTGTTATCCTCACAAACACGAATTTCTGGCTATTTTCAGGGCTACTGAGGGGAGGCCGGCAAAATCTAAAAGACCCGACCACCTTTCCGACAATCAAGCGTCACATCCACTGTACTATACAACATTCTTAAAAATGCAAAAGTAAAGTATAATATATTCTACTATCGCTATATAATCATATTGGGTGGGGAGGAAGAAATATGGAGAATCCAGAAGGGTGGGACATCCTTACAGCAAGTATTGCTGTTTGTGGTTCAGAGAAGCCATTTTTCACTTGGTCATTTTTAGTTGTTCAAGGAATAGTTCGGGACTTTCCAGGAAATCGTCAGACCTTCTGTCGCATCCTCCAAAGGGCAAGGTCAGAACACGAAAGTGAGAGGGTTATTGGTGGACATAGCTTAGCTTTGCAGGTTGCATGGGCATTAGCCGATACTGAAATTTTGCTTCCACCAAGTTCAACACCAGACCCCAATGCTAATATAGCAAGGGAGAGATTGCAAACGCTGAAACTCTGGAAAGAGGGAAAGAGATGAAAGGGGCAAGAAACTGAGATAGAATATCCATCACATAATGTAAATGTGGAGGTAGAAGGTGACTATGAACGTTGAAGTCAAACTGTTCGCCACACTGCAACGCTATCACCCCGATACGGCGGCGGGCGAGAGCTTCGAGGTGACGTTGCCGGAATCCAGCAGCATCGCGGATCTCATCGAAAAATTAGGCATCCGCGAGCGCGAGGTCAAAATCACCTACGTCAACGGGCGCGCGCGGTCGGAGATGTATCGCCTCAACGAGGGCGACGAGGTCGGCATCTTCCCGCCCGTCGGAGGCGGATAACGCGATGCCCCAGCCACTTTTCCTGGGACTCTTCGCCGTACTTGGCGTGGTCATCGGCGCTCTCACGGCCCATCTTGCCGAGGCGGTGATGGCGCATCGACGCTTCACGGCGCCCGCGTGCCCCCACTGCACGACCGCGTACTCGCCCCTGCAATGGAGCGCACTGCTGGCGCTCGTCACCGGCCGATGGCGCTGCCAATCTTGTGGAAAGGGCTTGCGCCTCCCGCGCCTGCTCGCCGAGCTGTTTTTGGGCGCGAGCTTTGCCCTGCTCCTGGCGCGCTACGGGCTGAGCTGGCGCGTGGTCCTCGCGATGGCCGCGCTGATTCCCTTGGCCATGATCCTGGTCACCGACATTGAGACGCGGCTGATCCCCAACGCCATCAGCCTGCCCGCGCTCGGCGTGATGTTGGCCGTGAGCGTGGCGGTCGGTCCGGCGCTGCCCTTTGCCTCCGCGTCTGGAAATTGGTGGCGCGGCATCGCAGGCGCGCTGATCGGCTTTCTGGTGATGCGCATTCTCGTCACGTTGGGCGTCGCCGTCTTTGGCGAGGGCGCCCTGGGCGAGGGCGACATCACGTTGGCGGCCTACATCGGCGCGATCGTCGGTTACCCCCTCATCTTCGAGGCACTCGTCCTGGCCTTTTTGATCGGGGGCGTGGGCGCGTTCGTGGTGCTCATCACACAGCGCGGCGGGCTGCGGACGGCCATCCCCTACGGGCCATTTCTCATCCTCGGCTGCGCGACAACGCTCATCTGGGGGCAGGAAATCCTGTTCTGGTTTCTCTCGTAAGGGAATTGACAATAATGGCGTCTTGCGCTACTATGTGATTACAATGATCAAAAGTTTTGCCTGCAAAGAAACCCACAAGCTGTTTCGTCAAGAATTCTCCCGCAAACTCCCACAAAACATTCATCGCATCGCACGGCGCAGACTGCTCATTTTGGATGCAGCCGAGGCATTAGGAGACTTGAGAATACCGCCGGGCAATCGCCTGGAACAGTTATCTGGGGATAGAGAAGGACAGTATAGCATTCGAATCAACCGTCAATGGAGAATATGCTTCGAGTGGCATGAGGGAAACGCTTATAGCGTAGAGATCGTAGATTATCACTAGGAGACACAATAATGGAAAAAGAATTGTTAAAACCCATCCATCCGGGAGAGATTTTGTTAGAAGAATTCTTGAGGCCCATGGGCCTGAGCCAATACCGACTGGCGAAAGATATCAGTGTGGATGCGCGGCGGATTAACGAGATTGTACATGGAAAGCGAGCGATTACACCAGATACGGCACTAAGATTATCACGTTATTTTAGGATGTCAGAGCAATTCTGGATGAACTTACAGGCAAGATATGACCTGGAGATAGAGAAAGAACGACTGGCGGATAGGCTAGAAAAAGAAGTGCGCGTATTCGCTGGCGCCTAATCGTTTCAGGAAATGTTTTCTCACGACAAAGAGTGAAGAAAGTCCAAGACAATGAAAAACCCCATCAAGAACGCAAATTTGGCAGGCGGTAGTTTTTTCTGGAAGGGCGGTCCCGTGGGCGTGCTGCTCTCACACGGCTACATGGCCACGGCGGCGGAAGTCCGCCTGTTGGCCAACGCGCTTCACGAACGCGGCTACACCGTCAGCGGGCCGCTGTTGCCCGGCCACGGCGCCACGCCCCAGGAGTTGAATCGCTGCCGGTGGCAGGATTGGACCGCCGCGATTGAGGAGGCCTATCAGCGATTGGCCCAGCGGTGCGAGCACGTCTTCGTGGGCGGCGAATCGATGGGCGGCCTGCTCGTCCTCTACACAGCCTCCCACCATCCAGAGATCGCCGGCGTGATGGCCTACGCCACCGCCCTCAAAATCTACGACCGCGTCGGCGAAAAACTCGTCCCCTTGATCCATCCCTTCATCCCGTTCATGGAACCGGACAATGACGAACCGCCCAACGCGGCGACGCCGCGCTGGCAAGGCTATCGCGTGCGCCCTCTGCACGCGCTCAACGAAATGCTGAAGCTGCAATCCGTGGTGCGCGCGCGCCTGTCGAGAATCTCCCAACCGATTCTCATTATGCAAGGGCGGCTCGACACCGCCGTCGCCGCCGAGGCGCCGCAGATGATCCACGAGGGCGTCAGCTCCGAGGACAGGCACATACACTGGCTGGAGAAGTCCACGCACTGCCTGCTGTTGGATCAGGAGTGGGAGAAAGCCGCGAAGTTGACGTTGGACTTTATCGAGGATGTCCTACCCTAATCCACATTGCACACACAACAAAAAAGCTCCCCGATCGGGGAGCTTTTCTTATATTGTGGCGGAGAGGGTGGGATTCGAACCCACGGAGCCTCGCGGCTCACGCGCTCTCCAGGCGCGCGCATTCGGCCAGACTATGCAACCTCTCCACAGCGGTAGATTATAACACACCCACTCGATTTAGCAAATGCAAGGTGCGCCGGGCAAACGAAGCAGTTCCGATGTGTCCGAGAGGCACGAGGTTGCACGCTAAGGATTTTATCGCCCGCATCAACCCCAACTTCGTTTGCCTTGAACACGCTTAAGCAGGTCTGAGACAGCGAGAGCGATTTTTCCCGTCGTTCTGCTTCGAAATCCCGCGCCAGAATCTAATCGCCCTAGGCCGTCGCTGGTGAGGGCTTCAGCACCTTCTTGGGCTGCGAGCTGTCACTGTTACTCGATTTTTCTTTCTTCGGCGCGGGCAATGTTTGTCCCTCAAACACCTTGATGAACTCATCGGCGGAGAGCGTCTCGCGCTCCAGCAAATGCTCGGCAATGCGATCCAAGACATCGCGGTGTTCGATGAGCAAGTTCTTGGCGCGATCATAGGCCCGCATAATAATCGCCTTGATCTCCGCATCGATGGTCTGCGCAACAGCCTCGCTGTAATCGCGCTGCTCGTTGATCTCCTTGCCTAAGAAGACCAACTCCTCCTTGCGCCCGTAGACCAGCGGCCCCAGTTTATCGCTCATCCCGTAGCGGGTGACCATCTTGCGCGCCGACTTGCTGACCTTCTCTAGGTCATTCGACGCGCCGGTGCTGATTTCGTTGAACCGAATCTCCTCGGCAGCGCGCCCCCCCAATCCATACGCGAGGTCATCTTCCATCTTGCTGCGCTGGAGGATATAGTGATCCTCCTCCGGTAAGACCAACGTATATCCGCCGGCCATCCCGCGCGAGACGATGGAGACCTTGCGGACGGGATCGCAATTCGGCAGGACGTGGGCCACGACCGCGTGACCGGCCTCGTGATAGGCGAAGATCTTTCGCTCCTCATCGGAGATCACGCGACTACGGCGCTCCGGCCCAGCGATGACCCGCTCGATGGCCTGCTGGAACTCAACCATCCCGATGCGCCGCTTGCCGTGACGCGCTGCCAAGATAGCCGCCTCATTGACCGCATTCTCGATGTCCGCGCCGACGAAGCCCGGCGTGGTCTGCGCCAACCGCTCCAGGTCGACATCCGACGCGACGGGCTTGCCGCGCGTGTGGATGCGGAAGATCGCCTCGCGCCCGCGAATATCGGGCTTATCCAGCACGACGCGCCGATCAAAGCGACCGGGGCGCAACAACGCAGGATCCAAGATATCAGGGCGATTGGTCGCCGCGATGATGATGACGTTCGTGTCCGTCTCGAAGCCATCCATCTCCACGAGGATCTGGTTGAGCGTCTGCTCGCGCTCGTCGTGCGAGCCGCCCAGTCCGGCGCCACGATGGCGCCCGACGGCATCGACCTCGTCGATGAAAACAATGCACGGGCTGTGGCGCTTGGCCTGATCAAAGAGATCGCGCACGCGACTGGCGCCGACGCCGACGAACATCTCGACGAACTCGGAGCCGGAGATGCTGAAGAAGGGCACGCCGGCCTCGCCGGCCACCGCCTTCGCCAACAGCGTCTTCCCCGTGCCCGGCGCGCCGACTAGCAACACGCCCTTGGGAATCCGAGCGCCTAAGTTGATGAACTTCTGCGGTTCTCTGAGGAATTCAACGACCTCTTTCAACTCTTCTTTCGATTCTTTGACGCCGGCGACATCCTCAAACGTCACCGTCGGTCGATCTCCAGAGAACATCCGCGCGCGGCTCTTGCCAAACGAGAGCGCCTGATTATTCGCCCCCTGGAATTGACGGATGAAGAAGTAGAACAACACGCCGCCGACGACCAAGACCAGCAATGTGCCGCCGATATTCACCATCGTATTCCAGTCTGTCGGCTCATTAAACGTGATCTCGATCTCGCGCAGGGTCTCCTCCGTCACACCCAGCACCTTGAGCTGTTCCACCAACGAGGTCTCGCCACCCTTCCGAGAAAGCACAACCGGCGCATCAATGCCCTCTACGCCCTCTTTGTAGGTGACCTGAATTTCATTCCCTTGCACGCCAATGCTTTCGATTTGCCCGGCTTTCGCTTGCTCCGCGATCTCGTTAATGGGCACCGTCGGGCCAGTACTCCCACCCGATATATAGCTGTACACCAAGAAAAGCACAGCCGCGATGACGATCAGATAGACAAAGTTACTATTGGATTTCACCCAACACCTCCTCGACCCCACTTTGAGCGAGGTCGCCTATTCTCACCCGAGAGAATTCTATGGAATTCCATCGTAGTTTATAGCAACGCTAAATTTTAGAACCATCTCGACACCGTCCCTCTCAAACAGAGGGTCAAACTCATCCATCGATTACGTGTAACTACGTGCGATTATCTATATTTGAATAGTTATTATACCAGAAAACCGTTAAAAGTTCATTAGAAACTAGTTTCAGAAAGACACACTACGGATTGATGACGATTTCAGCCACAAAGATCGTGCTATCCACCACATCCGCCTCGCCAGCATCCACCACGGGCAAGCGTCCTGCCTCGTCATACATGCCCACGCGGATTTGATACGCGCCCGGCGGCGTGCCCTCTGGAATGGTCAACTGATGCGGATCATTGACGATCTCACCCGGCTGCCACGTCTGCGTCGGTTTCAATCCATTCACCGGCTCGACGTCGTGCTGTGTAATCAGCGTGCTCATATCGGCGGTGAGCAGATGTACGAAGACCTTGTAGGAGTGATCCAGCGGTTCGACGCACCGCCAGCGCAAGGTCACGGGGATATTTTCACCAGGCTGATAGTTAAATTTGAGGAGGCGCGCCTCTTCTAACACGACACGATTGCCCAAATTGACGCCCAGTGGAATAGGAAGGTTGACGCCGCCGCTGACGGTGAGCGTCACCGTGCTGCCCGACCGGATCTCCGATTCGGAGGGCGGCTCCTGTGAGAGAATTTGGCCTTCCGGCTCCGTGCTCCAGACCTCTTCGATGTTCAAGAGCAAGCCTTCGGACTCCAATCCCTCCCGCACGACGTCCAAATCGTAGCCCACGACATCCGGCAAGGTGAGCGCCTGCCCCCGGGCGATGATGACACTCACCGTCGAGGTGATCGGGACGCGGTTGCCGGGATTGGGTGTCTGCTCCAAAATCGCGCCGGGCCGCGCATCGGTGCTCTCCTGCTCGCCCAGCACCTCGATGCTTAAGTTCAAGCTCTCGACCAGGCGGCGCCCATCCGCCAAACTCAAGCCCACTAAGTTGGGGACGCTGACCATCTGCTCCTCCATCACCGGCGTCGGGGTATCGCCGTTGGTGATCGCCGGCGGCAGGGATTGCACATCCTGCGTGTACGCCTGATAGACAAAGAGCCACAAGGGGATCAGACCAAGGACGGCAATCGCAGCGACGCCCATCAGCGCCCAGAGCATCCAATCCGGGCCGGAGGCGCCCCGCTGCGGGACAGACTGCGTCTCTGTCTCGCTTGTCCGTTTAGGCGGCGCCGGTCGCGGGCGCGTGGGAGGCGGCGGCGTAGACGTGACATCGGCCTGAACGGATTGCTGGGGCCGTGTCGCCTCGATCCCTTGCCGCTCATACTCTTCAATCGAAATGCCGAATTGATCGGCGTTGCGATAGCGCTGCGCCGGTTCCTTCGCCAGGACCTTCCGTATCAGCCATTCCAAGCCCGGCGGCACGCGGGGATTCAACGCCGTCAACGGCTCCGGCTGCTCCTGTAGATGCTTCATCGCCAGCGCCGTCGGATCGGGATCATGGAAGGGCGGCACGCCGGTCAACATCTCATACAATATCACGCCGATGCTGTAGACATCGGAGGCCGGCGTCGGCGTTTTGCCCGCCACCTGCTCTGGGGAGATGTAGTGCGGACTTCCCCAGATGACCTGCTCCTCTTCCTCTTCAGTGTCTTCGTCCGCCGCCTGAACTGCATCGTATTGAAACGCCCGCGCGATGCCAAAATCGGCCACCTTGATCGTCCCCTCTGGCGTGACTAAGATGTTCTGCGGCTTGAGATCGCAGTGCACCACTCCCGCCCGATGCGCGTTTCCCACCCCGGCGCAGATCTGCTTCGTCAGATCCAACGCCTTAGGAACGGGCAGCGGCGCCTCGCGGCGGATCAAGGCCTTGAGATCCTCGCCCTTGACCATCTCCATCACGATGTAGGGGCGATGGTCATCCTCGCCGACATCATAGATGTGGACGATATTGGGATGATCCAACCGGGCGGCCGCGCGCGCCTCGTGCAAAAAGCGCTCGCGAAATTCAGGCTCGCTGGCGTACGGCTCACGCAGGAACTTGACCGCGACATCGCGCTCTAACAGCAGATCCTCGCCGCGATAGACGGTCGCCATCCCGCCACTGCCGACCAACTCCATTAAACGATAACGTTGATTGAGAACTGTTGGTTGCATAATTCATCCTCTCCTTGCATCTGTGTTATTCTACCGTAATGCATGGAAAGCGCAATCATTGAAATTGACGTCCAGGCTATGAGACCCTCCGACTAACGACTAACCGACTAACTCATTTCTTGCCAGTGATCTTTTATGTGTTAGAATCACTATTTGGAGTTCAGATGCCATATACTTACGCTTACTTATTATACACTGGATTGGCCGGGAGTTTGATGCTTTTGAGCATCGAACTTATACCCCGACTGCGGGTTCTACGCAAGCCGCTGACGGCCATCGGCCTGACCATCGTCACAGCCCTCTGGGCGTTGCAGCCCCAGACGGGCCGGTGGGTGGTCTCTATGTGGGTGCCAATGAATATCTTAGGCGAACAGATTCTGCTGGATATGACCCCGGCGGTATGGTGGTTGGGCGGGGTGCTGGGCGCCGTCTTCACCGGCGCAGCGTGGATTGAGGTAGCGGAACGCCATCCCACCCTGCCGCTCACGGGCACCTTGGTGATGATCGCGCTGCTCGTGATGTGGCAATCGCTGACGGGAGGCACGCTGATGACGACGCTGGCCGCCTGGGCCATCTTCGACTTGGTGTGGGGTGTCGCAGCGCTGATAGCTGGCGCGGACGGCGAGCAGATCACCTTCAGCTTAGCCCTCCACGGCCTCTCCTCGCTGCTGCTGTGGGGCAGCGCCCTGCTTCTCCGCCAACGCGGCGACAGCCCACTCTGGTGGCTGATGCAGACCTCACGACCAATCGAGGTCATCTTGCTGAGCGCCGCGTTAATTCGCGTGGGATTCTACCCCTTCCACATCCTCTTTCCCCGTCACTTGGGGGAATCGCGCACACTGGGCATGGTCCATTTGATCGGCGCGATCCCGGGCATCGCGCTGCTCTACCGCTTACTGGCCCGGCCCAATATCCTACCGTTGCCTGGATGGGCGATGTGGTGGGGCGTGCTCTCGCTCTTCTGGTGCGGGCTGATGGGGTGGAGTGCGCGGGGCAAACAACGCCCGATGCTATGGGCCGGTCACGCGCTGTTAATCGCCATCGTCACCGGCGCGATTCTCTTGGGCGCCCCCACCTTCCTGCTGCACGGCATCGCGACGTGGATCGCTGCCGGCACACTGCTGGTGCTGATGCGCGGCCGCGATCCCCAGGCCATCGCCTGGTCGTGGCCGGCGTGGATCGCGCTGCTCTTCCTGGTCGGCGCGCCCCCCTCGCCCGCCGGGATGCTCCATCGCGCTTTGCTGGCGACGATACCGTGGCTAGGCGCGATCTTGGCCGTTGTGGGCAGCACGCTCGTCTTCGCGAGCCTTCTGCGCGGCATCCGACGTCCCGCCCTGGGCGATCCCGCCTTCCCCCAGATGTGGCGCCGCGTGAGCTTTTTGGTCGGCACGGGGTTGATTCTAATCGTGTTGGTCATCACGGCATTTCGCAGCCCAGTTTCATTGGCGGACGTAAGCCCTGATAATAATGAGGCCGCGCTTATGCGCGCGGGCATCTCGTGGCTGGGAGTGGGCCTGGGAGTGAGCGCCCTACTCGGCAGCGTCCTTCTATTGCGATGGGGAACCGTCACGCGCGAGTGGTTGCACTATGGCGAACCGTTCCTGGAAATCCTCAACCTCCAGTGGCTCTATCAATCGATGTGGCGCGGCGCAGATCACCTGTTGGCAGTTTTGCGCATCACGGTTGAGGTGATCGAGGGCAGCGGCGCGGTGTTGTGGTCGTTATTGATCTTATTATTGACATTGTTGGTGATTGTAAGTCGATGAATCCTTTTATTGCATGGTTAAATCGAGCCTCGGCCTTCGCCTCGACGCCGGCGGCGTGGGGCATCTTCCTGACTGGCGCGGCGATCTATCTGATCTCCGAGTGGCGCCTGCGCTTCCTGGCCTTGCTCGCCCAATATCTCTTCGTGGGCATCATCTTCGTGCGCCTCTTTGAATCGCGCCCGGAGATGGCCCTGCTCAAGATTCTGGTCGGATGGCTCGTGGCCGGCGCCTTCCTGATCAGCGCGCGCTTCCGCGAGCAGACAGCCATCGCCAAGGGGATTCAATTCCGCTGGTCCTCGCACGTCTCGTTTCGCATCCTTTCCCTCACGACGATGACCGTCGTCGCCTATTTAGGCGCGCAAAGATACACGCTGCCCTTTATCCCCAGCGATTTGGCGCTGGCCTGCTACTTCTTAGCTGCCCTGGCCATCCTCTTCATCGGCACGGCGGAGCAAGAAGCAAGTGTGTTGGGCGTCGGGGTGATCAACCTACTGACCGCCTTGGACATCTTCTACTCCGCGCGCGATCCCGGTCTGCTGGTCACCGGTCTCCTCGTGATGCTCACCCTGCTCGTGGGCTTAGCCATCTCCTACCTGACCGTGGCCGAGGTGTACGAACCCTCAGGAGGAGGACCCAAGTGATTCTCTCTGGCCCCCTGCTGATCTTAGGGCTGCCGATGGGCGCGGCCCTGGTTGCCCTACTCCTGATGCCCATTCGCCTGCTCTCCGTGATCAAGGCGTGGCTCGTCGCGCTGACCGCCGCGTTCATCGGCGTGGTTGTCACCCTCGCGCCGCTCAACGACGCGGTGAGCTACCGCTCCTTCGAACTGGTGCTCGGCCGCCCGATGTACATCTTAGGTCGCGGCCTGGTCGTCGAGCCGGTCGACCGGACGCCCATCGCCTTCCTCTTCTTCACGGCGGCGGGATTGTTCATCTTAGCCTGGCGCTTGATCCCGCGCTCCAACTTCTTCCCCTTCGGGATGATGATGGTCGCGCTGCTGGCCGGCGCCCTGATGGTGGAGCAGGTCGTCTACGCGGCGCTGCTGGTGGAGATGGCCGCAATTATGGCCGTCTTCCCGCTGCACGAGCCGCGTCACAGGCGCATCCTCCCCGCAACCGACGAGGGCGAACATCCACCGCCAGAAGCGGGAGACACGCCCGCGCCAGATACAGGCGCACCAAAGCAATACAACCCGCGCACGCAAGGCGGATTGCGCTACATCTCGTATATGACCCTGGCGCTGCCCGGCCTGATGGTTACGCACTTATTGCTGGAGTTATTCGCCATCTTCCCCAACGATCTGGGGCTGCTGCAATCCTCGACCGCGCTATTGGGGATCTCGTTTGCGATTCTGTTGGGCGCCCTGCCATTCCAATCGTGGATCTCCACCGTGGCGATGGACGGCTCCCCGCCCGTCGTGACGTTCCTCTTCACCATCAACCTGGGCACGGTCTGGTTTATGTTGCTGGCCTACTTAGAATCCTACACATGGTTGAGCCAACAGGCCGCCTTCGGGCCGCTCTTCACGATCATCGGGTTGCTGATGATGAGCGTCGGTGGCGCGCTGGCCGCCTCTCAGCGCCGATTGGGTCGGCTGCTGGGCTACGCGACGCTGGTGGACAACGGCGCGATGTTCGTCGCGCTGGGCACGCAGCAGGTCGCCGGGTTGACGTTGATGGTGACGATGTTGATCGCGCGCCCCTTGGCGATGGGATTGATGGCCGTGGGGCTGGACGGTCTGCGCCATCTGGGCGGCGGCGAGGATCGGCCGGAGGCTATGCGAGGCGGCGCATGGCGGGCGCCATGGCGGGCGCTGGCCTTCGTAGTCGGCGGCATCGCGATGGCCGGCTTCCCCATCTCGCTAGGATTCACCGCGCGTTGGGGCCTCTATCGCATCCTGGTGGATCAAAACCTCCTCCAGGCATTCATTGCTCTGTTAGGCAGCGCCGGCGTGATGATGGGCTTGATCAGCGCCATCGAAAATCTACTCACAGACCCGGCTCACCCGCCGGATGCCGCCCATCCGCCGTCGCTACAACAGCGACGACGTCCCACCTTCAAAGAAGACACCATCGTCGTCCTTATGATCATCTTGCTAATTGGATTGGTGCTGGGGCTGGGGATTTTCCCCCATTATGCCAGTCGCGTGGCGCTCCAATTAGCCGAAGGGTTCACCTTTCTTTCATCGTGATTTATCGTGATCGCATAAGGCACGTATGTCATTAGATCTGTTAGATTTTCGCATCCGACAACGGGATTATCTGCTACGCATCACGCGCGCCATCGTCTCGCGCCTGAACCTGCGCGCGGTGTTGCGGATGATCCTCCAGGCCTCCGTCGATATGCTCCAAGGGCAATTAGGCCTAATCGCGCTCCGCGACCAGGAGGATAAAAGGGAATTTTCATTTTGGGCGAGCTACGGTCTGCCCCCCGTCCTGGTCGATTCTTTCCTGCCGTTGGTTGCAGATGTGCCCAATGTCTCCTCCGTGGAGGAGTTCCAAATTCCCCACATCTCCGAGAAGCTGCAAGAGATCGCCGACGAGACGGGGTTACTGCTGCGGCAGGTGGTCTCGCTGCCCATGGTCGTGGATGAGGCGTTTTTGGGCGTGATCTTCATCTTCCGCTCCCACAGCCACAGCTTTTCTTCGGATGACCGACAGATTTTGGCCAGCTTCGCCGATTACGCCGCCATCGCGGTGAACAATGCGCGTCTCTATGAATCTGTGGATACAGAACGGCGCCGCTTGGACGCGCTGTTAGATGCCAGCGCGGATGGTATCATGGTAATGGGGCCAGATCTGACGCTGGAGCGCTTTAATCGGGCGCTCACCGTGCTGACGGGATGGCCCGTCGCGGCCGCGACGGACAAGAAGCATCACGAGGTTATCACCTGGGCGCGACGTCGCTCATCGGAGACGAAATCGCCCTCGCGGCTGAAAGATTTGACGCTGGAGCAAGCGATGTCGCAGGGATGGCCCCGACGCGAGGGGCAATCGCTCTATATCGAGGGCGATCTACTGCGCCGCAACGGCAGCACCGTCTCCGTGGGGATCACCTACGCGCCGCTGACGACGCGCAGCGGTCATCTGCTCAACATCATCGGCATCGTGCGGGACATCACCCACTTCCAGGAAGCCAACCAACTCAAGGACACCTTCATCTCCGTGGTCTCCCACGAGCTGAAGACGCCGGTCGCCATCATCAAGGGCTACGCGGAGACGATGAGCCGACCGGAGGCGTGGGAACAACCGGAGATGATGAGCGAGCTATCCTCGGCCATCATCGAGGAGGCTGATCGTTTGGCGCGCCTGGTGGACGATCTGCTAGATGTCTCGCAACTTCAGGCCGGGGGCTTAAGCTTCCGTCAAGTGGAAGATGTGGATCTCTCTGACATTGCACGGCAGGTTGTAGACCGTTACCAGCCACGCACATCAAAACACGAGGTACGCTTGGACTTCCCACCGAACTTCCCGCCGATTGAGGGCGATCCGCAGCGGATCGAGCAGGTGATCGATAACCTGGTCTCCAACGCCATCAAATACTCGCCCCACGGCGGGGAGATCGTCATCCACGGGGAGGCCGATCCGGCGGAGGTGCAGATCTCCGTCAGTGACGAGGGCGTCGGCATCCCGCTGGAGGAGCAGGAGCACATCTTCGAGCACTTCTACCGCGTGGAAGGGCCAGAGACGCGCGCGGTCTCCGGCACCGGGCTGGGCCTCTACCTCACGCGCGCCATCGTTCGCGCGCACGGCGGGCGAATCTGGGTCCGCAGCACGCCGGGTCAAGGCGCGACGTTTCACGTCGCCCTGCCCCGCGAAACGCAAATCGCTCTCTGGGGCGAAGAGGAGAAAATCATTGATTTACCGCTGCAAGATTCTTAACCTAACGAACGCGATCCTTGCGGAGGTTCACGCCAGGCGGATTGCCAATCCGCCCCACTTCGCAGGATTGATTTAGTATCATATAAACCTAACCAGTATTTCACGAAGGAGACGACGTAATGGCACCCCAATTTTACGCAACTGTGACCTGTCCATCATGTGGTAACCAATTTCGGACGCCGGTCACGCAGGTTTTAGATGTCCGCGCTGATCCGCAGGCTAAAAATCGCATGCTGCAAGGCGCGGTCAATGTAGCCGTCTGCCCCTCCTGTGGCATGGGCGGCGCGCTGAATTTACCCTTTGTCTATCATGATCCCGAAAAAGAGGCAGCGCTGCTCTATCTGCCCGCTGAGGTCGGTCAGAATGAGGTTCAACGGCAGAAGGCCGCCGGTAAGCTCACCCGTCAACTGATGGATTCGCTACCGCAGGAGGAGCGCAAGGGTTATCTCTTGCAGCCGGAGACCTTCCTCGGCCTGGAGACGATGGTGAAGCGGGTCCTGGAGCTGGAAGGCGTCACCGAAGAGGATATGGAGCGCAGCCAGCAACAACGCCAGTTCATCGACAAGCTACTCCAAGCCGAGGACGAAGCGGCGTGGCAGACCCTGTTGGATGAGAACGAGAAGTTGTTAGATGAGGAATTCTTCGGCATGCTCAACTACATCGTCCAGATGGTCGCTCGGAGCCAAGCCGGCGAGGAGCAAATGGAAAAGGTCGAGCAACTCTACGATTTCTTGGTCAACGAAAGTGAAGCGGGTCGTCGCCTGGCTCAGCGTTCCGAAGCTATCGAAGGATTCTTTGAGGAACCCAGCCACGAAACCCTTATCGACGCTCTGAAGAAGGCCCCCGATGACGAGACCATCACCGCGCTGGTACAATCGGGCGCGGAGTTGATGGATTACGCCTTCTTCCAGAAATTCACCCAGCACATCCAAGAGGCCGAAGGCGAAGAGGAGGCGCAGCTCAAGCGCCTCCGCCGGAAGATCTTGGATCAGCGGGAAGCGCTGGCCGAGGCCAGTCGTCAAGTCCTGGATGAGCGCGCCAAGCTTCTGAAAAGCTTGGTTGAAACCGAAGCCCCACTCAAGATGGCTCAGAGCCACCTCTCCGAGTTGGACGACGCATTCTTCTATATCCTCCAACTCAACCTCGCCGAAGCGAAACGCAACAACGATCAAGAGGCGTTCGAAGCCTTGCAATCGGTCGCGGAGGTGATCAACAAAATAATGGAAGGCCAGATGCCGCCGGAGATGGTGCTTCTGCGCCGCCTGATGGTCGCCGAATCCGACGAAGACCTCAACCAAATCCTGGAACAAAATCGTCGCCTCCTCAGCCCGCAGTTCTTCCAATTCCTTGAGATGTTAGAGCAGCGCAGCCGGGAGGAAGGCCAGGAAGAGGACGCCGACCGCCTCAGCGAAATCCAAGCAAAGGCAAAAGCTCACGCGCCGGAGGGCGCCGAGCAATCCCCGCTCCAGCCTCAGGCCCCTGGCCCGCAACAGCCACAACAACCGCAGCAACCGCCCGCCAGCGGAGAAAAACAGACCCCGTCGGGCCTCATCATCGCCAAACACTAGCGGTCATCCACCTAAGCGGGACGCGCGCTCAAATCTCCGACGCGCGTCCCGCTTTCAACTAAGGGCAACCCCACTAATACAAAAATTGCAATCGCCTTGGCCCGATGAATGAATTCATCGTCTGATATCCAAAACCCGTTAAAAACGGGGTGTCAGGGCTGTTTTAGCGCGATTCTGGTTGGCAGCTTGCCAACTTCGCACGTCCAAGAGCTTGGGACTTTCTGACCTTCGACGCTTGACCTATATAACTTTCAACTCGCAACGTGTAACTTTCAACTAACTTGAGGAGGAGAACGTATGTCTCGAGAGAAATTGATGCTAATTGATGGACATTCGCTCGCCTACCGCGCCTATCACGCGCTGCCGGACACGATCAAAACCGCCGGCGGGGAGCCGACCAACGCCACCTACGGCTTCACCTCGATGCTGCTTTCGGTGTTGGAGGAGGAGCAACCCGACTACGCCATCGTCACCTTCGATAAAGGGCCGTCGTTCCGCGTGGAGATCTATCCCGAATACAAGGCCCATCGCGAGAAGATGCCGGACGAGATGCGCCAGCAGATGCAGCGCATTCGCGAGGTTGTCGAGGCGTTTGGCCTGCCCCGCGTCGAATTGGAGGACTACGAGGCCGATGATCTCTTGGGCACGCTCTCCCGCCAGGCCGCCGAGGCCGGGCTGGAGGTCGTCATCGTCACGGGCGACCGCGACGCGCTCCAGTTGGTGACGGATCAGATCACCGTGCTCACCTCCGGGCGGCGATTTTCAGACACGAAGCACTACACGCCGGAGAAAGTCCGCCAAAAGTACGACGGCCTGCGCCCGGATCAACTCATCGACCACAAAGCGCTGATGGGGGATCGCTCCGACAACATCCCCGGCGTCTACGGCGTGGGCGAAAAAGGCGCCGCCAAGATGCTCAAGAAATACGGCACGCTGGACGAGATCTACACCCATTTGGACGAGCATTCGACGCGCTACCGCAACGCGCTGGAAAAAGGCCGCGACGACGCCTATCTCAGCCGGAACCTGGGTCGCATTCGGCTCGATGCGCCCGTCGAGCTTGATCTGGAGGCCGCGCGACTCAGCAAAGGCTTCGATCACGAGGCCGTCCTGAGCCTGATGCAGACGCTGGAGTTCCGCTCCCTGCTGAAGCGCCTGCCCGCGCTGGGCATTCCCATCGGCGCCGGGCCATCGACGCCTGCGTCTTCTGAAGACCAACTCTCCCTCTTCGGCGAGGATCTAGACGAAGCGCCCGCCGCCCCGGATGCGGACTATCATCTCGTCGATACCGAGGCCGCGCTCGCCGAGTTGGTCGCCCAGCTTCGCACGGCGCAGGTCATCACCATCGACACCGAGACGACCAGCACCGACGCGCTCCAGGCCGATCTGGTCGGCATCGCGATCACGGATCGGGCCGAGGAAGCGTGGTATCTGCCCGTGCAAGCGCCTGCCGGCGCGCCCACCCTCTCCTTGGCGAGCATCCGGGAGCAGTTAGGCCCCCTCCTCACCGACGCCGCCATCCACAAACGCGGCCATAACCTCAAATACGATCTGGAGGTGTTGGCGCGCCACGATCTGCCCGTGACGGGCCAGCTCTACGACACGATGATCGCCGCGTGGCTCATCACGCCCGATTCTCGCAACTTGGGCCTCAAGGATCTGGCCTGGAAGCGCCTGGGCGTGCAGATGACCGAGATCAGCCAGCTCATCGGCAAGGGCAAATCCCAGACGACGATGGATCAGGTGCCGGTGGCGCAGGTGCTGCCCTACGCCGCCGCCGACGCCGATCTCACCCACCGCCTGGCGGAGAAGTTGCGACCGGAGCTGGAGGAGCACCAACTGCTCCCCCTCTTCCACGACCTGGAGATGCCGTTGGCGCCGGTGTTGGTCGATATGGAACTCAACGGCGTGAAGATCGACACCGCACAATTGGAGATGCTTTCACAAGAGTTGCGCGGACGGCTCAAGGAGATTCGAGAGGAAATTTACCGTCAGGCTGGCACCAAATTCAACATCAACTCCACGCAGCAGCTCTCCGAAGTGCTCTTCGACCGTCTGGGCCTGCCGACGCGCGGCGTGCCCAAGACTAAAACAGGCTACTACACCACCCGCGCTTCGGTGCTGGAGCGCTTGAAGAAGCAACATCCCCTTGTCGAGATGGTGTTAGATTACCGGGAGCTGGCGAAACTCAAATCGACCTACATCGACGCGCTCGCGGAGTTGGTCAATCCAGAGACGGGGCGGATTCACACCTCGTACAATCAGACCGGGACCGTGACGGGACGGCTATCGTCGAGCAACCCCAACTTGCAGAACATCCCCATCCGCACCGAGGAGGGCCGGCGCGTGCGCAGCGCCTTCGTCTCGGAGGAGGGCTGGCTGCTGATCGGCGCGGACTACTCGCAGGTGGAGTTGCGCGTGATGGCTCACGTCTCCGAGGATGAGGGGCTAATCGAGGCGTTCCGGCGCGGCGAGGACATCCACACCACCACGGCGGCGGCGGTCTACGGCGTGCCCCAAGACGAGGTGAGCTACGATATGCGCCGCATCGCCAAGGCCGTGAACTTCGGGCTGATCTACGGCCAGAGCGCCTACGGCTTAGCTCGCCAGATCGACGTCAAACCCAAGGAGGCCGAGGCCTTCATCGAGCGCTACTTCGAGCGCTTCCCGCGCGTGCAGAGCTACATGGAGCAGATCGAGCAGCAGGTGGAGGAACACGGCTACGTCGAGACGCTGCTCCATCGGCGGCGCTACTTCCCGGAGTTGGCGCCCGGCAGTCGCACCTCCCATCGGCTCCGCCAGGCCGCGCACCGCATGGCCATCAACACCCCCATCCAGGGCACGGCGGCGGACATCATCAAGCTGGCGATGCTCCGCACCCATCAGGAGCTGCGCGAGAACGACCTTCGCACGCGGATGATCCTCCAGGTGCACGACGAGATCGTGCTGGAGGCGCCGGAGGACGAGCGGGAGATCATCATCCCCCTGCTCCGCACCGCGATGGAAGGCGCATTCACCCTCAACGTGCCGCTCAAGGTCGATATCGAGATCGGCACGAACTGGAACGAGATGACACCCGTGGAGGACTGACTTCGTCCCGCCTCATCCACATCGAGATGTAGCCCTTTCACGACTTACCTACCGCCGCGTTTGCCCTTCCTCACATCATTTTTCGTCAAATGACAGTTGACTAGCAGATCACCCTCCTCTAAAATTGAGATACGATTGAGATGAATCTGTGTTTCACACCCCATGACGCAAACGACGCCACAACTTATTGTCTTTCGAAGGGAAAAAATTCTCTCATGCAATCTGTTCTCAGTATAACCAACATGATTGCTGTATGGATATTGTTGATGGGCCTTACCCTTGCCGTAGTTGTCCTACGGCCCTACGGTCAGACCTCACACCTGCCTAGTTGAAGCTGGCAGGTGTTATTTTTTTGACCATTGTCCATATCCATTAATATCAAGCAGGATTAGGAGGTAAGAATGACGGTATATGCTAATTCACCGACCGGACCAGTCGATTGGGAACGCTTTCTCTCACAGCGCGCCCGAAAAATGAAAAGCTCCGCCATCCGGGAGTTGCTCAAGGTCACCCAACAGCCTGAGGTCATCTCATTCGCCGGAGGGCTGCCGGCGCCGGAGCTGTTCCCCGTGCGCGAGATCGAAGAGGCGTGCAGCTATCTGCTCCGCAAGGAGCCGAAACGGGCGCTCCAATACAGCACCACGGAAGGCCATCCGCCGCTGCGCGAATTCTTAGCTGCGACGGTCGCCAAATATGGCATCCAGCACAGCCCCGATAATATCCTCATCACCACCGGCTCCCAGCAGGCGTTAGATCTGATTGGTAAAGTCTTCATCGATCCAGGCACCACCATCCTGACCGCCGAACCTACGTATCTGGGCGCGATCCAGGCCTGGCGCGCCTACGAGGCTGAATTTGCCACCATACCGCTCGACAATCACGGCATGTGCGTGGATCAACTGGAAGAGACCATCAAGGAGCAAAAGCCCTGCTTCATCTACGTGCTCCCCAACTTCCACAACCCTGCCGGCACGACCTTGCCTGAGGATCGCCGTAAGCATCTGGTGGAGCTGGCCCGCAAGTACGATCTCATCATCGTCGAGGACGATCCTTACGGCGCGCTGCGCTATGAGGATGACGACATCACCCCCATCTCAGTGATGGCGCCGGAGCGCACGCTCTATCTGGGCACCTTCTCCAAGACACTGACGCCCGGCCTGCGCATCGGCTGGATCATGGGGCCGATGGAGATCATCCAGCGCCTCGTCCGCGCCAAGCAGGGCGCCGACCTGCACACCAGCACCTTCGATCAGATGATCGCCAACGACATCGCCCAACGGGGGATTCTTAAAGCTCATGTGCGTCGCCTCTGCAACGTCTACAGCCAACGTCGCGACACGATGCTCAAGGCGCTGGAAGCCCATTGGCCAGAGGACAGCAATTGGACCCTCCCGCAAGGCGGATTATTCCTCTGGGCGCGGACGCCAAAATCTATCGATACCGCCAAACTCTTCCCCAAAGCCGTGGAGAATAAAGTCGCTTACGTGGCTGGCGTCCACTTCTTCCCCCACGCCGACGGCGGACACAATGCGATGCGCCTCAACTTCAGCAACTCCAACCCGGAGATGATCCAACTGGGCATCAAGCGTCTTGGCGGTCTGATCAGAGCGGAATTGGAGCAAACGAAATAGGGCCAGAAAATAGCCAACCACATCATCACCGAGTGCAAAATTGCAGCCTCCGCCTTACTTGACATTTCCATAGTTTGCCCTATACTTTAAGGGCAAATGTAGTTCCCATTGAAACGAAAAGCCGTTCAAGGGAGTGATACTTGAACGGCTTTTTTAATAACCTAGGAGGTTGAATGACGAACTTGAAAGTCCGCAAGGACAATGTGGTCAGCATAGAGTACACCGTTCGGCTGGATGACGGCGAGGTCATTGACACATCGGAGGGCAAAGAGCCTCTACAATATATTCATGGTCATCAAATGATCATCAAGGGGCTGGAAGAAGCTCTCGGTTCTATGGAAGTTGGAGATACGAAAGAAGTAGTCGTACTGCCGGACAAGGCCTACGGCGAGTATATCGCAGAGGCGCAAGAGTGGCTCGCGAGAGATCTCTTCCCTGCGGATGTTCGCCTGGCGACGGGGGAAATCCTGGCCGCGCAAGACGGCGAAGGTGGCACTGTCATGCTGCACATCAAGGAAGTCGAAGACGACCGGGTATTGGTGGACTACAATCATCCCCTGGCCGGCGAAACACTACAATTCGATGTGGAAGTTGTGGACATCCGTCCTGCGACGCCGCAGGAAGTCGAACACGGTCAGGTCCACGGCGAACACACCGAGCATCATCATTAAGCTTTTGGAGGTTTAAGTCACAATGGAAGATAGTCTAAACGGTACAGTTAAATGGTTTGACGAGAAGAAGGGGTTCGGTTTTATCGAGCGCGAGGATGGTGAGGATGATGTCTTTGTGCATTATTCCAACATCGCGGGCACAGGATTCCGCACCCTTCACGACGGGGAAAAGGTCGAGTTCAAAGTCGAAATGACCGATCGCGGCCCCAAGGCCACCGAGGTGGTCAGCAAAGAGCGCGGCGGTAGCACCGAAGCCGAAGGCAGCACCGAAGCGCCCAGCCCGTCTGGCTTCTCATTCGATAATTTTATGTAGGCAATCCCTGACTTAGACCAAGCGCCGAGGTCATAATGACCTCGGCGCTTGGCTTTTTACCTATATCTAACCCGCCACCTTCCGGGAAGCTATAAGCAGGTTTTCTCAAACTGAAATTGCCCGAAGTGCCGCCAGTTTTCCTATAATCTCAGGCTATTTGCAGCTTCCCGGAAGGTTATCAACATCAAAACCTCACCCCTTGATGACGCCAACGGGATGCACGCGGGCGACTTTGCGGGCGATCCCCGCGCCGACGACGGATTCCACCACCAGATCCACATCCTTGTAAGCGATGGGCGATTCCTCCGCCAGGCCGCGCATGCTGCCGGCCCGCACCGTGATACCCTCCTGATTCAACTCCCGGCGCACCTGCTCCCCGCGCGTCTCGCGCTTGGCCTGCCGCCGGCTCATCGTCCGGCCCGCGCCGTGGCAGCTCGACCCGAAGGTGCGCTCCATCGCCGATTCCGTGCCCACCAGCACGTAGGAGGCTGTCCCCATCGAGCCAGGCACCAACACGGGCTGTCCCGTCTTCTGATAGACCTCCGAAAGCTCCGGATGGCCGGGCGGGAAGGCGCGCGTCGCGCCCTTGCGGTGGACGATCAACTTCTTCCGCCGATGATTTGGTCCCACCTCATGCTCCTCGATCTTGGCCACGTTGTGGGTCACATCGTACACCTGTTGCAGATGCCAATCGGCGACCTTGCCGGCCAGCACCTGCTCGAAGGTACGACGCGCAAAGTGGGCCAGCACCTGCCGGTTGACGAAGGCATAGTTCGCGGCCGCCGCCATCGCAGCGAAGTAGTCCTGCCCCTCCTTGGATTCAAAGGGCGCGGCGACCAGCTCGCGGTCGGGGATGGGGATGTCGTAGCGGCGTGGGACATCTTGCAGGCGGCGTAGATATTGCGAGCAAACCTCGTGGCCCAGCCCGCGCGAGCCGCAGTGAATTTGCAGCACAATCTGGCCCACGGCCAGGCCGAACACCTCCGCCACCTCTTCATCGTAGATAGCGTCGATCACGTCAACTTCCAAGAAGTGGTTGCCGGAGCCGAGCGAGCCGACCTGGGACAATCCTCGCTGCTTGGCGCGATAGGGCGCCGCATCGGCGCGAGCGCCCGGCAGCCGCCCCCCACCCTCCGTCCGCGCCAGATCATCGCGGGTGGCGTAGCCCTGACGGCGCGCCCACTCCGATCCGTCCTCTAATAGATTGTCCATCTCATCCATCGAGACCTGCACCGCGCCATCGCCGCCCAGGCCGCTGGGACAGTTCTGGTAAAGCATCGTCATCAAATCGCTCAAGTGCGGCTGGATCTCCTCGAATTCGATGTTCGAAGAGAGCATGCGCACGCCACAATTAATATCGTAGCCTACGCCGCCCGGCGAGATAATCCCCTCATCGTAATCGAACGCCGCGACGCCGCCAATCGGGAAGCCGTAGCCCTGGTGCATATCGGGCATCGCCATCGCGTATTTCACAATGCCCGGCAGCATCGAGACGTTGATCAATTGCTGGATCGAACGATCTCCAAAGGCCCGATCAAAGATCTCGCGGTTGCCGTAAATGCGCACCGGCGCCCGCATCCGACTATCGTAGTTCTTGTGCAACTCCCACGTGTACTCGTCGATCTGCTTAAACTGATTCTTTTGGACCATCGCGCCCTCCTCGTATAGACTAAGCGTAGGGCGAATTACTGACCCGCCAAGTCGGGATACCATCCCAACCTACGCTAACTCACGTATCAAAGACAATCTCCGTCTCATAACCGTCCGGCGTCGCCTCCACGGACAGATTATGGAAGGTGGCCGCCTTAATGTAATTATAATACATCGCCACAGGTTTACCGACGATGGTCGCCTCCAGGGCGTTCGACGTGAGATGGGTGAGTTCGTAGGCGGTGAAGACGAGCGATTCGGTCTCGGAGAGGTAGAGCAACTCGTTCAGCCAATCGACCAACAGGGTCTCGACATCCAACGCGGAGAGGGAGATCGCCAGCGTGCGCGAGGCCGCGTCCTCCTGCGGCTCCGCCGCCAGCGAGAACATCCCCTGTGCCGCCGTGATGAAGAGAGCGGCCAGATCGTCCGCCCAGAGATGCAGCGCCAAATCCGCCGTGTGATCTATTTCTTCCCAGTTGCCCATGGTCGCCTCCGATTCTAAACGGCACTTCACTTCACTTCATTTCATTTCGTTTCGTGCCTGACTACGAACTTTTGGAT
>CAYXVS010000003.1:0-35249 GCA_964468735.1 uncultured Anaerolineales bacterium | reverse complement strand
AAAGCCAGACAACTTCAACTGCATCTCTTTTGCTACGGCTCCTGCGATCATTTCATCCAGTAGAAGTATATCGTGAGCAAACTCGGGTCGCATGCTTAGCGCCATTGCCTGGGCTTCGCCTAGGTGATTTTCTGGTAAGGGATCATGGGATAGCGGATGAGATGCGATCCGCCGTGCAATGGTCCAACTCATCGCTTTCTCGGATCTTGAGAGAGGATGTACCTTAATTAGCGGGGTAGCGGATCGGATGGCTTCATCCCATCCATGTTGAAGCAGTTCGGTTTCACATGCTGATGGAATGTGAATGATGGGCAATATAGCGGTTACCAAGTCAAAGCTGTCGGATTGAAAGATAGAAATGAGTGGTCCAGTGTCGCTGATGGCATGGGTTGTGCCTGGTTCTCTATTTGTCACCAGGTAGCTCCTTATAAAAGTGGTTCTCAATTGTGTGGATGAAGTGGATTTGGCTTGCAAGTCTGTCTTACAATGATGATACATCAGATTGAATGAAGCGGCAACCGGACGTCAGATTCCTGCCCTGGTCATGTGACCAGGGAAAAACCCTGGTCGGCTGGTCGGGTTAGAATGGCCCACATGTCCGATGCGGCATGAGCGCTTGGCGTGTACCATGAGGAGTGAAAATCAAATTGACGCTACCATCAGAGCAAAAGGAGGCACCTGATGTCCGATCTTGATCGTCGTTTATCCGAATCGTTTGTGTGCTCGAAGTGCGGTGAACGTGGCGCGCACGTCGAGCATTTGGCCATGTCTGGGACGGGGCTTTCGCGGCTCCTTGAGGTGCAGAACTATCGTTACGCTTTTGTCTCGTGCCGCAATTGTGGCTACACCGAGGTCTATAATCTCCGCACGCTGGAAGGTCGGGACGATATTGGTACGTTGTTAGAAATTTTGTTCGCCAACTGAGCGATCACGGAGTGATATGGAGATGACCCGATGAGAATCCGAACCTTGGGAGTGTCGGCGGTGATGATCTTGATGATAGTCGCGGCGGCGGCGTGTCAGAGTACGCCGTCGCCCGCGCCCGCGCAGCTCGAGCCGCGCGTCAAGTTGACGATGTTGGAGGCCGGCGAGGTTCTTGTCAGCATTGGGGCGTACAATGCCGGCGAGCAGCGCTTCGTCCCGGATGAGGATGTTTACGGCGATGTGAAGATCGTCGAGCAAGCGGCGCCTGCGGAGGTGCGGGCGCGCGTCCAGGTGATGACGCTGGGGGTGTTAGAGCCGGAGGAGTTCACGTTTCCCGGTGAGTATACGTTGTCGTTGACGGAGGAGGGCGTCTATCGCCTCCACTATGATCTGGCCGGACACGGCGCGCTGGAGACTGAGTTCGCCGTCGTCGAGCGCCGCCAGGCCCTGTACCTCAGAGCGCATCCCAACCTGATCAGTCCCTACACCGAGTACACCATCGGCGATGTGAGCCTCTCCTATCAATTGGGCGATGCCGTCGAGCTTAATCGGCCCGCTGCGTCGCCGCAAGGGTAGGTGAGCGCGATGAACACCAGTATCTTAAAAGATAAAGTGGCGCTGGTCACCGGCGCGAGCCGGGGTGTGGGGAAGGGCATCGCGCTGGGATTGCAGGAGGCGGGCGCGACGGTCTACATCACGGGACGCACCGCGCCGGATCAGACGTGGTTGCCGCGCAACATCATCCCCCTGCGCTGCGATCATCGGCACGATGACGAGGTTGCGGCGGTCTTCGAGCGCATCCGCGCCGAGCAGGGGCGCCTCGATGTGCTGGTCAATAACGTCTGGGGCGGATACGACCGGATGATCGAGAATGGCGACTACACGTGGGAGACGCCCTTTTGGCAGCAGCCGCGTTGGCGCTGGGATGCGATGTTCGAGGCGGGGGGACGGGCGCACTTCGTCGCCAGCCAATTCACCGCGCCGCTGATGATCGAGCAGGGCAGCGGGCTGATCGTCAACATCTCGTCGTGGGCGGGGCGAAAGTACCTCGCCAACACCATCTACGGCGTCGCCAAAGCCGCGACCGACCGGATGGCCGCCGACATGGCGCTCGAGCTGGAGGCGTACGACGTCGCGGTCGTCGCGCTCTATCCAGGCCTGGTGCGCACCGAGAAAGTGATGCAGGCGGCAGAGTATTTCGATCTGGGCAACTCCGAATCGCCGCGCTTCGTTGGGCGCGCCGTCGCCGCCTTGGCCGCCGATCCCGACGTGATGGACAAATCGGGCGAGATCCTCTACACTGCTGCCTTAGCCGAAGAGTATGGCTTCACCGACATCGACGGCAAATGTCCGCGCGTCATGACCTTGGCCGAGGCGTTTTAACCCGGCAAACCTTGCGAAGGTTCCAGAGGGACTTTATCCGGCGCGCGTTGTGGTCTGGACACAGACCTTTTGGGGCAGGATGCGTAGCTAACCTTCGCAAGGGTGAGATAAAAAATCCGAGCCTGCTAAAGTACAGCAGGCTCGGATTTTTGCGTTTGCGGGGGCGCTTTGCTATAAGCTTCGCGCCTTTACGCCGATGTGGGACGGGGCCGCGTCTTTGGGTTAGATCAGGCGCTTGCGGCTCAGGGCGATGCGCTCTTTCTCGCGATCCACATCGAGCACGTAGACCTCAATCTCATCGCCCTCTTTCACCACGGAGCGGGGATTATCCACGTAGTCCCAATCCAGCTCCGAGATGTGAATCAGGCCATCGATGCCGCCCAAGTCGACGAAGGCGCCGAATTCGACCACATTTTGCACCACGCCGGAGCGAATATCGCCCTCGGCCAGCTCTTGCAGCAACTGCTTGCGGTTTTTCTGCTCCGCCACCCGCTCCGAGACGATCAAGCGGCGACGGCGCTGCTTCACCTCGATCACGGACAGGGAGAGCGTCTCCCCGACCAGCTCTTCCTTCGCCTCGCGCAGGCGATCCCCGTGCAAGCCACGTGGAATCGAGGTCAGGTGCGAGTTCGGGACGAAGGCCTGCAAACGCCCGAAGTTCACCAACACGCCGCCTCGATTGACATCCAGCACCTCGCCATCGAAGACCTCGCCGCTCTCCAAGAACCGCTCGGCGCGCAGCCAATCCTGCTGCTCCAACCCCTTCTTCAAAGAGACCATGATCCCGCCCAATTTGGGCGATTCTTTGATCACCTTCACCGGGATCTGCTTCCCCACATGGAGCGATTCGAGGACATCCTCATCCACCATATCCAAATCCTGGCGCGTGATGATGCCGTCGTGCTTGCCGCTCAGCGCCACGATCACGTCCTTGTCGCTGACGGAGAGTACTTCGGTTTCCAGTACCTCGCCCCGATGCGGGCGCGCCTCATCATATCGATCCTTCTCGAGCAACGCTGCGAAATTGAACTTCTTCTTCATGTTATCCATTTGCCGTCTAAGCATTCTACCTCCTTTTGAATGTGTCATGATCTTTAAAAGTTTATTTGATAGTGACGTCATAGCTTCGAGTCCTGTGTGACATAACAAAAGACCGACTTGTTT
Source organism: uncultured Anaerolineales bacterium (assembly GCA_964468735.1). Classification (GTDB taxonomy): domain Bacteria; phylum Chloroflexota; class Anaerolineae; order B4-G1; family SLSP01; genus JAAAOZ01. The sequence goes on along the minus strand of CAYXVS010000003.1, from coordinate 31,778 downwards.
GCCACCATCCGCTTCATGCGCTGGGCATCACTAAGTCGGTCTCTGAATGATTACGTATGTGTTATGATGAATACGCCGGGGTGAACTTCGGAAATTTCCTTTCCTAAATTTACCTCCAGAACACTAGCCTAGCTCTTTGCCGGCCACACAGGTGGGCTCGAATATAACTATATCACTTCGATACATATTATGCCATAGGATGGATAATTTGTCAAACCAAGCTCAAACGCGAAAAGTGTCCCTAATTACCAGCGGGTTATCGCATTTGAGACTGGGCCTGTTGGATTTTGCCGGACAACTCCCTAAGCCGCCCTAAAAGCAGCGAAGACGTGCGCATTTGTGGGGATCACAGACCTTTTCTGCGTTGTTATGAGTTGTGGGTGGGGGGGGGCGCAATAGCGCTTGGCGATTGCACCCGGCGAATTCCTGGAGAGCCTCGAGACTTCCTTGTAACTTTTTCGTTTATCCGATGTGAGATTTAATTGACAGGGTTTTGGGTAGGTCTATAATCTAATTAATTGTCGGCACCCTCAGAAAAAAAATTCATAATCCTACCACATCATATCAATAGGGCACACAAGACTTTCGGCCAACTCGCAACCTACGTCACTCACCCTTATAAACATCTGTGACAAGATTTTTATCCTCTTTGTTGTTTTGTTGAGTTAAAAGTGGTTCGCAATCCAAAGGAGTAAAAGCATGACTACAGAAGGTCAATCGATTTGGGTTAGACGTGTGGTGCTCTCCCTGGTGATCATCGGGGGCACAGGGTTGTTAGGTGGGTTGTTATTGGCGTTGATCTCGCCCACGCAGAGTGCGGCGGCGCCGAATGCGCCTCAAGCTTCATTCGTGGTGTCACAGAAGGGAACGGCGTCAGCGTTCGCAGGTGAGGTGCTGACCTACACCATCGCGTTGACTAACACGTCAGGTGAAACCGTGAACGGCATTGAGTTGTTCGATACGTGGACGACGAACGCGCCACAGGCTGATCCCAATAAAGATAAATGGTGGGATCGCGGTATTTTGGCGAATTTCAACGGCTATGTCGCGACGCCCGCGAATGCCATCGAGGCGTTCACGCAGACCATCGAGTTGCTGGATCGCCGAGGCGAGGCGACGTGGTCGCTTTATCCATTAGCCGCCGGAGAAAGTGTGGAGATTGTCTTCTCCGTCACGGCGCCGATCACGTTGCAGCCGGCGTTGAAAGCCCACGAGCCGTGGGACGACATCGGCCCCAGCAACATCGCCAACTCGGTGGTGGCCTCCGCTCCGGGCGAGGAGAACGTCGAGGCCCCGGTCGTCAGCGCGATGGTGATTGGGCCATTGTTGAGCATCGACAAGATGGCGGAGGGTGAGGTCGCCCCGGAGGATCATTGCCGCGTGGGGCGGCTGGTGACCTACACCGTGCGGATTCAGAATGTCACGGAGGAGGATGGCGAGGAGCGCCCGGATGTCTTCCGGGCCAGTAATCTCGTGGTGCAGGAGACGTTGCCGGAGCAAATTCAAGATAGGGTGATCGAGGTGACGGCCGATCAGACGGGGGTGATCACGGCGTATGATCCCGCGCTGGGCGTGCTCTCGTGGACGTTGCCCAACGACTTGGCGCCGGGCGCGACGACCACCGTTACGTTCATCGCGCGTGTGCCACCTGATACAGACTATAATCCAAGAAAGCAATATCTTGAGAACGACAAAGAGTCGTTGTTGGCCTGGGCCGACGGGATGCCGATGCGACCGGCTAACGCTAATGATAGGTTACGAACGCGGATCCTCAGCCCCTTTGATAAGATCGTCACCACCGGCCCCCCGCTTGACCAGCCAGCGACGACCTATGCTAACCGTCCTGTGACCTATACGCTCACATTTTATAATCCGCTGCACGACCACGATATCGTTCTTGCCGACGCCTTACGATTGGTAGATGGGCTTCACAATACGTTCATGTTCTCCGAGATGCTCCTTGGCTCGACGCCGGATGTCATCGAAGGCTCTTATCTGCGCTGGGACAATATGGAGGTCGCAGCGAATGGAGCCATCACGATGTCCTATCGCGTCGATGTGCCTTCGCAGGCCTTGCCCTCCGCCGGGTGGACGGGTTGCGTTAATTCCTACCCCAACAGCGTCACGGCGACGGCCGTGATCCCTGGGTTTGGCACCTATATCGGTCACGATGACAATGAAATGGCGGTGCTGGACGTCGAGAAGGAGATCGATCTTACTAAACGGGTGGAGCCGAGTTTGCAGCTTCCCGGTGAGGTGGTGACCTATACCATCACTTTGGAGAATGTCGGAGAGCGATACATCCCCGACCCGATTGTGTTGACGGACGTCTTGCCGATGGATGAGATGTTCGGGCGTTATTTCTCCTTCCAGGAGATGGTTGCGCCTACGGCGGCCCCCTTCTTACCGACCCAGGTGCTTTCCGATGGCGCCGTCGTCGTCTGGGATAACCTCCCCGGCCTGGATGTGGGGGCGTCGCATATATTGATCTTCCAGGCCGTCGTTGACGGGGTGGCTCACGTGAAATATTACAATGATGTGTTGGCGTACAATGCGGAGACGGGAATCTGCCCCATCATTGACGACAATAAGACGAGGGTAGAGGTCGATACGCCGTTTCGCATCAATAAGACCGCACTCCAAAGCGAGGTTGTCCAGGGTGAACTGCTATCATACGAGGCTCATATCCTCAATATCTCGCCGCGGACGCTTTACACCGTGACCGCCTTCCGCGATGATCTGTCCTCCGTTCTCTTCTCAGATCCGGCGGATGATGATTATGAGTACAACTACACCGTCTCGCCGCCCGCGTCGTTGCCGCCGGGGGAGACCTGGGATCACACGTTTGAGGTGCGCACGACCGGTCTGCCGGAGGACACGGGGCTTGGCTCGGATTGGTGTGAGGATCGCGGCAAGGGGAAGGATTTGATGCAGGACATGGCGACCGTTCTCTTCGATGTGCGCGAGCCTGAGATGTGGCGGACAAACGCGGATAAGTTGCGAGATTCGAGCGTTGTCGTCATCCCGCACGTCTCGATTCTCCAATCGGCGACGCCCAATCCCGTAGCGGTGGGAGAGTTGGTGACGCTGACGATTACGCTACAGGATAATCGCACAGCGCCCACGACGGATATCACGGGGATGACGTTGGAGTGGGAATTGCCGAACGCCAATCCAGGTGACTTCACGCTGGTCGCTTCCTCGCTGCCGACCTCGTCTCAGGATTCCGACCTTTATTATTGGAGCGATTTGACGTTGCCGGCCGGCGGGACGACGGAGTTGGTGCTCACGTTGCGCGCGCCGCTGCTCGCCTCCGATGATGATCGCAAGCAGAGCTACAAGAGTAAGACCCGCGTCACCGAGATCGATGATCCGGCTATCTGCGTGCCGTCAGCGGAGAAAGTCGATGGCAAGACCCTGGATGTAGTGCCCGGCGTGTTGATCAACAAGGAGCCGGATGTCGAAAGAATTGGCCCGTACGGCGAAGTGGAATACCTGATGGAGGTTGAAAACACCACCGGCGCAACCGTCCGTGATGTGGTCGTCATCGATATCCTGCCGGACAATTGGCTATATCTGGACTGGGTCTCAGGGCCAGAGCCTTACAGTGAGGATCCTCTGCAGTGGGTTTGGGATGAACTGCCGCCCGAGACGATCGTCGAGATCGTCTTTCGGGCGCGTGCCTATACGGATCTTGGCACGTGGCGGAATGGTGTTGAATGCACCGCCCCCATTCATTGGATGGTGGACAAGAAATACACCGAGACCGTCGGCGTCTTCGTAGCGCCCGGCGTGGGCTTCTTTAAAGATGTCTCACCGGAGGAGGTGAAGGCTGGCGAGGTTGTAACTTATACTATCAATCTCTTCAATGGCACGAACGATAAGATCCTTTCAAATATCTTGTTAACCGAGACATTGCCCGGCGGCTTCACCTTCTTGGAGACTGTTGAAGGCCCACCGGAGATCGCGGTGCAGGGGCAGCAGGTCAAGTGGCTGGTTGCTGATCCATTGGAGAAAAATGATCGGTTGCAGATTGTGTTCCGTGTGCGGACGGGTGAAGAGTTGGTGTCCGGCGATTATTACAACCCGCACGTCTCCGTCTATGCCGAGGATCAAGATACAGGAGAATTGGTTGACATCTCTGATATAGCGAATGCTGCGCCGGTGTACGTGGCGGGCATTCCCACCGTTATGGTGAGAAAGACCGCTCATCCGTCGCGCATCACAGCGGGGGAGAGGGTCACGTATACCCTCTCGCTCTTCAATGAGATGGATACGGCGCAGACCATCGCCCTCACCGACACATTGCCCCATTACTTCACCTACGATGCGCACGTGGCAGGTGCGACGCCCAATGTGCTCTCTGGGCATCCGACGCGCTTGGTGTGGCCAAGCCTCCATATCGAGCCGCAGGAGACCATCACGATGGCCTTCCGCGTCCACTCGGAGCGCATGACGCCAAGCGGCAAGCATTACAATCGCCTGGAGACGCTGGTGGGCGGCTTTTACTTCGATCATCCGAACTTGGCGCCCGTCTCCGTGACAGGATTGCCGCGCGTCGATGCGCAGGTGACCAAGGACGACGGGGAAACGTGGATCACGCCGGGTCAGGAGGTGATCTATACCGTGCGCTACACCAATGACACCGACGATGGCATCACGCTGCGGGATGTGGTGCTCACCGACACGATAGCGCCGGCCTCCGCCGTGGAGGTGGACGCCGCCGGGTGGACGCCGATAGGCGGCGGTCGCTACACCTACGCTGTCGGCACGTTGGATCCCATGGAGAGCGGTGAGTTGAGTGTGAGCGCCGCGCTGACGACCGCGATTCCCGATGACGAGGTCTTTGTCCTCAGCAATACCGTGGAGATCGGCTACCGGACGGATGAGGATGTGGTGGAATCGAATCCCCAGAACAACCGGGCGACGGATAGTGATCCTGTCCACGGGCCGGATTTGGTGATCACCCAAATGGCAGTGACGCCTACCCATCTACTGGAGGATGATCCGCCCCGCGTCTATGTGACCGTGGCGAATCAGGGGGATTTGGACGCCGACCAATTGTGGACGGGTCAGACGGACACGGATCTGTTTGAGGTGCGCGTCTATCTCAAGTCATTTGCGTCAACGGCGATGCCCACGCCGCCCAGCAGCGTGTTTGATCACGAGGAGGAGTATTGTAATGTCTTGGCGCCTCCGGTGGCGGCAGGAGAGTCGGTGGTCGTCTCGTGTGAATCTGCGTCGGCGCCTGTTGAGGGCGAATACGCCATCTACGCCCAGGTGGATACCTCTGAATATGGTCAACCCCCATGGGGCAAGCCTTTCGGATTAATTCGAGAGGCCATCGAGGATAATAACGTGACGACGACGCCGATTTTGATCGAGGGCCAGACGGAGAGGATGATCTATTTACCGGTCATAGTGCGGCAAAGCTGATGGTTTGGAAATGGTATCTGTTTTAGTTCTATGAGCAGACAAAGGTGCAACGCACTTAAACCGAAGGAAAAGCAACGCCTCATGCAGTAATATCTGGTCATAAACCCAAAAGTGCGTTGCACCTCAAGACTAAATGGTTACTGGAAATTTATCTCACATACAGTCATAAACAGAAGGAGACGAGCAATGGAGACTAGGGAGAGCAAGAAGATGAGGCGCAGGACGTATGGCATCGGATTGGCTGTTCTGGGCGCGATGATTGGATTGTGGGGTCTGATGACGGCGCTGACGGGGCCGGTGCAAGGTGCTATCTTGCCCCGGGAGGTCGCGGCGCCGGCGGCCACCCCGCTGGAGGTGGGGCAGACCTCGCCGGATGTGGCCTTTGCCGGCGAGATTGTCACCTTCACCATCGTGGTGACGAATACTTCAACGGAGGACACGCTAAGTGGCGTGACATTGGATGACTCGTGGACGACGAAGATGCCCAATGCCGATAACTGGTGGGAGCATGGCATCTTGTTGAAATATGATAGCTATATCGTCAATCCCCCCAGTGCGGTAGAGGATTTCACGCACACCATTAACACCGAAAATCACCGGGGCGAGGCGACATGGTGGTTGAGTGATATGGATCCAGGCGAGGTGGTGGAAATCGAATTGCTCGCGCGGGTGCCGATCACGGTGCAACCTGCTCTGAAAGGGCATGAGCCTTGGGGAAAGGAAATAGGCCCCTCCAGTGTGGAGAATTCGGTCGTGGGGGAGTTGGCGGGCTACAGCGACGCGCAGGCGCCCCTGGCCAGTTCGATGGTCGTTGGCCCATTGCTGGAGATCGAGCATTGGGGTGAAGGCGAGGATGTGCCAGCGCCGAGGGATGAGTGTCGCGTTGGACGTTTGGTGACGTACACAATTCACGTCAAAAATCTAAGTACGGAAGAGCGACCAGATGCATGGCCGGCCTCGAACCTTTACGTCGTAGAAAAATTACCCGACGAATTGAGCACATCAGTACTGACCGTGACCTCCGACGTCTCCTCCGTGAACTATGTGGACAGTGGATACATCACCTGGACACTCCCCTCTACCTATGTGCTCCAGCCAGGGGCCGGTGCTTATATGACCTTCACCGCGCGGTTACCACAAGATACAGCTTACGAAGGTGGGATAGACCTGGAGAATCGAGAGGAATTTGTGACCGTGTGGGATGACCGTGTGATGGCACATCCGACATCGGATGCGGACTTGAAAATTCTCAGTCCTTTTGATAAGGTCGTCACAACCGCGTCAGATCCAGAGGGGGAAACCACAGCTTACCCCGGCCAGCCGGTGACATACACATTGACGTTTTACAATCCGCGTCATAATCCCTCCTACGTTCCTCGAGAGCTAAACAGTAGCTTGACGATTACCGATACCCTTTATAAGACCTTTGTCTTTTCTGGGATGCTTGCTGGCCCAGACCCGAATCTCAATGGGGGGAATTACGTTGTTTGGGAGGACCTGTCGGTGCCGGCGAATGGTTTGATTAGTATGACCTTCCAAGTGACGGCGACGACCCCACCGACGGTGACGCCATCTACGTGTCGAGGGCTTAAATATCCCAATGGGCTGGATGCTCTGTCCGATGAGCTGCCCAAGGTGTATCCCGGTCACGATGATAACGAAATGGCGATCTTGGAAATCGCGCCCGAGATTCTCCTCTCAAAAGAGGCTGAGCCGGAGACCCAGATGATTGGTGAGCCGGTGACCTATACAATTCGCGTGGAGAACATCGGCCCCAGAGATATCGCTGGCCCGTTGGTGTTGACAGATACTTTGCCATTAGATAAATTGACCGGACGGTTTTTCTCCTTTATCAAAATGGTCACGCCTACTACGGGGCTTGACCCATTGCCAGGTGCGGACCGCATTGTGGTATGGAATTTACCTGGCGTGGCATCAGGTGAATATTACACCTTTGCCTTCCAAGCCGAGGTGAACGGTATCCCAGGGAAGAAGTATCAGAATGAGATGTCAGCGTATAGTGGTGAGACTATTATGTGCGACTTCAAGGGGGCGAGGGTGACGGCAGATACCCCCTTCCGGATCAATAAGTACGCAGAGACTACCTCCGTTGTCCTGGGGGATCTGATCACTTATACGGCAAGGATTCGGAATGTCTCGTCTAAAGATGTCTACACGGTTACGGGTTACGAAGATGCACTGAATCAAGACGTCCTTCCGTTTAAAAATTTCTATATAAAATGGACGGATCGTGCGGATGGTGATGATCTATATGAGCACGGGCCGATTGCCACGCCGCTCGATCCGGGGGATACTTTTTCTCACACCTTCACTGTCTCGGCGACGGGCAGCGGCCTGCACACAGACTGGTGTAATGCCATGGGGCCAGAGGGAGAGGGGGCGTTCCAAGGGCCGGGGACCGTTCAGTTCTTTGTGGAGGATCAAGGTACGCGCACGAATATGCCAGAATTGGCGTGGGTGTATGTCTATCCGCATGTCTCCTTGTTGCAGGAGTTCTATCCTAATCCCGTGGCGATCAACGAGCAGGTTGTCTTGACGTTGACGATGCGTGATAACCGGACCGAGCCTATCCAGCCCGTCAGCGGCATCACGCTTGCCTGGACGATTCCTTATGGCCAAAAAAGCGACAAACGTTTCACGCTCCTTTCGACCTCCGTGCCGACCGCGACGCCACCCGGTGACGCCGAACCGGGGGTGGTCTATTGGGATGATTTGACGATTCCGCTTCGGGGAGAGCGTATCATCACAGCTAGGTTGCAAGCGATAGACGAAGAGGATAACTTCCGCAGTGAAGTTCAAGCCCTCTCGGTTGATGATCCCTCCATTTGTATCCCCGCCGCCGTCTATGAAGTGGACAGGGAAGGAGGTGGAACGCAAAGAGTGCGTTATCACTATCAAGGTGAGGTGGTCAAAGGGATAGAAATTCAGAAGGAACCCGATGTTGAGGAGGTCGCTCCCTACAACGAGGTGCTGTACGTGCTCCAGGTGGAAAACCAAACTGGCGCAGTGGTTCATAATGTCGTCATCACCGATGTGTTGCCGGAGAAATGGAGCTACGTCGACGTTGTCGGTGACACACCGGAGCCGGACACCTTCCTGCCCTCGTGGACCTTGGATGAAATTGGGCCGGAGGAATCCGTGGACCTCAGCTTTAAGGCGCGTTCCGGGCCTCAGCTAGGATTACAGCACAACTGGGTCGATGCTGAAGCGCCGATCAACTGGGGCCTTTCAGAAAAATATACCGATAATGTGGAGGTCTTTGTCGTCTCCGGCATTGGATTCTACAAGGATGTGACGCCGCGCGAGGTTTACACCGACAGTCTGGTGACCTATACCCTCAACTTGTACAACGGCGCCGATTATCGATTATCCAACATTGTCATTACAGATGTCTTGCCCAGCGGCTTTGAGTACCAGGGAATCGTTAGTGGGCAACCGCCTGAGGTTGTACCGGATAGCGACCCTCAGATGCTGGTGTGGCGCGTCTCTGGGAATCTAAATGGTGGTGATACTCTGCAATTCGTCTTCACAGCGAAGACGGGGGCAGATCTTTACACGGCCAAGTATTACAACAACGCGATGATCGAGGCGCTCAATGACAGCACCGGCACCCCCGTCGATATTTCCGATACTGGCCCAACGGCGCCGGTCTACGTGTTCGGTAAACCTAACGTCAACGTCTCGAAGAGCGCAGATCCAAACACCGTGATCGCTGGCGAGCGGTTGACCTATACCTTGACGTTCCAAAATCAGACCTTCGATGCCTATGACTTGATCGTGACGGATACGCTCCCGGTCTCCTTCACCCTGGCGACGCCCTATCCGAGCGGCGTGCACACGGAGTGGCAAGATGGTCACCAGTTGGTGATTTGGGATGCATTGCCCATTGATCCGAGGGCAGAACTACAGGTTCCCTTGCCTGTGCAGGTGGATCGGCTGGCTTATGAGGGCAGTTACCCCAACACGGTCCAAGTACAGATGGGCGATGTGCGACTGCCCGAGCGCGATGGCTTGGCGCGGGTCTGGGTGACTGAGTTGCCGCGCTTGGATGCTGAAGTCAGTCATAGCGATGACTCTTTCTGGGTCAATGAAGGTGAGACGCTGGATTATACGATCTACTATACTAACAGCTCCCCTGCTCCTTCGGATGAAACCTATACCAGCACGTTCCAGGCCGTCATCTTGACCACAACGCTCGAGCCGGCTGGATCGGTTAATTTAATCTCTGATGATTGGGAGGAGGTGGGCAGCGGGCAGTATGTCCACACGATTGAATCGCCTATGACGGCAGGCGAAACGGGGGTGATGTCATTTACTGTCAGTGTTGCCAATAACGTTCCAGACGAGGAGCTTGGCATCCGCTCTCAGGTTGAGATTGGTTACGTGGTGGATGCGAATACGGCAGATGCGACGCCTAAAAACAACGTCAGCGTGGACTTTGATCTGCTGTTGGGGCGTGATCCTATCTCTGTGACCAAGCAGGCCGATCCGACGAACGTCAAGGCCGGGCGCTTGGTGACCTACACCATTGGCTTAGGACTCTCCGACAACATCCAAGATCCCTATACCGTGCAGGTCGTGGATCGGCTGCCGCCAGACTTTGTCTTCGCCAACGCCATAGATCCCACAAATGTCTCGACTCGGACCTATGGATCGCCGCCGTTTGAGCAGGAAGAGGTGGTCTGGTCGGCGATACGTCTGGAGCCGGGCGTGACGAGGACGCTGCAATTCCAGGCGCGCGTCTTGAAGATTGCCCCTACCGGTCCGGCGTTCAATCGCGTCTATGTGGAGGATATGGCCGGACGAGCGCTTCCCGACCACGCCAACTTGGCCGAGGTCCAGGTCGAGGGCCTGCAAAAGTTAGACGTGCAAATCGGCAAGACGGACGGCATCACCACGGTGGTGCCCGGTCAATGGCTGACCTACACCATTTCCTATACGAACGCTGAGCCGGAGCAATTAGAATACAAGCCCGGTTACAAGGTGGAAAGCATCATCATCACCGATACCTTCGAGCCGCGCAATTATGTCCTCGGGCCGGATGAGTTGGACCCGCCCGATCTGACATGGGAGCGGCTGGAGCAAGGTAAATATCGGAAAGTCATCACGGGCGTGTTGGAACCCGGCGAGGGCGGATCGGTAGCCTTCCCGGTGCGCGTGCATCCGACGATCCCGGCGGTGGATGCGATTGTCAACCGCGTTGAGGTCGGCTTCACCACGGATGAGGAGGCGATAGATGTCGACCTTTCGAACAATAACAACTTCGACGATCCTGATACGGATGTGCTCAGCGGCGTGGTCGGCATCCAGATCGGCAAGGAGGTCGAGCCGATGGCCGTGCGGCCCGGTGATTTCGTCACCTATACCGTCACTTTGATCAACAATGACGCTCAAGGGTACTATCTTTGGATCACCGACACGTTGCCAATTTCCGTCACCTTCGTCGAGGATTTGTATGGTCTTAGTCCGATAACAATGACGGAGGCAGGGCATGAAAAGGTGGTGTGGTCGTCTTACCGCATGTTCGCGGATTACTCAGCCCAACTCCGCTTCCGTGCGCGGGTCGATCCTTGGGCCGAGTCGGGCACGCTGTGTAATGCTGTCCAAGTGTTGCGCGATCCCCGTGATGGCAGCGAGCCGATCGTTCAACCGCCGGTCGAGGGCCTGGCCTGCTTAGAGGTCTTACCTCCGCCAAACGTGGATGTGCAGGTGACCAAGAGCGATGACATGACCTGGGTTGGGGCGGGGCAAATTCTCACCTATACTATCCAGTACAGAGCCGAATCTGATGAGCCGGTCTTCTCCTCCTTGACCCTGGTGGAGACGGTGCCGCCGGAAGTCGCGGAGGTATTGAGTTCGGACTGGACGCAGATTGGAGGCCGGCAGTATCGCTATGTCATTGAAGATCCAGCAGCGATGGCGAGTGGCGAGCTGACCTTCGTGGTGCGACTTGCGGATGATCTCCCTGAGGAAACTATCGTACTCAATCGCGTGGAGATCGATTACACGACAACCGAGCGGGTGAGAGAGACCAATGTTGAAAATAACTCGGCGGTGGATGAGACGATCATCCTTGGGGAAGGAGATAAAGTGCTTGTGACGAAGGACGCTTCTCCGCAATGGCCCCAGGCCGGCGATGACCTGATCTATACCGTCACGCTCTACAATACCAGCAACGATCAAAGTCATGATGTGCGTGTTATTGACACGTTGCCGGCGGGCATCACATCGGAGGGACAACAACAGGTTACATCGAATGAATTTACAATGGCGCCGGAGGAGTCCCGTGAATGGGTCTTTAACGCCACCATCGATCGCTACGCTCAGACCGGCTACTACACCAACACCGTCCAAATCGAACAGGACGGCGAGTTGCAATCTCCCGTCACGCCGTTGGGAGGCCGCGTCTATGTCTCCGCGCTGCCTATGATGGATGTGCAGGTGAGCAAGAACGATGGCGTTGATTGGGTCGCGGGCGGCGACACCTTGAACTACACGATCCGCTACACCAACGCGGTCGAATCAGATGCTCCCATCGATACGATTATCCTCACCGATACCTTTATGCAGCCGGACGTGATCCAGAGCAGTAATTGGAGTGGCAGCGGCGGCGTCTATAAGCTGGAATTGAAGCCTGCGTCGGGGCTACAACCGGGTCAGTCAGGCGAGTTATTCTTCCAGGTTACACTGGCGGATAGCATCCCCGACGACATCGAGGTGTTAGAGAACCACATTGAGATTGGTTATAGATTGGACGATGGCGCGGATAGCTTGGAGATCGAGCGTGATAACAACGCCGATAGTGACGTGGACGGCGTCCGGCGTGGCGGCCTTTCAATGAGCAAGAACGTGAAACCCACGAAAGTTGAGGCCGGGGGGGCCGTTACTTACACCCTCAGACTCTTTAACGACAGCGCGGCCCCGATCAACGGCGTGCGGATCACCGACACGCTTCCGTCGGACTTCACCTTTGCGAGCGCCAGCATCGCGCCGGCGGAGGTGACGCAGTCCGGCGACCGCCAGCTCATCATCTGGGACGGCATCGACCTTCCCGTCGCAGGTGAGTACGCCGTCACCTTCCGCGTGACCACCGATCCCTTCCTGGCAGCCGGCGAGTATTGCAACACCATTCAATTGCCATCGGACGCACAAGGCCAGGAGATGGCCTGCGTGGACGTCATCAAATCGCCGGCCCCTCGCATCGATGTGCAGGTGAGCAAAGACGATGGCGTCGCCGATGTCGAGCCGGGGCAGCGATTGGTTTACACCATCGCCTACACCAATCACACCAGCTCTGAGTTGCCAGTCTCCAATGTTGTCTTGACGGAGACCATCGCGCCCAGCGAATATGTGAATTTCGATGGCGGTTCCGCGCAGACCCTCATAGGGATGAGTGGTCGCTGGCTCCGGGTGGCGGATGGGCAGTATGTTTTCCGACTTTCTGATAATGATGGCACGCTGGATGTCGGCGCATCCGGGTGGGTGACCTTCGCCATCCAGTTGGCGGAATCGATTCCGTCGACGCACCGCGAGATCATCAATCGGGTGGACATTGGCTATACCACGGAGTTGATTGTCAAGGACTGGAACGAGGAAAACAATCGAGCCGTGGATCGCGACGCACTTCCCGGCGGCACGGAGGTCTATCTCCCCGTGATTCTCAAGCAATACTGATCCGTTTCCGGCGAGAGATGGGACGTGGAGAAGCTATAACGTTGAGCTTCTCCACGTCCTTTGATTTTATAAGGTTGGCCTTGGTATGTTCGGGATTTCCCTTTTTTGTAGTTTCGTGCTAAAGTTAAGTAAAAGTATTGTGCTAAGGTAGTTTCAGGATTTAAAATCTCCCAAACCTGATACTTTTCCCTCCCACGGCCATGGGGCCTTCCCTCGGCCATTGGGCCTTAGGGCCAAGGAGGGCCACAGGCAGAAAACCACTCGTTTTTGGGAGGTTTATTTTCTTGGAACGGCCTAAGTTAAAGATAAGTCGGTTTTGTACTCCATTGGCCTCAATGATTCGATGATACTAATCTGTGCAAGGAGGATGCTATGCTATATTTTATCATCTTGCTAATTTACCTGGGGTTATTCTTTTATCTACAAGAATATCTACAAAAACATCCTCTGGAGGTGAGCCAAGAGTATGTGCAACCTGAGACGCGTGCCCTCTGGCTACTGTGGCACCTGGGTGGGCCATTGCTCCTGCCACTGATGGGGATCTTGTGGGGCGGCATCCTTCGCCCTTCGATCTTAGGATGGGTAGGCATCTTAGTTGTCTCTACGTGTCTCCCTTTGACCATCTTCCTGATCTTCGCCTGGTGGACAGGCGTGACCCCGGCCTGGGTAGCGTGGGGATTAGTCGGCACTTGTGGACTTTTATCCTTGTTATTTGCGCCCTTACTTTTACTTTCCGACGCCTCTTGGTTGTTGATCTTACTCTTTATCACCAGCTTACTCATCCCTCCCATTTTGACGGTCTTGGCGATCTTTTTCTGGGCGCCGGAATTATTCCCTTTCCCGCCGGATATGGAAGGGTATCGCAAGAAAGCCTTGGCATATTTCGCTGGATTTTTCACGACCTACCCCAAGCCTTCGATTGTCGTCGTTAATGGAGAACCCAAGACCCGGATCAAAGGGAACCCATTTCACGGCAGCGGGCCGGGCTTGGTCATCACAGAACCCCACAACGCGGCAGCGATCAAGGACTCCGCCAAGTTCCGGGGCGTCTTTGGACCAGGAACCATCGTGACCAGTGCAATGGAACAAGTGCATTCGGTCGTCGATCTCCGGCAGCAGCTCCGAGCGGAGCGTGTCGAGGCGCTGACGCGCGACGGCATCAAAGTCAACTTGCCGATCGCTTCGATTTTCCGCATTAATCCCGGTGAGAGAGTCCCGGAGTTGGGGCAAACGTGGCCCTATCGAAGCAGTGCGGCCTATAAGGCCGTCTTCGCCGCTGAGGTCAATCCGGAGGGCAAGACCCCGTTGGACGCCCATCAGGCGCTGCCGTGGGAAGATCTCCCGCTGACCGTCGCGAAGCATCACGTCAAACAGGTGGTGGCGCGATATAGCTTGGACGATCTGTACGCGATGGGCGAGCAATTGCCGCGCGGCGCGATTGGCGGGGAGGTTAAGCAGCGTGTGAAAGAGGAGATCGAGCCGAAAGGCATCCGCATCGATGGCGGCGGCGTGGGCAACAAAATCATCCCGGTGGATGAGACCGTTGTGAAGCAGCGCATCGAGGCCTGGAAGGCTCAGTGGATCAGTGAGATGATGAAAAAGAACGGCAAAATCTTGGCTCAACGCCAGAAACAATTTGGACGTGTGCGGGGGCAAATGCTGATGGAATTGACGCAAGGCCTGTTTGAAGAGTCCAAGAAATTCAATGACCTCAGCCCGAAAGAAGCTCGTACCTTGGTGACGGTACGGCTCCTCGAGTCATTGGATCATATTGCGCGGTCGCCGGATGTCAAAGCGTTGCTTCCGGAATCGGTGACGATGACGATAGAACAAGCGCATAGGCAAATTGTAAAATGGCAGCGAGGTTGAGAGTAGGAGTGAAGGAGGCATTCGTATGACAGAGCAGAAAGGCCGCATGACATTCTCTCTCTTTGGGTTGATCATTCTCATCGTTCCTATTGTGATGGCGGCGCTGGTTCTGGTCGTAGCGCCTCATTTGCTGCGGGAGATGCTTCTGGAGCGCCGGATGCAATTCCCGTTAGCGATAGCGGGCTTTATGGCCAGCTTGGCGTTTGGCGTTTGGCATGTGCGAACCTTGTTTATTCAAATCCTGCGTCAACTCTATGATCTGTCGGAGAAGGATGCGGAGGAATTTGTTCGCCTGGTGCTGTTTGGCCTTCCTTTGCGCAAACCCCTTCACCCCATCTGGCGTGCGGAAAAGGGACGTGCTACACCCGATGGCCCGGCGACGATGCGCAAAGTCGGTGGCCCCGGCTTCCTTAGCGTGGGCCATGATTCGGCGGTGGTGACCTCGCGCTTGGGGAAGCTGTATCGTGTTTGGGGACCGGGCTTTCACACCTTGGACCCCTTTGAAAAGGTGTGGGATGTGGTCGACCTGCGTCCACAGCGCCGAACCGTCAGTGTGGGGATGATGACGCGCGATGGCATCCCCATCTCCTGTGAAGCCAGTGTCCGCTTTCGTATCGATGACGGTGGTCAAGAGCCAACCTCAGATGTGCCATATCCCTTTGACGAGCAAGCGGTCGTCACAGCGGCGACGATCAAGCGTCGTAAGGCCGGCGGGGTGATTCAAGATTGGACGGGCCGCATCTCCGGCGGTTCCTTAGATAGCGCCATTCGCAATCGCTTGGAAACATACAACTTGGATGAATTTTTAGCCTCGTCCGAAGATGCTATGCCGCCTGTTGCTCAACTAGAGGTGGAAATCTTTGAGGCTGTGCGCAAGAGCGGCGAAGGGATGGGCATCATCGTGGAGCAGGTGCAACTTGGGCCCATCCAGCCCGATGAAGAGGCTGTTTCCCGTCAATGGCTGGAAGCTTGGCAAAGCGAGTGGCAGAATTTCGCGGCCCAGCAACTTACTGAAGGTGAGGTTGTCCAGAAACATCTGGTTGATCAGGCCCGCGTTCAGATGCAGGTGGAATTGGTCACCGGGATGATGCCGGGTATCCAAAAGCTACACCAAGAGGATGATGAGGAAACTTCCCAATTGGTCCTGTTGCGATTTTTGAGCGTGCTGCAATCGATGGCGGATCAGGATCCATCGGTGCGCCGTGTGATGTTTGAACAGGCGAATTTCCTTAAAAAGATCATTACCGACTTATATGGGCAGGAGCGAGTAAGTGTTCTTTCTCCAATTTCTTCTGAGGAGCAAGCGTCTGAAGATCAACGGGCGCTTCCCTCGTCATCCTGAGAGGTCATGGAGATTGAAAATTTAAAACCTCCCAAGCTCAATACTTTTCCCCAGAGGCAACCGTTTAGTCTTGTGAGGTGCAACGCACTTTTAGACCTATCACCAGGCATATACGCATGAGGAGTTACTTTTCTTTTGGTTCAAGTGCGTTGCACCTTGGGTTGCTCATGAAACTAAATGGATACCCCCAGAGAATAGGTCGTGTTTGGGAGGTTTATCTTCTTGGAACGGCTTATGCGTTTTGTCTGTCTCCCTGAAGCGCTGACGTTATCGACGCTGTTGGCGCTGGAGGACATCCCGGCGGATTTTCGCGATCCGCTGGAAACAGATGTGCGGCGCGCAGTCGCAGAGGGGCGATTAGAGGAGGCGCTAGCTATCGCCGAGCGCATCTTCTCCACCGCGTGGCAGGCCCATCAGCGCGAGGCGGCCGCACTGGCGCGGGCGTTGCAGGCGGATGTGCTGTGGCGTCTCCAGCGCCCGGAAGAGGCTCTCGAGCAGATCGGCTGGGCCTTGAATTCGATAGAGCTTTCGGTGACGCAGGTCGCGCGCTACAACGAGGCGATGATCGTCTACTTCGAGGGCGTCATCCACTACGTCCTCCGCTTCGAAGAAAAAGTGCGCCAGACCTTCGCGCAGACCCACACGCTCCTGGCGGAAAACGAGCGCTTCTGGGGGTTCCAACATCGATCCGACCGCGTGCAGGCGTGCCAGGCCGTAGCGCGTTGGATGTCCAGCCTGACCTCGCTGTTATCGCAGTTGCCCGTGGATGAATTCACCGTCATCGCGCCGCTATACGAACTGATCAACCAAGTCGTCGTCCTGACCGGCGCGTATCCCATTTACCCCTTTCACCTCACACTGCCCGGCGAGGTGCTCAGGCGCCATCTACCGCCGACGTTGATCCCCTTAGACATTGGTCCGCTCTCTTTTTTGCAACTCCATCCGGGGATGCACTATCTCGCGCTTAAGATCCCCTCGGATGGCTATTTATTGCCCGAAAGTCGGGCCGAGGATATCCTCTTGCTTCAAGTGACGTCGCAGGCGTCGCCCGCCGAGGGGGTTAGCTTGAGCGAGGAACAACCTTTTACCCGGAGATCCGATGGGCGGGTGGTCTTTCGTCCGCGCAGGCGGCCGGAGGGATTCGTGGGCATCCCCCAGGCCCTTATCAGAGAGCAACAGGAGGATGTATGATGAATGGCAGCGAACATCAGGTGCTGGTCATTGGCGCGGCCGGATTAGATATGAAGGTCTGGCCGCTCTCCCCTGCTTTGGAACCGGGGCGCTCAAATCCGGGGCGGATTCGATGCGAGTGGGGCGGCGTGGCGCGCAACATCGCGGAGAATATGGCGCGGCTGGGCGCCGACGTCCAGTTCATCACCGCCGTGGGCGATGACGAATGGGGCGAGCGCCTGCTGGAGAATCTCAAGCACTTGCAGATCAACACCGACGAGGTGTTGGTCGTGCCGGATCAATCGACCAGCTCTTATGTCCGCCTGCACCATCTGGACGGTGAATTCTGGCTCGGCTTTGACGACATGGAGATCATCCGGCAGATCACGCCGGGCTATCTCTATCAGCGCCGAGGATTGGTCAAATCAGCGGATATGGTCTGCATCGATGCGAACCTCTCCGCCAATGCCCTGCGCACCCTCTTCCGGCTCACCCGAACCTACGAGGCGCCGGTCTGCGTGGATCCCACGGCGGCGCTGTTGACCCATCGCCTGCACCCCTACCTCCCGGAGATCACCGTGCTCACGCCCGATAAGCTGGAGGCCGAGGCGCTCTTGGGCGAGACCCTGGATAACGACGAGGCGATTGCCCAAGGGGCGCAGCGGTTGGTGCAATTAGGCGTCGATTTGGCCGTCATCACGCTGGGCGCCGAGGGATTGTACTATGCCACCACCGAGGAAAACGGGCGCGTGCCGGCGTTCCCCGTCGATGTGGTGGACGCCACCGGCGTGGGCGATGCGTTGACGGCGGCGGTGGCCTTCGGCCTGCTGGAGGATGTCTCGCCGGGCGAGGCTGTCCGTTTGGGCATGGCGGCCGCCGCGCAGACCTTAGAGTGCGATGCCACGGTCTGTCCCACGATCAACCTCGAGGTGCTGTACGACCGTTTGATGTGAAGGCCCTGTGTCCTGATTGGACTGGAGGCAAACTGTCAGTTTCCATAGCCTTGTTGCGATTCTCACCTCATGTTGCCCAACAGAAACTAAAAACGGCCCCATCCGTCTTGGATGGGGCCGTCGAGCGTCAACCCTATGAAGGCTGGAATCAATCGCCCGCGTCGCTCGCAGCCTTCCGTTCCTGTAGCCCGCAGTAGAAAAAGAGCAGGCTGGGCGCAGCGAAGAGGAGGAAGAATGGCCCGCGTGGAAAGGTTCCGGAGAAGAGATAATCCAGCAGGTAGAAGGCGATCAACCCGCCGATGGTGAGCAGCGCGCCGTACAGTTCCCAGCGCCAGCCCAACACCAGGCCCAGCCACACGGCGAAGAAGGCGACCATCATCAAGGACTCGCGCGTGGATAGGTGGAGAAGCGACTCAAATCCCTCTGAGATGCCTTCGCCGATAAAGATGATCAGGATCAGCGCGGCGGTCAGCCCGGCGGAGATCCTCGCGATCCAGCGCACGATATTGACGGTTTTGCTTCCATTCCCCTCGCTCATTTTTTTCTCTCCTCCAGATATTAGTTGTTCTCCGGCTCAAAAGGTGTGTCTCCCCAGATTCAGCCCGCCAGTGATCTGCTCTTCACGGATTTTTCTTTGTTGTTTTGGCGTCCTTCAAAACATCCTGGACGATTTGGTATAATTCAGTGGGATCAAAAGGCTTTTCAAAGAAGCCTTGTAATCCGTGAGTGCGGAGGATTTCCTCCGTTATTTCTTTGGCGCTAAACAGCACAATTGGTATCTTAGCGTAACGAGGTCTCTCATGCATATAATCTGACAATTCCAGGCCATTCATTTCTGGCATCTCCCAGTTGATAAGGGCTACATCGATATTGTATTGGGCCAACAGGGGGATCGCTTCTACACCGTTGGCGGCCTGATGTACCGTGTAGCCCTCACATTCCATAAGATCCGCAATCGCCATTAGCAAAAGATCGTGATCTTCCACTAACAACACATGTACAGTTTCATTTTTCTCTTTGGTCATCTTGGGTAGCTCCTTGGTTCACGAGGATTGGACTGGATACTATACACACTGTGAGTTCAGCTTCCGCACCAGATCCCGCAGCGCCCGCGCGCTAGCGACGAGCTGATTCGTTGCGACGATCTCCGGCTTGTCGCGGGACGTGTGGACGATCTTGGTCATAATCTCCATCAGCAACTCCGAGGTCAGCGCCAGCGTCGGGCGCTCGTGCATCAGGAAGATGCCGTGATCGCCCTGATACCACGGCTCCCCTTCGATCAGCGTGCTGTATGAATCAAAAGCCGCGTGGATGGGATCGGCCAGCGCGGGCGGGCAGCCGTACAGGGAGTAGGCCGTGCGCCCGCGATGATAGCCCCCGCCGTCCAGGTTGACGCCCAGGACGATCTCCTCGAACCTGCTTGCGTTGCGGCTGAGGTATTGGCGTTGGCCCGGATTGTCGTAATAATCCTCGCCGTTTAAGGCCACGATCTCGATGCCGAGGTCGCCGGCGTAATCGGCCAGCAGTTCCGCCAATAACAGCAGCACCGTGACCCCGCTGGCGTTATCCAACGCGCCCGGCGTGCCGTCTTTGGCGTCGATGTGCGCGAAGAGCACGACCCGCCGGTGGGGATCGGCGCCCTTGCGGGCGATGACGTTGACGTCGGTGGCGGCCCGGCGCGCGGCGCGGATCTCAAGCGTCGCCATATCGCCGGCATGCTCGGCCAATCGCATCCCCGCCTCCTCTGTCACGTAAACGGAGGGAATGTCCACATCGCCATCCTCGATAAAGGGGAAGGGGTAGACCGCGCCTGCCAACTCCGGGCTGCGCGTCGTCGCGGCGATGATGGCCGCCGGTTGCTGGCTCTCCAGTAGATGGATGATGTGTTGATGCGCTTCTGGGTTGTAGAAGGGGAAGTTCTTGGGCATCAACGGCTCCTTGGTGATCTCCCCGCGCAGCAGGACGATGGCGTCGGTGAGATTGGCGGCCTCCAACTCCGCCACCGAGGCGACGACGGCCAACGGCGCGCGCGCCTCGCAGCCCAGGGAGTAGGGGCTGACGTGTAAATCACTGTCGAAAGAGACCCCGCCCACCGTGAGATCGGCGCCCGCCTCGCGCCAGTCGATGCACTCGAAGCGCGGTGTGGCGACCTCAAAGCCGAAGGCCGAGACCGTCCCGGCGAAGAAGTCCGTCGCCGCGCGATTGCCCTCGCTGCCCACGCGCCGGTTGGGGATCGCTACGCATAAGTGCTGGAGATATGTCTGTGCTTTGTCTGTCATTAAGTTATTAGAGGGCATATTTTCTTTCCTTTATGGCCGATGCCACAAAATCACATCCTGCGAGGGGAAGACAGTTGGCAGATTCCGGTAGAGATACCACGTCACGGTCTGCGGGCAGATGGGCGGGAAGGCGGGCTGGCATCCCGGCAGGAAGTACTTGCCGCCAGTGATGGCGACGAAGTTCGCGCCGCGCCACGCGCCTTCGGGCGCTTGCGCTTCTCTCATTGCGGGCATTGCGGGCGCGCCCTCCGCCGGGGTGATGACCAAATCGGGCGGGGACGCGGGCCACGCGGGCGTCACCTCGACCTGCGTGAAGTCGCGGAATTGCCAGCGCGCCAGCGCCGTGAGCGCGGCGTCCGCATCGACGATGGCGACGGCGAACGAGTCCTGTCGCTCCCCGCGCTGGTACATCAGCTCTGTGGCGACTGCGCGCAGATTCGCCAAATCGGGGGAGCCGCTCGCGGTGATCGCCAATTCGGCGGGATCATCGGGGCGCACAAACGCCAATCCCCACGCGAAGCTCACCTGGAGCACCAGAGCCACGGCGCACACAGCCAGGAGCGCGCCCCGCGCCGCGATGTTCGCCGGCGCGCTAAAGCCGAAGAGCACGGCCAAGATCCCCTGCAGCGCCAAAATCGCCGCCAGGCCCAAAAACGCCAGCGGCCACCCCTGGACGGTCGCGCCGACCACGGTGTAGCGCGCCAACATCAGGCCGCCCGTCATCCACAGCACCAAGCCGACGGCGACGTGCAGCGCGAACATCAACCGCTGGTCGTGCGTCATCGCCTGGGGAAGATGTCTCGCGCCATAGCCGGCCAACAGCGTCAGCGGGAGCAGCGCAGCGATGACGCCGGTGGCGGGGACGCCCGGCCGCATCGAGGTCAGGAGCAGCGTCAACATCCCCCACAACGCCCACATCAGCGGGCGCAGCGCGAACCGGCGGATGGCGAAGATCAGGCCGACGCCGGCCAGCAGCAGCGTCAGCGGCTCGTAGAGCATCAGCAACATCACGCCGAGTTGGCCCGGCGCGACGCTGCGCCACGCGCTCAGCCACGCGACTAGCCCTTGACCCAGGCGGCCCCAATGCCCCCAGTAGAACCCCGCACCGATGGCGACCCACCACGCTGCTGCCACTCCCAGTCCCACGGGCCGCAGCCACCGCCGCCAGATGATCGACGAGACCGCTTGGGCTTCGCTCTCTGATATCCAACGAAAGATGAGCCACGCGCTCAAGGCGGGGAGCAGCGTATCGTAGAATGCCGGCCCGCCGATCACGCCGAGCGCGATGCCGCAGGCGATCAGGAGCGGGCGCTGCCACGGACGGCGCTCGTGCTCGCCCAGGAAGAGGGCCGCGAGGAGCAAGCCCGCGCCTAAGACGCCCAAGGTGGTGCTCTCCACGCGCCGCGAGGCGAAGAGCGCCAGCGGCGAGAAGATCAGCAGCGCGGAGGCCGTCCCCGCGCCCAAGTCGCCGACCTCGCGCCGCCACAGCCACGGGATCGCGACCAGGGCGAGGCCCGCCAGCGCGGGCAGGAGGCGCGCCACGCTCTCCGACGCGCCGAAGAGCGCGAAGAGCAGCCCGTTGCCGACCAGGAGCAGGGGGCTGTCCACCTCGGCGGGCCACGCGACCCCGCGCGGAATATCCAACGCCGCCACCGCTTGTATGGCTTCGTCAGGGCCAAGCGGCGCGTGTCCCAGCGCGATCAAGCGCGCGCCCGCCGCGATGAGAAGTAAGATGATCCAGGGCCAATGTGATTGTTTTATTGTCATACAAACACCTCAGTATTCCTTGTTCGTATTACGTAAAGTCATCTCACCTTCCGGGAAGCTAAACATGGCTCTTACAGGCTAAGGTTGCTTCGTAAGCGCTGTTGTTTGCTTGAAAAGGTCCCGCGTAGCTTCCCGGAAGGTTGTGGAGCTAGTGGTGCCCCGTCCGATAAATCACGACCTGCGCGCTTTCGTAGACGCGGGGGAACATCGCCGCGAATTTGGCCAGGCCCGCGTCGGGATAGCGCGCGCGCTCCACGGGGCCGATGTAGATGTAGGCGATTTGATACTGCGCGATGACGTCGTGCGCGCGCTCCGGATTTTCCGTGGTGAAGAGCGCCTCCAGCGCCTGCGCGCGCCGATCCTGCTCTGCGCTGGTCCCGCGCCACTGCTTCTCATGGTCGGCCCAGCCCAGCACGGTGGGCAGGCCCGTGTGCGCCGCGATGCGCCCCTCGTAGGTGTAGGCGCGCCGCTCGTCGCCCGGCGTCTCCGCGATGACGGGTCGGCCTTCGACGTTCGCGTTCAGCCACTGGATCGCGGCGTAATCCGCCGGATGGCTCTCTTCTAGCCACGCCGCGCCGTCCAGCGTCCACGGCGCGCCGTGCTCCTCCGCGCGCTTGGGAATCGCCAGCCCGGTGTAGACCATCCCGATCAGGATGAGGACGCCGGCCAGCGCGGCCCACTTGCGCCCGCGCGGGCGCTCGAGCCAGCGCGCGACTTGCCACGCGCCGGCCACGCTCCACAAGATCCACGCCTGGAAATAGAACTTGAAGATGGTGTTCATCCGGGTGTGGAAGATGTCTTTGAGGAAGACAAACTCCGGCGCCAAGGTGAGCAGCAGCCCCAGCAGCGCCAACATCAGCGGGAAGGGGGCCGCTCTGGAATGCGGCGGGCGCGCGGACTGCTCCGAATTGCGTGAGTCGCGCCCGAAGCCCAGAAGCGCCAATCCTCCGGCGCTGACGCCGACCAGCAGCAGGAGCGCCGTCCACGGATTCGCGAGCCGCCGTCGCAGGGCCGCTAACGCCATCTCCGGCGGCAGGTTGTAGCCCTGCACCGATTCCCCCCTCAGGATGATGACCAAGTAGGGATAGGCGGTCACGGAGCCGATCAACAGGCTGAGCGCCGCGATCCCCACGAGGCCCAGCGCGGCCCATTGGGCGACGGTCTTCCAGGAGAGGCGCGCCCGGCGCGCCCCGTTCACGATCACGCCGCCGACGGGGATCAGCAGCGGCGTGAACATCACGACGAATTGGGGCAGGCGCGTGGCGTTGAAGAGATTGGGCAGGATCCCGCCGGCCTGCGAGCGCAAGCCCAGCCAGAAGGGCGCGTAGCAGAGCAGGCTGCCCACGCCCAAGAAGATCGCCTCGATTTTTAGATCCCACGCCAGATCAAAGAGCGCGGCGAGATGCCAGTCCGGCTCAGCCGCGCGCCGTCGCTGGAGATGGCCGATCAGGAGCGCGCCGACCAGCAGCGCCCAGCCCAGGGGGAAATCCCACGTATTGAGGAAGCCCAACGTGCCCAGCACGATGACGTAGCCGCTCAGCTTGGGGATGGACGCCCACCAACGGGCATCCTCGCGAGGCCGTTCGTCGCGTTCGAGCGCCTGCTTATAGAGATGAAACGCCAGGGCGATCACGAGCAGGACGAAGGGCAGCGCCAGAAGATGCGGGTGCATATCGCCCAAGATAAAGCTGAAGGCGGGGAATTCGTCGATGACCTCCTGATGATCGCCCCAGGGGGTGATGTCGCGGATCACGCGCGAGGCGCGCCACCACCAGAAGAAGCGCGTCGGCGCCCAGGTGTAGGGCGGCTCCGGCGCGGCGTTCAAATTGACGATGTCCAGCCAGCGCCAGAAGGCGGCGGGGAGCAGGCCGCGCGCGTGGAGCACCTCCAACAAGCCCGCGCCGTTGCCCGCCAGGAGCAACATCACCGGGCCGAGGAGCGGACGAAGCGCATCGCGCCGATTCAGCAGGTCGTAGGCGACGCCGTAGGCGGTCGCCGCCGCCAGCGCGAACCAGCCCGCGTTCCCCAGGTTGAACGCGATGGACGCGGGGAGCGCGGCCAGGCGCGTGATCATCCCCAGCAGGTGATAGCCCAGGTAGTAGTAGGAGATCGCGTAGCCGGAGAGCCACGGATCGTGCGGCGGCATCGCGGGCGAGCGCAGGACGGCGTTGAGGAAGGCGATTTCCATCCACTTTTCGCCGCCCGCCGTCTGCAACTGGGGCTGCGAGGCGCGCACGAAGCTCCACAGGATCAGCGCCATCAAGAAGAGCGCCTCGGTCACGAGCACAAAGCGGCGATGCTCGCGCTGCCAGGGCCGCACGTCCGCCCACTGCCCGCGCATCGCCCAGAGGCCCAGGGCGAAGATCCCCCCCATCGCGACCAACGTCGCGGCGGCGGTGTTGCCCCAGATGTGCAGGATGCCGCCCCACCAGAGGAGCACGCCCACTAAGAGCACGCCCAGCGCTTTCGCCGCCGCGTAACCGCGCGAGGGCAGCGCGCGCAACCATCCAAAGGCCAGCGGCAGGCCCGCCAGCGCAAATCCTTGCACTACGAGATACCAGATCAAAATGGATCCAATCATGTTGAAGTTGATTCTCCTCCCATTTGGGTCAATTGGCGGGTCATTTGGGCGAAGAGCCGCGCGTTTTCCACGGCCAACGCCGACTGATCGGCCAGCGCGGAGAGGAAGGCCAGGTCGTCCGGCGTGTAGGGGCGCTCGCTGCGCCGCCCGCTCACCAGCAGCCACCCGATGAGCCGCTCGCGGCGGCGCAGCGGCACGCAGATCTCGCCGGCGTCGGTCGTCATCGCGGCCAGCGCTGCATCTTGGGGATAGCGGTGCGGCTCCAAGAAGAAGGCCGAGTCCTCCGCCGCGATCCGCGCCGCCACGGGATCGGTCTCGGCGCAGGTCGTTGCGGGCGGCGCGCCCAATCCCACGCCGTGGGGCCGGAAGCCGGCGCTCTCGTCGTCATAAAGCCAGATGGCGGCTTCCCTCGCGTGCAGCGACGCCTCGATTTGTTGGCCCAGCGCGCGCAAAACCTGCGGCAGGGCAAGCGACGCCGTCAACTGGTGGCTGAACGATTGGAGCGCGGCGCGATAATCCACCCGCGTCCGCAGGAAGAGGCGATCCACCCAGCCCTGGAGATAATTTCGCACCGGATCGAAGGTCACGATCAGCCCTAAGATGAAGAGCGCGAGGTAGACCAGATCCGCCGAGATGTCAAAGCGCGCGAGCGCGTCGGCGAGCAGGCGGCCCAGCAGCAGGTACAGCCCCAGGCTCATGAGGGTCATCAGCCCATAAGTGACGCCGCGCGCGAAGACGGCGTCCACATCCGCCAGTTGATAGCGGAGCACGGCGTAGGCCAGCGCCACGGGGAAGAAGAGCGCGAACGGCGCGTAGATGCCGGTGAAGGGCCGGGGCGCGCCGAAGAGGTTGGAGAGTTGCCAGAAGATGATGGGGCCGAAGGCCAGCGTCGCGCCCATCAGGATGATGCGACTTTGACGGCGCACGGTGGTGGAGGGCGGGCGGCGCAGGCGGTGGACCATCATCCCCAAGAAGAAGAGCATGCCCAGGGCGTTTTCCAGGTAGATGATGCGCCACGTGGGGATAAAGGCCCACGAGCTGGGCCAGTGATAGAGCGTCAGTTCGCCGGTCAGCAGGAGCAGGCCGCCGATGCCGTAGAAGAGCCAGACGATCCACGGGCGGCGCCGGACGAGGCGCACGGGGCGCGGGAAGCGCAGTCCCAGTTGGGCGAAGAAGACGCCGCTCATCGTGATCGCCGCGATCCAGAGCCAGGGGAAGATGCCGCTGACGGTCAGGTCGAAGATGAGGGCCAGCGCCCAGGCGAAGGCGATGGAGCCTAGGACGAAGACAACGCTGTGCTGGTCGCTTTGGGAGAGCATCACCCACGTGCCCAGGCCCATGATCACGAGTGCGGTGGCGAAGGGCGCTAAGAAGATGTTGGCGAAGTCGGCCATCGGCCACGCGGTAAGCGGCAGGAGGACGGTGCGCTGGCTGCCATCGGGTTGGTCGAAGGTGAAGAAGGCCTCGCCGCCGACCTGGTACTCGGTGCGGAGCACGCGCTGCAATTGGCGGTTGTTCTGGATGGGGAGGTCATCCACGGCGATGACGCGCTCCGGCTCGGCCAGCGGCGGCGTGGCGTCAAATCGCGCCCACGAGGAGTCCCCGAAGGGCGTCAGCACCCCGCTCGGCTCCACCGTGAAGCCGGGGAACGGCACATGGCGCGCGGTATCCCACGCCAAAAAGTGCGCGCTCAGCAGCACGCCCCATCCGACGATGAGGCAGAGCAGGAGCGCGAGGCGGGTCCGCCTCACGCGGGGGGATGTGGTTTTGGGGAATATGCGTTGGGTCAAGGTTTGCATACGATGTTTTTTCTCCATTCGTATCGTAATGGTTCAATCGGTCAGACCTGACAGGTTTTCGAAAACCTGTCAGGTCTAAACCAGTGGATCTTCCAACTTCCAGCTTTTAATCTCCATCCGTCGTCACCATCACCAGCGGCGCGATCTGCTCGTAGGTGTTGGGGCCGATGCCGGAGACCTCCATCAGCGCCTCGGTGGTGGGAAACGGGCCGTGCTCGGCGCGGTACGCCAAGATGCGCTGAGCGAGCGCCGGGCCGATGTGGGGCAGCGTCTCCAGCTCCGCCGCCGTCGCTTGGTTGATGTTGATCTTCTCGCTGGTGAGTTCATCATCTGGGGCGTCTGTCTCTGGCGGCGTTTCGGCGGGCGCTTCGATGCGCGCGCGATCCGGCACGATGATGTGTTGGTGATCGGAGAGCGGCGCCGCTAAGTTGAGGGCCTCCATATCCGCCGCGTCCGTCGGGCCGCCGACGGCCTCCAGCGCGTCGGCGAGCAGACTATCGGGCGGCAGCGCCACCACGTCGGGCGCGACCACCGCGCCGCTGACGTAGATGCGCAGCGGCTGAGGCGTCGCCGTGGGCGGCGCATCCACGCCCTCTGGCGCATCTTCATCCTCCTCTGTCGGCTCGCGCGTCACGCAGACCTGGCCCCAGTACGGCGGCGGCGTGATCTGTGTCTCGGCCAGCGGATTGGCCTCGCCGGGCGTGAAATGCCCAATCACGCCGCCGACGATGAGCGCGATCACCGTCGCCAGCACAAGATAGCCGCGATATTGGATGCGCACCTGGCGCTCGATCTCCTCCCGGTCGGGCTGCTCTTCGTCCTCAGCCGGGGCCGTGGTCAGCGCCTCGATGCGCTCAGCTATGGGGGGCGTGGGGTGGTTCTCGTCTTGAAGCATAGGATTAGCATATCCTCTAGTTCGCGTCGGGTCAAGCGTGAATCGTCAAATATAAGGTAACCGTTTAGTCTTGTGAGGTGCAACGCACTTTTGGGCTTAACACGGAGCATGTAGGGCATCAGGCGTAACGGTTACTTAAGTCCAAGTGCGTTGCACCTTGATCTACTCATAAAAGTAAATTGATATAATATAAGACGCAACGTTTGTATGTGCTTGCTTTTTACGCAATACGTTCTTCGCCGGTCAAGGCCGTTCCAAGAAAATGAATCTCCCAAATGCAAGCGATTTTTCCGAGGAAAAAGCATCCGGTTGGGGAGCCTTTAATTCCTGGAACTACCCAAGTCGAATCGAAAGGCCATGCCGGTGTCTTTGTCTTCTTCGCCCTCGGTATAAATCAGGGCCAGATTGTCCACTCGAATCTCCCACTCGAACGTCCGGTCGTTCAGCCAGCGCATGACGTCGGGGAGCGTGTCGTGGGTGACATCCTTCTGGGCCAAGGTGATGTGGGGAATCCAGCGCGTGGCGTGGTAGTGCAAGACCATCTGATGCGCAGCGTCGTTGGAGATTTCCCACAGCCGATGATGAAGATGGCTGAGTTCCAACGTGCGCACTACCGGCAGGAAGATGATTGGGTGGGGGCCGGAGAAGATCCCAACGCCGCTCACGCGCGTCGTGATGGGCGCCAACTGCGGGGCTTCTTTTGCCAGCCGCGCCTCGAGCGCATCGAGATCAAAGCTCTCCGCCACCTGGTACGAAAAATGCGGGTACTCCGTCACATAGAAACCGCACGCGCAGAACTCCTCTTTCAGTTGCATGCACGTCTTCGTCAGGAGCCGGTGGGTCATATTATCCAAAATCGAGACAAGAGCTTGCATCATGGGTATTCTCCCTTTTTGATCTGTGTTCACCTACGGGTTCGCTGATTCAGTCCTTAATTATACCATCCCCGGCGGATGAGGGTACTTTTTCCCCTAACTTCCAACCCTTGCGAAGGTTGCGCCGTGTCTTGATCGAAAGGGCGCTTTTCACTTACGCGAGGCTTGTGATAAGCGGAGCGATCCGTAACCTTCGCAAGGGTGAGGCGCGAAAATTTTTGACATCCCATTGATCCTCACTATACTCTATCTTGATAGTTCCCCCAAATCGCGTTGTGTATCACGCAACCAAATTCAGTGAAAGGATGGCATGCTATGGCCCTGATACAAACTGCAAAACCCCACAATGAGCAACGCACGGTTGTATTTGTGACCTTCGAGAGTGAGTTCGCGCCCCTGGGCGGTCTGGCGGCTGTGATGCGGCGCTTGCCGCGTCGTATGGCGGCCTTATCAGAAGAAGGCGGCGCCTGCTTCACCATCGCGCCCTACTTTAAGCAGATCACCCGCTATCATAAAAACGCGGACGAGATCGAACCGACTGGAACCTCGTACAGCGTCCGCTTCGCCAAAGTGGAGCACGAGGTGGAGATCCTTCAGCACGTCGCTGCCGACGGATTCACCACCTACCTGCTCGATACGGCGGCGTTCTTCAATGCGCCCTGCGACGGCCGCAATCCGCCCTCCGCCGCAGCGCCCTGCAACCCCTATCTCAACCCAGCGCATCCTGAGCGCCTGTTGCAGGATGCGCTCTTCTTCTGCGCGGCGGTCTCCAAGGCGCTGGTGGCGCTGGGCCACACGTCCGATCTCTTCGTCAGTTTGCAGGATTGGCAAACTGCCTCGGCCGCGCTCACGATCAAGAAGGAGCCGGGGATTGCCTCCGCCATCTGCACCTTGACGATGCACAACCCCTACGATCATCCGTTATCCGATGAGGAGCTGGCGCAGATCTTCTGGCGCACCGTCGAGGGGCCGACCGTCCTCACCAAGATGATCCCCTTCACCGACGGGCCGCTCTGCACCGTCTCTGAGAACTTCGCCGCCGAACTGACGCGCAATCCGCTGCACACGCGCGTCTACGCCCCGCACCTGCAAGCGCTGCTCCAGGAGCGTGGCGTCGTCGGCATCGATAACGGACTCTTCTCCCCGTTAGATTTTCCCATCGAGGCCATTGCGGCCGCCCAACGGGGCGAGGTCGCGCCCATTATAGAGGAAAAGGCCCGCCGCCGCGAGGAGATGATCTCCGTGCTGCAAGCCTACCAGCCAGAGGCCGCGTGGGGCGCGCTGGCGGATCTGGAGGCGTTCGACGGCCCGATCTTCCTCTGCTTCGGGCGGGACGATCCGCGCCAGAAGGGCTACGACATCGTCGCGGCGGCCATCCGCCACTTGCCGCCGGGGCGCGCCAAGTTCATCTTCACGCCCATCCCCGGCGACGAGGGGTTGGCGGGTTTGGACTTCCTCCAGGCGCTGGCCGAGGAGCGCGCGGGCGACGTGAAGGTCTTCCCCTTTCGGATGGCGCGCGGCTTCCTCGAACTGATGCGCGGCAGCACCTACTTGGTGATGGCCTCGCTCTACGAGCCGTTCGGCGCGGCGACGGAGGGCTACGCCAAGGGGATGCCCGTCGTCGCGCGCGCGACCGGCGGGCTGGTGCAGCAGGTCGCGCCCTATCCCAGCGGCGTGATGGGCCGGACCGTGCGCCGCATCGCCGATCGCTACCACGCGCGGGGCGCCGCGTCCACGGGCTTCCTCTTCCGCGAGCCGGATCTCGTCTGGGAGGACCTCCTCGCGGGGTGGGAGCACATCGTCGCCTGCGAGTACGATCCCGGCGACCGCGTGGTCGAGCGCACGGGCGTCCCGCTCTTCGACGCGCTGGTGCGCGAGGCGGCGTGGGCCTTCCAGGACGCGACCGACCTTTACGTGGAAGATCGGCGCGCCTACGCGGAGATGATCGCCGCCGGCGCGGAGATGCTGCGCCAATTCTCCTGGGATCGCGCCGTGCGCAGCTATCAGCGCATCTTCAACGCGCTGGGGGTGTGAGGCAGTGGATGAAGATGAGGTCGATGCGCGATCATTGTCCCCTGCAACGGCATAAGTTTCTGGGGTGTGGATGGCGTCACGAACTTGAAAGAGAAAACGGGTCTTTTGGATTTTGCCGGACAGTCCCCTAAGCGGCCCTAAAAGCGGCGAAGATGTGCGCGTTTGTGGGGATCGCAGACCTTTTTTACGTCGTTACCGCGGTGCGAGTGGGGCATAGGCGGGCAAATGAAGCAGCTCTGAGGTGTTCAAGATACACGAGGTTGCATGCCAAGCGATTTATCGCGCGCATCAACCCCAACTTCGTTTGCCTTGAACTTGGCTAAGGACGCTCTGGAGCCTCCGGAACGATTTTTTCGGTCGAACCGCTTCGAATTCCCTAGGCGGCTGCACCGGCGAATTCCTGAAGAGCCAAGCTTTGTTCATAAGATAAACTGTTACCGAAAGGCCTTCAAGGCCTCCAGCCACCCGCCCCCTACCAGCGCTCCCCCGATGATTAAAACCCACTGGACCGGGTTGAGGGGCGATGCAAGGTATTGACCTACAGGCTATTTCTGTTATAATCTATTTTAGTATTCGCTTAAATACTTAGGTAAAGAGCAATGGACAATACATTTCGAGGTCTATCCCGGTTTTTCAAAGCGTTGGGAGACGAAACCCGGCTCCGATTGGTCGCCCTGCTGACTCAACAGGAGTCAGCAGGGCAAGCGATGTGTGTCGGGCGACTGGCCCGCGAGTTGGGTGTGACGGATTCGGCCGTCTCTCAACACCTGCGCGTGCTCAAAGACCTGGGCCTGGTGCACGCTGAGCGGCGCGGGTATCGGCTCCACTACTTTCTCGATTCGGAGCGTCTGGCTGTTTACCAAGATCTCGCGCGCGAGCATCTCGGTTCGGAGTTTGTCATTTGTAAAGAAAAACCTAATCTAGCAAAAGGAGGTGAGAATAATGTGCTGTCGTGATGCAAGGTCAGAATGTTGTCATCCTGAGAAGAAGCGCGATCCACAGGACTGCACCCCGGAGCAGATCGAAGCGTGCCACGGTGAAGCCGCAGAACATCCGTGCGAGACTGAGACAGAAGAATCCAGA
>CAYXVS010000002.1:31554-36115 GCA_964468735.1 uncultured Anaerolineales bacterium | reverse complement strand
TGTTCAAGGCAAACGAAGCTGGGGTTGATGCGGGCGATAAAATGCTTAGCGTGCACCCTCGTGTATCGTGGATACCTCAGAACTGCTTCGTTTGCCCCACAAATTCAAATTGACAGCCCCTGTTTTCGTGCTATAATATATCTAAATGATATATATTGAAAAGTTACATATCACATCAATGCTATGGCAAAGGATACTGTGAGTGTTCGTTACGTCATTTTAGGATTACTAACCCAGCAACCGATGTCGGGATACGACATCAAGCAACTGTTTGAAAGCTTCAATTGGCTGATTGGCAGTCCGAGTTACGGCAGCCTTTACCCGGCGCTCCACGATTTACTCAACGAGGAGCTTGTCGCGATGGAGATCATCCCCAACCAGGACAAGCCCGCGCGCAAGGAATATCACACCACCGCCAAGGGAAAAAACGCCCTGCGCGAATGGCTCCAACAGCCGGCCACCTGTGATCCGCCGCTCAAACCGTTTCTGATGCGCTTGATGTTGGCGGATAACTACTCGCACGAGGGGTTGGTCGGCTATTTGCATCAGCGCCGATCCCAGGTAGTCGCCTATCACTCTGACCTCCAAGAGAGGGCGCGAAACGGCGACGAGATCGACGACTTGGGTCAGGAGCTTATCTTTAACTATGGCCTCGCGATGGCCAACGCAGAGTTGCAGTGGTTGGATCATGTGTTGGAGCAACTCTCGTGAGGCGCTCCATCTGGGCATCGGAGGCCGCGGGGCCCCAGAGGTTCCTGACTTGCTATGAATGACCCCTAACTGTTCACACGGACCCTAAAATCAATGCTCGAAAGTGGACCGGATTCAGACAGGATAAGGGCTGAGAAGGTCCACTTACTTTTTTGGAAACTTTCTGCAGAATACAGGGAATTCGAAGCAAATCGATTGGGGAAATCGCCCTCGTGGCTCCAGAGCGTTCTTAGCCGGGTTCAAGGCAAACGAAGTTGGGGTTGATGCGCGGGGCAAACTGCTTAGCGCGCAATCTCATGTATCTCAGACACCTTAGACCTGCTTCGTTTGCCCATACATACTTTTCGTCCTCTTGGATATGATGTGACCTGAAATTTATCCAACTTCTGTTTGATCCTTTGAATTCGCTCCATCCTCACATATCTGTCTACGTCCAAAGCATCATGAAGCTTAAGATACTGAGGAGGTGAAACCGTTGAGTGACCGAATCGATGTCTTGCGTCACAATTTGGAAGAAGTAGAAGAGCAAATGAGCGCCTTGAGAGACGCTGTGGCTGTCAAGCCGGAGTATGGCATAGGAAAAGGAGATCCGGCGGTGACACAGTGGGAGTTTGATCGTGCGATGTTAGAAAAATTAGAGGCCCGCGCCCAAAAATTACAAGCCACCATCGCTCGGCTAGAATCGGGGCAGGGGAATCTCTGTGAGCGTTGTGGCAAGCCTATTCACCCCGATCGATTGGCCGTGCTTCCTGATACAACGCTCTGTGTCGAGTGTGCGAGAAAAGAAAAATCCTAGCGAAGATAAAAGAATAAGGAGAGATGGACTATGTTCGAAAAAGGTGATGCGGTTGTTTGCCCTGCTCATGGCGCGGGGATTGTGAAAGGCTTTAGCGAACTCAAGCCCCTCGATGGATCCAAGCGCTACTACCAGATCGAATTGCTTAAGCAGGTCAACACCCACGTGATGATTCCCGTCGATAGCGCGGAAGAACAAGGCGTGCGCCCGGCGATCACGGATGAGGAGTTGGATCAGGTCTGGGAGGTGCTGAGTGCTGAGCCGAAGGATCTGCCCCCCAAACATCGAACCCGCTATAAGGTGATTAACGACAAATTTGATAGTGGGAGTATCATTGAATTGGCCGAGGCCATTCGCGATATGGCATGGCGCCGTCGCGAGGAGGATGGCCTGACGAAGAAAGGGCGGCGAATCTACCGGCGCGGCTTGGATCTACTGGCGGGCGAGGTGGCCGTTGCGCAGGGCGTGAAATTGGAGACGGCCAAATCCCGCATCCGCAAGAAGTTGCGCAAATATCTATCGTAATCTTGGCTCTTTGGGAATTCGTTGGTTGAGAAGCGATACGTAAGCGAGATATAAAGGAGATGGAGACTATGTTTGAAAAAGGTGATGCGGTCGTTTGCCCCGCTCATGGCGCGGGGATTGTGAAAGGTTTTAGTGAACTCAACCCGCTCGAGGGAGTCCAACACTACTACCAGATCGAACTGCTCAAACAGGTCAATACGCAGGTGATGATCCCCGTCGAGAGCGCGGAAGAGCAAGGTGTCCGTCGGGCCATCAGGGACGACGAATTGGATAAGGTCTGGGAGGTGCTCAGCAGCGAGCCGAAATCTCTTCCCGATAAACACCGCACGCGCTACAAGGTGATCAATGATAAGTTCAACAGCGGCGACATTATACAGTTGGGCGAAGCCATTCGCGATATGGCGTGGCGGCGCCGCGAACGAGATGGCCTGACCAAAAAGGCCCGCCGAATTTACCGTCGGGGGGTGACCCTTCTGGCGGGCGAGGTGGCGGTTGCCCAAGGCATTAAAATGACCACCGCCAAGGCGCGCATCCGGGCTAAACTGCGGAAATATCTATCCAATGGGGATGATGATTGACGCGGATGCTTTCCCTGACGAATTTGACAAAGCGGATGTGACATCGAGTGGAGCTTTGCTGCCTCGGTTCACATCCGCTTTTATCTTGTCTGAAATTGTTGCGCAAACCCCTACGTAAGCAGTGAAAAGAGAACAACGGAGCTTATAGACCCCATGTCCCAAACGGAAATGTCTTCTGACGCCACCGAAACGGTGGAATCACCCACCACCTCATACCTTGATTTATTGGAAAATCGTATCGATGTCACCAGCGTGCCCTTCAGCGATCGCGGGTCGCGGCTGCTCGTCTTTCAGCGCGCCGATGAGGACAGTCTCTACGTTAAGTTGGCCGAGCGTCTCACGCGGCTGCAACCGGACATCGACGCTTATCGAGATCGCCCCCCCTTTATCCGTGATCTGCGCCTGATCGATGCGGTGGGACAGCCCTTGGCCTTCGAGCTAACTTCCTATCCCTATCTCCTGCGTTTTGAGACGGATCTGGGCGAATTCGGCCTGGTCTTCCAGGGTAGAAATACGCTGACATTAGGCCTCCCGCCCGATGTCGCGGGCGGCGTGCGCTTTCACGTCTCACCACAGTTCTGGGAGCGAAACGAGCGCGGCGGCGTCTTCAAGGCGATTCGCAACCTGAGCTACACGACTAATCTGCCGCCGGAGCGCAATCGCATCATGCCCGATCAAGGCGGATACACCGTGGAACTGATTGTGCCGGCCGGGGAGGACGCTTCCATCACAGTGACCATCGGTGATAGCGATACGCTACAGTCCGATCCTCAACCCTTCTCCGACGTCCAAGCGGCGGCGAAGGCGCGGTGGAAGCGGTGGTTTGAGCAGGCGCCACCCGTCGCGGAGAAATATCGGCGCACCTACGCCTATGCCTGGTGGATCATGGGCAATAACCTCATCAGCCCGCAGGGCCGGGTCGCCTACGAGGCGATGCTCCCCTCCAAGATCAACTACGTGGGACTGTGGCTCTGGGATAGCGCGATGCACGCCCTGGCCTATCGTCACGTCGATCCCGAACTGGCCCGCAATCAGTTGCGCTCAATGTTGGCGTGCCAATTAGACGATGGCATGTTGCCCGACGCGGTCTACGATGAGGGTGTCATCTCCGAGATCGGTCATCCCATTCGAGCCGAGGTCACTAAGCCGCCCATCCTGGCCTGGGCGGCCCTCAAACTCCACGAGACCGATCCCGACTTCGACTTCTTGCAGGAGATCTATGTGCCCCTGGTGAGCTGGAACGCCTGGTGGTTCAGCATGAACGATGATGACGTGGATGGCATCGCCCAGTACAATCACCCCTACTCCTCCGGCTTAGATGACAGCCCTTTGTGGGATTATGGCATGCCCGTCGAGGCGCCCGACCTCAACACCTACCTCTGTGTCCAGATGGGATCGCTGGCTATGATAGCCGAGTGGCTGGGGATGGAGGCCGAGGGCGCGATGTGGCGTCGGCGCGCGGCGGCCATTGTGGATCGCATGGTAGCGCATTTCTGGGATGAGGAGGCCGGTCTGTTCTGGGCCACGCATCATCACGAGCCGATTCGCGTCAAGACGCCGTTTAACCTCTATCCGCTGTGGACGGGCCAGTTGCCCGATGAGATTCGCAATCGGCTGATTGGGCACCTGACCAACACCGACGAGTTCTGGAATGAGTACGTCATTCCCACCGTTGCGCGCGATGATGAGCACTTCAATCCGGCCATGATGTGGCGGGGGCCGGTGTGGGCCAACATCAACTACTTCTTCATCGAGGCGCTTCAGCAGATTGGCGAGATGGCGTTGGCGACCCAGTTGCGCGCCAAGACCTTGGACTTGATCCAATCGCACGATAGCATCTACGAATATTACAATGCCAACACGGGCGAGCCGCCGGAGACCGCCGCCGATACCTTCGGGTGGACGGCCGCGGTCTTTATCGATTTGGCGATTCAAGCATATCAAGAGGCAC
>CAYXVS010000002.1:24270-31454 GCA_964468735.1 uncultured Anaerolineales bacterium | reverse complement strand
CAAGAGGCACGGAAATCCAGTAGCGAAGATGACGAAGACGAAAAGGAGGCGTGATACGATGTCGTCGCAAGCGTTGCCGAGGAATCCTGCGGAGCAGGATAGTACGATTTGCAACCTGGAGGATGTGCAGTCGGAGTTTTTCAAGGATCGGGCTTTAGTCGTCGTCTCAAATCGGGGGCCGGTGACTTTTCATCCGGCCGAGGACGGTGATGCGGATGAGGGCGAGTTGCCCTACGAGTATGGCCAGGGCGGCCTGGTCACGGCGCTGACCGGCCTTTGTCGCTACGCTGATGTGACGTGGATCGCCAGTGCGCAAACCGACGCAGATCGCACCTGGGATCAGGGCACGGTACCGATGAACGGCGATGAGATCCACATCAAGTTTGTGAAGGTGGAGGAGACCGCCTATAACGGCTACTACAGCGTGATCGCCAATCCGTTGCTGTGGTTCCTCCAACACTCGATGTGGGATGTCCCACGCG
The DNA here is from genome assembly GCA_964468735.1 of uncultured Anaerolineales bacterium. Classification (GTDB taxonomy): domain Bacteria; phylum Chloroflexota; class Anaerolineae; order B4-G1; family SLSP01; genus JAAAOZ01. Next base: position 30,972 of record CAYXVS010000002.1, on the reverse strand, counting down.
CGCCCGTAATCAACCAGGCGACGTGGCATGCCTGGGAGCAGGGCTACGTGGAGGTCAACCGCCGCTTCGCGCAGGCCATCGCGGAGGTGGTGCGCGAGATGGACACGCCGCCGCTCGTGATGTTGCAGGATTATCACCTTTACCTGACCGCCAAATTCTTGCGAGAGGAGCTTGGCGAGGAGGCGGAGGCGACGATCATGCACTTCGTTCACATCCCGTGGCCCGGCCCCGAATATTGGCGCATCTTGCCGCCCACGATGCGCGGCGCTATCCTGGAGGGCCTCTGCGGCGCCGATATCCTCGGCCTCCAGACTCAACAGGATAAGATGAATTTCCTGCGCACGTGCCGCGCGCTGCTGCCCCAGGCGGAGGCCCGGTTTAAGCGCGCGCGGGTGTGGTACAACAATCACACCACACACGTGCGCTACTTCCCCATCTCCATCGATGTGGAGTCCCTGCTGGAGACCGCCAAATCCGAGGCGGTGGCGGCGGCGCGCGAGCGACTGGAGAGCATCATCGGGGATAACCAGCTCATCCTGCGCATCGAGCGCATCGAGCCGAGCAAAAACGTCGTCCGGGGATTCCAGGCTTTCGAGGAGCTGTTGGAGCTGCACCCGATGCATCGCGGCAACGTGAAATTCTTAGCGTTGCTTGTGCCCTCCCGACTGGGGATGGACGAATACGAGAATTACTTAGAAGAAATTATGGCGGCCGCCGGTCACATCAATGCCAACTATGGGACCCGTGAGTGGGAGCCGATTCGTATCCTGATTGGGCATAATTATCAGCGCGGCGTCGCGGCGATGCAGCTCTACGATGTGCTACTCGTCAACGCCATCGCCGATGGCATGAACTTAGTCGCCAAGGAAGGGCCAATGGTCAACGAGCAGGATGGCGTGCTCATCCTTTCGGAGCGGACGGGCGCCCGCGAGCAGTTGGAGAGCGGCGCGTTGGTCATCTCGCCCTGCGATATTTACGCCACGGCGGAGGCGCTACATCAGGCGCTGACGACGCCGAAAGAAGAGCGCCAACCCGACGCCGAGCACCTGCGCTGGCTCATCGAGCGCGAGGACATCAGCGTGTGGCTCTGTCGGCAGTTAAAGACCGTCATAGATCTTAACTTGTGATCTATCTACCGGACAATTTTGTACTTTTCTCTCAGCGGATGGAGCAGATATTAGCCATAAACTCTGAGAGAATACAGTTACACAGAGCTTCGCGGAGTTTTTCACGGAGACACACAGAGAGATTCCCTTCTCCGTGCTTCTCTGTGCCTCCTCCGTGACACTTTGTGTCCCAATCTGCTAGGGCAGCTCTCCTCCCATTTGCTATATCTGCTGATGTAATCGTTTAGTCTTGTGAGGTGCAACGCACTTTTCGGCTTTTCACTAGGCATATTCTGCATGAGGTGTGGCTCTCTCTTCAGTTCAAGTGCGTTGCACCTTGCTTTGCTCATGAAACTAAACTGATTCCTGCTGATTAAAAATAGTCTTGGGAAAAGTGTCCGGGACTAGATTTGTGATTCGAGGAGGAACTTAATGACCCACCCCAAAACAGCGATTATCCACTACAGCGCGCCGCCCGTGATCGGCGGTGTGGAAGCCGTCATCCAGGCGCATGTCGAGGTGATGACGCGCTTAGAGTATCCGGTCACGGTGGTGGCCGGGCGCGGCGAGGCCGACGCTTTGCCGGAATCGGCGGATCTCGAGCTGCTCCCTCATATCGATTCCCAGCACCCGGAAATTCTTGAGGCGAGCAAGGCCCTGGATGAGGGCGACGTGCCGCCCAACTTTGATAAACTCACGCGCCGGATTCAACACGAACTGACGCCCGTGCTCCAACCGTTCGATAACGTCATCATCCATAACATCTTCACCAAGCACTTCAACCTGCCCCTCACGGCGGCCTTGCATCGCCTGTTAGATGACGGCATCATCCACCGCGCCATCGCCTGGTGCCACGATTTCACGTGGACCAGCCCCTCATCGGGCCACAAGGTCTTCCCCAGCTACCCGTGGGATCTGCTGCGCACACGTCGCGAGGAGGTGACCTACGTGGTGGTCTCCGAGCAGCGCCAACAGACGTTGGCCGATCTCTTCGCGTGTCCGCCGGAGGAGATTCATGTCATCTACAACGGCGTCGATCCCCAAACGCTGCTCGGCCTCACCGCCGAGGGCCATGCCCTGATCCGCCGCTTGGATCTGCTGCGCAGTGATCTGGTCCTGCTGATGCCCGTGCGTGTGACGCAGGCCAAGAATATCGAATACGCGCTTCAGGTGATGGCCGCGCTCAAATCGCATCTGGAATATCCCAAGCTGATCCTCACCGGCCCGCCCGATCCGCACGACGACGAAAGCATGGCCTACTTTCACGAGTTGCAAGCGCTGCGCGACGATCTCGGCCTCAGCGAGGAGATGCACTTTGTCTTCGAGTCCGGCCCCGATCCCGACGAACCCTACACCATCGGGATGGATGTGGTCGGCGATCTCTTCCGCGTGAGCGACCTGATGTTCATGCCCAGTCATCGCGAGGGCTTCGGGATGCCAATCCTGGAGGCGGGCCTGGTCGGGATGCCGGCGGTCAGCACCGATGTGCCGGCCGCGGAGGAGATCGGCGGCGAGGATGTGATCGGCTTCGCCGCCGACGCGCCGCCGGAGGAGGTAGCCGCGCGCATCGCGGCCTGGGCCGAGGGGAGTCGCGTCCATCGGATGCGGCGGCGCGTGCGCCAATCTTACACCTGGACGGCCATCTTCCAGGAGCAGATCGCGCCGCTGCTCCACAACTCGGAGGTTGACGATGTCTGAGATTGGGGATTCAATCGCCAACGTCGAAGCGCAGATCGCCCAGGCCGAGCGGCTCTGGCTCTTTTTGGATTACGATGGCACCTTAGCCGATTTTGCCGATACGCCGGATGAAATCCTGCCCAACTCGGAGGTCATCTCGCTGATCGAGGATCTTCACGCCACGCCGTGGATTCGCGTCGCGGTGGTCAGCGGGCGGCGGCTGGGCCACATCGAGCAGCTCGTGCCCGTCTCCGGCATTTTGTTGGCGGGCGCCTACGGCATCGAGATGCAACTGCCCTCCGGTGAGCGCGTCGAGCGCGTGGCGTACGAGCGCATCCGCCCCACCTTGGACGCAATCAAGCCCCGCTGGGCGGATCTGATCGCGCCGCACGAGGGCTTCTACTTAGAGGACAAAAACTGGGCGATTGCGCTGCACGCGCGCTTCGCGGAGGACGCTGTGGCCGAGCGGGTGCTCGACGCGGCGCGCAAGCAGGCGGAGGATGAGATCGCCAACGACCGCTTTCGCATCTTAGGCGGGCACAAATTCTTGGAAATCGGCCCGCGCCTGGCGAACAAAGGCAAGACCATCGACTATCTGGTGGAGGAGTATGCCTGGCCAGACGCGCTCTTGCTCTACGTCGGGGATGACGACAAGGACGAGGAAGCCTTCGAGATCATCCAGAAGCACGGCGGCCTGGCCGTCGTCGTCTCCGAGCAGCCGCGTCCCACCCTCGCGGATGGCCGGCTGTCCTCGCCCTCGGCGGTGCGGGCGTGGTTAGCCTCCCTCGTAGCGAAACCTTGCGAAGGTTACGGATGACTTCTGTGCCAAAAGTGTCTTGGATAGACCAAGCAGTTCGTGGCTGAAAGTTTCATCTCGAACCTTCGCAAGGGTGTTTCCATAACCCTTACTTCGCCGTCTTGACCTCGATCTTCTTCCCATCCGAGACGATCTCAATCGTGCCGTCCTGATCCGTGCGATAGACCGGCACATCCATCAGGCGCGCCAGCACGGCGGGCGCGGGATCGCCGCTTCGATTCTCAGCGCCCACGCTGATCACTGCGACCTCCGGCGCCACCGCTTGCAAGAACGCTGGCGTGGCGGCGGTTGCATCTCCGTGGCGGGGCGCCAGGAGCACCGTGCTCCGCAAATCCCCGTGATGGCGCGCCACTAAAGCCTCCTCGACGACGGTGGTCGCATCCCCCGGCAGCAGGATGCTCGTCTCCCCGTAGACGATCTGCAAGACCAGCGGCCCCGACGCGCCGACATCCGGCCACAGCGTGCGCAGCGCCACATCCTGATCCAACTGCCAGCTCATCCCACTGCTGAGATGGCCCACCGTGTCCGATGGGCGCTCCTCCAGAAGCCTCTCCCACATTTCGTAGAGATCCCCCGATCCCGCCTCTGGCCCCACGCTGACAAAATCGACGTGATAGCGCTCCAACACCGGGATCAGCCCGGCCAGCCGGTCCTCATCCGGCGAGGTGAGCGCCGCCATATCCAAGCTGCGATCCCAGAACGGCATCCGCCGCCCCACGCGCGAGAGCGTCTGCGGCGCGTCGGGGCCGCCATCGATGAGAATTTGATGGCCGTGTGGCGTCTGGATGAAAATCGCGTCGCCCTGACCGACGTCCAAAATGTGGACGTGCAGCCGCCCGTCGGGCATCGCGGTAAAAAAGATCACGAAGAGCGCGACCACAGCTCCGGCTGCGGCGATTTGCCATTGCGCCGCCTGCCGAATCCGCCCCCACCAGCGGCGGCGGTCGGCGCGCGGGAGGGCGCGCCACCACGTCCCGCCGAAGAGCGCCGCGTAATAGAACCAAACCAGCGGCGCCGTCATCCGCCCCAGCGCGATTGAGGCATGGGGGACCTGCGCCGTCCAGCGCACCATCTCGATGGTGTAGGTGAGGAAAGCCCACGCCAACCATGAGAAAATCTGCCCCAGCGGTCGGATAATCAGACCGCCTAACAGCGCCAGCGCGCCCCACAACATCACGAAGGATTGCACCGGCAGGATCAAGATGTTGGTCAGCAGCGTGACGAGCGAGAGCCGCCCAAAGGTCGCGACGATGATGGGCGTGGTGGTGATCTGCGCGGCTAACGTGACCAAGAGCGCGTCGCTCAGCAAGCCCAGGACCTGCTCGGCGCGCTCCTCGTGGATGAATTGCGTCAGCCAGCGGCGCACGCTTTCTGTCAGCGGGTCGGTGTAGAGGATGAGGCCCATGGTGGCGGCCAGGCTGAGCTGGAATCCCACGTCCCAGAGCACGTAGGGATTGAGCAGCGACATCAGGAAGGCCGCGCTCGCCAACGATGTGGGGCCATGGACGCCGCGCCCCTCGTGGCGGGCCAACACGGCGACGCTGGCCATTACGGCGGCGCGCACCACCGCCGCCGACGCCCCGACCAGTACCGTGTAGATCCAGACCCCGCCCAGCGCCACGATCACCTCGCCCCGCCGGCCCAACAGCCGATTGGCTATCGCGGCGAAGACGCCGGCGATGATGCTCAAGTTGAAGCCGGAGATCGCGATGATGTGCGTGGTGCCCGTCGCCGAGAACGCCGCGCCCAACTCGTCTGAGATGCCGGTCTCGATGCCCAGCAGGATGCCGGCCAACAGCGAAGACTGCGGTTCGGGCAGCAGGGTGTGGAGGGTGTGCAGCGCGTGCTCGCGGAATCGAAAGAGCGCGTCCTTGAAGGCCGAGGCCTGATGGCTCTCCAGTATTTCGACGTAGGCGTGGTAAGTTTCAGCAGTCCCCGCGCCGCGCATCAGCGCGTAGATGCCCTGGCGGGCGAGGTAGGCGCGATAGGAGAACTCCGCGAAGACGGGCGGCGTCTCCACCGCGCCCAACACATAGATCCGATCTCCATACTGGGCGGGGGTGTAGGCCGGCGCCTTCACCATCAACCGCCCGCGCACGGGGACCTCGGCGCCGCTGGGCAGCGTCAGGCGCTCCGTTTTGATGACAAGATCCGTCTGGTGAGGATGCCGCTCCGGCGGCTCGATGACGACGCCGACGACCTCGACCGGGCCGGGGCTGGCGCCGGCGTAGAACGCGATGTGCTCCTGATCGATTTGGGGTTGCGCCAAGAAGAGCCGCCCGGCGCCCAACAACACGCCCAGCGCGAGCAAGGCCGCGCGCCGCGCCCACATCGCGTCGCGCCAGCCGATGAAGAGCACCACCGCGACCGGCAACAGCAGCAGGAGCCAGATCAAGGGAAAAAAAGCAAGGTGGGCCAGCAAAATGCCGCTGGCCCACGCTATCGTGAAAAGTAATAGGGGCGTCATCGATAAACGCCTCGCTCGCTTGGTTATTTAATCAGGGTTGCTGAACACTCTGGAACAGCTTGATATTCGCTCTGAGCCATTCATTGACCAGTTGTTGGAGGTCAATATCTTGTTCCTCGGCTAACTTGGTCATAAAGTCACTTACATCTGACTCAAGATAAACCGGGAAGCTAAACTCAGCATCGGGATGATAGAATTTGCCCCGTGTACCTTTGGAAAAATCGTATTCTGATTTCATATAGTTCTTTCTCTGTACTGATTGGCCTCAGCACTGGTGGCTTTGCGCGCTGAAATGATGCGTATTTCACACAAGTCCTCGTTAATTTGTTTGAACGTATGTATAACGACTCGCAAGATCCCTCCCCTGTCTATACCGATAGTTATCCACCGATCTTCGTACTCACTGTGCTCCAAATCGTAGACAGAAAGTTGATTGGGATCATGGAAAACTGTCGAGGCTTGAGGAAAGGTAACTTTGTGTTTGTGAAGGTTCTGACATGCTTTTGTAGGGTCCCAGTCGAAGTTGTAGCGCAATATTCACCCTTTTCCTATAAAAACACCAGATCATATAATCGCTGGTGGCGATTACCCTGCCAACTCCTCGGTCAAGGAGCGGATGTCATAGAATGGCCCAT
>CAYXVS010000002.1:0-24170 GCA_964468735.1 uncultured Anaerolineales bacterium | reverse complement strand
GGCGATTACCCTGCCAACTCCTCGGTCAAGGAGCGGATGTCATAGAATGGCCCATCGGCCGGGGTGATGGTGCGCGAGCGCAATCGGGCCAGCGGGTACTCTTGGTCTTCGACCGTGATGTGTCCGGATTCCCGATCAAAGAAGTTGTAGTGTGATCCCACCTCTTGCGCGAATTTCTCGGCCACTTCCGATTCCAAGGTCGCGGCGCGCTCCTGCCCGGTGACGATGATGAAGTCGTCGTTGCCGCCGTAGCCGAGGAAATCTTCCTGGATGTCATCAGCGGCCAGGGCCTCCGCCAAGATCCGCGCGACGCCGCGCAACATCTCCTCGCCGGCCATGAAGCCATACGCCTCGCGGAACGGATCGATGAAGCGCACGCGGAAACGCATCAACGCCCAATCGCCCTCTGGATCGCGCAGGAGGTCACGTAATTGATCCTGGACCAGCACGCCGGCCGGGATGCCGGTCGTGGGATCGGTGCGGTTGGCCATATTTGCCCGGTGCAGCGCGTTGCCCACGCGCAACGTGACCTCTTCGGGATCGAAGGGACACGTGACGAAGTCGTTCGCGCCTAGGGCTAAACCATCGATGCGTTGCTGCTGGTTCTCCTCGTCCGCGATCATAATGAGGTGGACGTGCTGGGTGCGATTGAAACTCCGCAGCCGCTCCGCTACATCGGCGCCGGTCATGTCCGGCAGGGAGGTGCTCAATAAAATCACCTGTGGCATAAACCGCAGGGCCTCCCGAATGCCTTCCTGACCGGTTATCGCCTCGGCCACGTCGATGTCTTCCGACTCAAATTGTTTCTTCAAAAGCTCGCGATTGCCATCTAAGTCTTCGATAATTAGGACTCGGCCTTCCACGCTGCACTTCCTCCACTGGGTAATTGTTGCTCAAAAATCAAAACAAATCAAAAGGAATATCTCTGACATAGCGCTCGACGCGCCCCGAACGTTCGCGATGTGTTTAATACAAGCCAATTTCATTATATGAGGGAAGGAAAAAGTCGTCAAGTAAATTTCAGCCGGTCGGGCAAACGAAGCAACTCTGAGGTGTTCGAGATACACGAGATTGCGCGCTAAGCATTTTATCGCCCGCATCAACCCCAACTTCGTTTGCTTTGAACTTGGCTAAGGACGCGCTGAGGCAGCGAGAGCGATTTTTCCTATCGTTTTGCTTCGAAATCCCAGCCGGTCTGCTGGCGCATCACCACGGGGAGATAGAGGCGCGGCTGCGGCGTCTGATGTAGGGGGAGCCATGCCTGGATGCTCTCACGACTGCACAGGTTCGTCGTCGTCAGCGTGACGCGATAGGGCAGGATCAAGGTGTTATTGCTATCCGGTGGCTCGGCAAAGGTGTGGGTGATGGGATTGCCTGCTTTGATGAGGGCGTCTGCCTCGCCTAACTGCCAGGTGTAGGTGATGGGCAGCGTTCCGGTGGCCGCCGCGCCGGTGAAGGTGACGGGCATCCCGAAGGTCGGCGTGGGCGGCTGCCACGATATCGCTGTGCCCGATACGGGGATGCATGCGGTCGCGACGGGCACGAGCGCGGTTTGCGCGTCCTGCCCGCATGCATTGGTCACCGTCAGCGTGGCACGATACGAATGGATCAAGGTGTGGGTACCGCTCGGCGGCCCGACGAAGGTATGGCTGATGGGATTGCCCACGACTACCGCATCGTCGTCCTCGAAGCGCCAGGTGTAGGTGATGGGTAAACTCCCCCCGCTGATCTCGCCGGTAAACGTGACCGGCGAATTGAACATGGGCGAGGGCGGCTGCCACGAGATCGCGGCGCCGGTCACAGGGTCGCACACTGCCGGCACGGTGATGTCGATGGTTGTAGTCTGCCCCGCCGTTGCCTGCACACGCGGCATGACGGCCACGATCTCTCCCGCGTGGGAGATCGTCAGCGTGTAGGTCCCGCTCACCACCAGCATTTGATAGCGGCCCTCGGCGTCGGTGGTTGTGGCCCACGTCAGCAGCGGGGAGCGCGCGGCCTCGATCTCGTAGGTGAGGGCTTGGCTCGTGCGCAGCGTCGCGGGCGCCTGCTGCACCACGCCCGCAATGGTCGCCGCCGAGGTCACCGCATTCCCCACATCCAAGCGCCCCCACCCGTAGAGGTGATTGGGCGCGCTCTGCTCCGAGCCGCACGCCGTCGTGGGGATCGGTTCCGCCGTGGCGTTGAGGACCTGCTCCGTCCAATCCAAGTCGGCGCGCAGCGCCGGATGGGCCGACCAGAGCAGCGCCACGGCGCCCGCCACGTGGGGGCTGGCCATCGACGTGCCGCTCTTCAGGCCGTAGCCGCCCCCACGCGTGCTAGAGCGCACGCTCACGCCCGGCGCGGCGATATCGGGCTTGGCGTAGATCTGGCCATTCCACGTCACCGGGCCGCGACTGCTGAACGAGGCCAGGGTGTCGCTGCTGTTCGTCGCGCCGATGGTGTAGGTGGTCGTGTAGATGCCCGGCGGCTCGTCGATGGTGCCGCACGCGCTTCCCCCGTTCCCGGCGGACGCGACGACCATAATGCCCGCCGCGCGCACGTTGGCCACCACCTGCGCCAACAGCGCGATGTGCTCCGCGTCGCAGCCCTCGGAGGCGGGGCAGCTCCAGGAGTTGTTGATCACATCGGGCGCCTGGTCGGGATCGCCCAGCGCCGGCGTCGCGCCGACGGGATAGGGCGCCACGAAGAACTCGAAGCATTCGGCGTAGGTCGCGGGCGATCCCCAGCCCTGATCCATATTGCGGCAGCCGATCCAGCGCGCGCCCGGCGCGACGCCGATTTGATTGGACCCGCCGTCATCGCCGACCATGGTGCCCATCGTGTGCGTCCCGTGGCCGTGATCGTCGCAGGGCGCGGGCGCATCCGGGCCGCAGCTCCCCCCGCCGCTGTGGATCGCGTCGTGCCAGTGATAGTTGTGCGTCGCGGCGGCGCCGTCCCAGCCGCGATAGGCGGCCCGAAGCGCGGGGTGATCCCAATCGTAGCCCGTATCCTGCCCGGCGATGACGATGCTCTGCCCGGTGAAGCCTTGCGCCCACACCTCCGGCGCGTTGATCTTCTGCACGCCCCACTCGATGCCCTGGGTCGCGTGCGGCTGTGAGGCGGTCGCTTCGCGCTGGGGCACGGCGGGTCCCCTTGGGGGGGATAAAAAACGCCGGCCCCAACTTAGATCGGTGTCCAATCGCACCTGGGGATTGGTGAGGATGCGCGCGACGTCGGCGCGGCCGGCCAGGGCGAGCGCCAGATCGCGATCCGCCTCCAGTTGGAGCATGTTGACGATGTAGAAGGAGCGATAGGCCACGCCTTGCTCCATCAGCCAGCGTTGGAGCGGGCGCTGCGAGTGCTGCGCGACCTCCCAGAGGTTCGATTGGATCCAGCGCCCGCGCGCCGCTTGGGTGGGGGCCGTCCGGGCAGATGCCAGATCGGCCTGCTCGGCCAAGAGCACGAGCACGTCGATGGTCGCCGCGTCCGCCGTCGCTGCCCAGGCTTGGGCGGAGATTTTCGCAGGCGTAGGCCGGATTGGTAATCCGGCTGAGGTCGGAATGGCATGCCGACCTACGACCTGGCGCGGATTGGTATGCTGCGAGGTTGGCATGCCATTCCGACGTACAATTAAGGGAATCCACAGATAGTGCGTAGGCGGGGTTACACGCGGCTCGACATCGAGATAGGTCGCGGTGACCGGCCCCCACGCGCCGTCGGCGTCCTGCCCGCGCACGAAGAGCAGATAGCGCCCGGCCTCCAGATCGGTCGTGTCGATGACCCCCGTGATCTCCTCCACCACACTGTCGAAGGCGCCATCCTGCGCCGTGAGCGTGATCGGCTCGCCCGCGCGCCAGGGCGGCGCGCCCACGTAGGCCTCAGCCGCCGCGATGCGCTGCCCGCCGTTATCGCCGTCATCCACCGTGGCGCGCACGTGGACCTGCTCGCCGATCTGGATGGTGGCGGTGGGCACCGTTATGCCAGAGATGGACGGCCCGAAGGGCAGTTGATAGGGCGCGCGCGCCGCCTTGGCGGCGTAGAGAAAGGCCGGCATATTTGGCTCGATCAGGGCGTCGTAGCGGTGACAGCCCGGATAAAAGTTATCGTTGCTGTTGCCGATCTCAAAAGTATAGGAAGCGATGCCCAGGTCGCCGTAGCTCCAATCATCCGTGGCGCCGCTGGTGGGATAGAGGTCGCTGGCCTGTTGGGCGGTGTACGAATTAAACGCGGCCATCTTGTTCCCCAACTGACGCAGTTGCGCGTCGTTTGGCGCCGGGTTATAAGTATCGCCCCAGGGCCAGAGCACCAGGTCGCCGTAGCTGTGCAGGCTGATGAAGACGCCGGTCGTATCGTCCGGCGCGGCGTCCTCGCGTTCCGGCCCACGCTGATCCTCGAAGATGGATTGCACGAAGCTCTGGATCGCCTGTGTCTCCACCTCCGAGGCGGCCGATGGCCCGCGATAGGTGAGCGCGCAGGGATGGCTGCTCGCGCCGACGCCGCCCCAGTTGTAGCTCGAGTTGCGGTTGAGATCGATGCCGTAGTTGGAACCGTTGCAATAGCCGTTCTCAGGATTGGTGTTCTTGCGCCAATAGCTCCACGGCTCCCCCGGCTCATTCTTGATGTGACCGTCGGGGTTGGCGCTGATCAGCACGTAGATGGCGTGCTCATCTAACAGCCAGGTCACGTCGGGATCTGAGGGGTAGGCGGCGAGCAGTCGCTCGACGAAGACCAGCGCGGCCTCGTTGGTGATCAGCTCGCGCCCGTGGATGTTGGCCATCAGGAAGAAGACGGGCTTGGGGATGATCTGGTCGTTGGCATCGGTGGCGCGATTGGTGAGGCGCAGTACACGCAAAGGGCGCCCCTCGTAACTGTGGCCGATGGTGATGACCTCGGTGAGATGGGGGTGCTCCTCGGCCCAAACGTCAATCTGCGCGTCGCTCTCCGCGATGGTGCGGTAGCAGGGGAAGCCGGGGATCGTCTCGGGGTGGGCCATCTTGGCGGGGAGCGGCGCGATATCGATGTCGTTGTCGGTCAGCCATTGGCGCTCGCTCGCATTGACGTAGGCCACGAGCGCGCCGGCCTCGTGATCGACCTCCCAGATGTCCAATCGAGCCGCCAACTGCGCCAACTCCGCGCGCGATTTGAAGATCACGCGCACGACTTGCCCATCTGGCCCGGAGGCGGCAAATGTCGCCGTCGTCAAGGCTAAACTGCTCAGTAAAAGCAAGGTAAGGGGAATTGCGAATTTAGAATGATGAATGATGAATTTCCTCAGATTTTCCAACTGCCATCCTCCAATTTTCATAGGGGGGAATTGCGAATTTAGAATGATGAATCTTGTTATACGCTCTAATTTCTCTTTAATTTCCATCCTTTTATCCTCCATTCATCATTCATCATTCGTCATTTTCCCTCGCGCATCAATAGCGGCAGGTATAGTTTGATGGGCGGCGTCAGGCCGAGGCTCTTCTGGACGTGTTGGGTGCTGCACGCATTTTGAGCCGTCATCAGGACGGGGAAGTGCCACATGGTCATAGTCCAGGTGATAGGATGCTGGTAGCTGTGCGTGACGATCTGTCCCGCAGCGATGGGGCTGCCATCGCCGAAGTTCCACGTGTAGGTGATCGGCGCCGATCCGCCGCCGACGCTGCCGGTGAAGGCGACGGTCTCGCCGAGGCGTGGGGCCGCCGGCCGGTAGGTGAAGTCCGCGCCCGCGAGGGGGATGCAGCCAATGGTGAGCGTCACGGGCACGGCGATCTGGGGCGCGCGCGCGTCGTCGGTGGCGATGATGAGGCTGGCCGTGTGATCGCCCTCGCCCATCTCCGCGTGCGGCGTCAGCGTGACCGTCACATCCGTTTGGCCGTCGGCGGCGACCGCGCCCTCGGTGGGCGCGGCGGCGAGCCACGCGACCTCCTGCGTTGCGGCGCCCGTGAGCCACATGATGGCGTTGTGCAGCAGGATGGGCGCGTCGCCCTGCCATCCTGGCTGAAAAATCATCAAATTCAGGGCGACGACGTTTTCGTTGACCGCTACGGCGGGCAGGCCGGTGTTCGCCCACGTGGCCAACATCTCGGCGTCGGCGCGCACGGTGGGGTCTTGATGGCCGTTGACGTCACGGATCTCGCCGACGTTGCGCATCACGGGATGGGTGGACGCCTCGATCTGCATCGCGTCATCGACCCAGTAATCCGCCGTGGCCCGCGTGAAGGGGCTGTAGTGCTCGAAGATGTAGCGCCCGCCGAAGCCCCACGCATCGAAGCTTTGGACGTAGAGGCTCTCGATCACCTTGCCGCCCGCGTCGATATAATCGGCGACCGCGTCCCCGACCGCCGTGACGTCCAGTTCTGGCGACCACGTGTAGTTGTTGCCCAGGATCACCACATCGTAGGGCGCGAGATCGGCGGCTTGCGGTTCGCCTTGGGCGTTGTCCCAGATCGTGACGGTGACGTCATCGTAGGCCGTCAGCGTCGTCACCAGTCCAGAAATATCGCCCGCGCTGCTATCGGGAGAGATCAAGAGCACCTCGTGCCGTTGCTGGAGGACGAGCAGTTCGGTGATGGTGAAGGTGTATGAAAGCGCCCCCGCGTTGTGCAGGGTCAGCGTTTCGGTGTGGATGGCGGACGGCGCGCCTGTGGGGTCGATCTTGGCGGCGATGGCCGTCGGCGTGACGGCAGCGCACGGCGCTATGATGCGCAATCCCAAATCGAGCGTGGTCGTCTGCTGAGCCGTCAGCGTGACGCCCGCGCGCGCCAGCGGCTGATGGTCGGCCGCTGCGACGCTCACCGTGAGCGGGCCGCGCGTCGCATCCAGCGCGTAGCGATAGCGCCCACTCTCATCGGTCGTGATCGTCGCCGTGTAGCCATCCGCGCCGGCGATGCGAACGGCGGCCTCCGCCAACGGCGCGGGATGGCGGTCGCAATAGCCCCGGCTGTGGATCGCGCCGCTGATCGTGCTCCACGTCGCGGGCGTCTGCACCGTGAGCGACACAGGCAGCGTGAGCGAGCCGTAGGGTGTGTCGTTGGTGATCCGCAGGTGAGCGAGATAGCGGCCCGGCTGCATGCCGATCGCGTCGTAGGTGTAGGTCAGCGGCTGGCGGGCCGAGGCGGTCAGCGCGCCCTGATCCGGCGCGACCTCCAGCCACGGGATGCCGCGCCAGGCGCAGACGTCCGTCTCGCCGGAGGCGATGCCGATGACGACGTCCGTGTCTTGGTTGACGGCCCAGAGCGTGCCGTCGCAATCCAGCGTCAGGCCGGATTGCTCGAAGGCGCCCAGGCCCGGCACATCGAAGCCGCCCAGCAGATCGTAGTCGGCATGCACATCGAAGACGTAGATGTCGCTGCCGACGTCGTCGTTGGCCGCGACGAAGAGATGGCCGCTGAGAGGGTTGTAGGCCAGCCCCGCAATCGCCACGCCGAGGTCGTGCTCCGCGATGATGACGCCCTCCGGCGTGAAGCGATGGATCAGGCTGTCGGTCCAAGCGCCGGAGAAGTAGGTATCGCTGAGCGGATCGTAGGCCAGGCCGCGCTGCGAATTGCCCACCGGCGGGCAGATCGTCCGCCCGGTGGGAGATGAAGTCGCCGGATCTAACTCGTAGATGCAATTATCCCCGCCGACGTTGACCTGCCACAACTTCTGCGTCAGCGGATTGAACGCCAGATCCGCCGCGAAGTCCGCCGCCCAGGCGGTTGTGCTGATGGTGCGATGGGTCCGCGTGCCGTCTTTCTCGAATTCGTAGAGGAGGCCATCGCCCGCCGGGGCCGTGTTGCCGATCCAGAGCGTGTCGCTCAGCGTGTGATGGGCGATGCCCCACGCGCCATCGAGGCCGGTCGCCATCGTGATGACCTCTGCGCCAAGGGGGAAGCGGGGCGCGGCGGGCGGCGAGATCGTGTAGCGCTCGCCGCGCAGCGTCGGGACATTCATCTTCTTGGGGCTGGTGTGCCGCCCGCGATGCAAGAAGGCGGCCACGGGCGTGAAATCGGGCGGCGGCGCGTTGAATTCCCAGACCTCGTAGCGGGCCGCGCGCGTCCCGGTGTTGACCAGCGCGCCGGTGAGCGCGAGTTGGTCATCGATGAAGAGCGTGGCCGCGCGCCCGTCGCCGGGGATCAACTCCGCCAATCGCCCGGCGGGAAGGTGAAAATCTTGCTGTTGAGTCTGGTAGTTGGTCACCGTGACCGTCGCGGAGAGAGGCGCGTAGCCGCCCGACAGCGTCGCGGTGAGGGGGTGCGCGCCCGGCGGCAGGAAGTGCTGATAGAAGGCATCGTCGCGTCCAGGTTCCGCCGTGGCGCGCGCGGACGTGCGCTCGCCTGTGACGTCGCGCACCTCCGCGCCGATCAAGGGCGCGCCGGTGTTGCGGTCGTAGATGTGGCCGAAGATCAGGCCGCCCTCCTGCGCCTCGCAGGGCGTGGGCGGCACGGTCAGCGGCGCGATGGCGCTGATTTCGACGTCGTCGATGTACCAGCCGAGCGTCGTGACCGAGACATCCGTATCCAGAAAGAAGCGCACGCGGAACGCCGCCGCGCCATAGCCAAGGCCCAAATTGACCCGCTCCTGCGTCCACCGCGCGGCGATGACGCCATCGCGCGGGCCGTAGATCGTCGACCAGGTCGCGCCATCGTCGGCGCTCAGCTGGACGGAGATTTCATCATAGCCGTCCTCCGTCGCCGCCCAGTGCCACCAAGAGAGGATGATCTCCTGATCGGCATAGGCGCTCAAATCGAAGGCGGGCGAGAGCAGGTAACTTTGCTCGTCGTCGAGATAATCGCCATCTAAGTTCGTCGCCCAGACGTTATCCCCGGAGAGCGCGCTGTCGGGGCCGGTGGTGGGCGCTCCGCGCTCCCAGGAGGTGTGCTCCGCGCCGCCCTGCGTGGTGGTGATGTAGCCGCCGCCATCCGCCTCAAAATTCTCGGTCAGGATGGCGGCCTCCTGGGGGATGGTCACCGGCAGCAGGCCCACGTCATCGATGTACCAACCGGGCGCGGTTGTGGCGGCGTCGCTGCTCAGATGGAAGCGCAGCCGCACATCCGTGATGGCGTAGCTCGCGTCCAAGATGACCTGGCGCTTCGTCCAAGCGGCGTCGTACTTCCCGGAGATGGGGCCGTAGACAGTCGTCCAGTTCGAGCCGCCATCCCGGCTGGTCTCCACGCTGAGAAAGTCGACGTTCGCCTCGGTTGAGGCCCACTGCCACCAACTTAGGGCGAATCCCTGCCCCTCGTAGGCGCTCAGATCAAGGGGCGGCGAGGTCAGATAGCTGCTCTCATCCGCCTGATAGTTGCCGGAGAGATTGGTGGCCCAGGCGTGCTGGCCGGAACGCGCTCGCCCCGGCCCGTTGACGGGCGTCCCGTAGGCCCACGAGGGCGATGCGCCGGTGACCGTGTAGCCGCCGTCATCGGCCTCGAACTCCTCGATATAGGCGTAGGCGGCATAATCGAAGCGATAACCTGGCGCTTCACACTGCGCCGCGTCCACGTCCAAGTGGAGATCCAACGTCAGGTTGGAGGTCAGGGGCGCGATCTGGGTCGAGGTGGGGAGATAGCCCGCGGCCCACGATGCGACCTGGAGCGTATGCGTGACGCCCGTGGCTAACGTGGTGCTGTAAGCGCCCGTCTGGGGATCGGTCCATATCTCGGCGCGCGCGGCCGGCGGGTCGTTCGGCTCGCCTCGGATGGCGAGATGGGCGTAGAGCGGCATGCCGGTGTTGTGATCGGCGACCGTGCCGCTGACGACGTAGGCGGCGGCGGGCGTCAGGGCGAAATTCTGCGTGGTCGTCATATCCGAGGTGACGGTGATGCCGGTGATCGTGGCGCTGGCGTAGCCGTAGGCCTGCGCCGTGACGGTGTAGCTCCCGCCCGGCAGTGAGAGCGCGTAGTCGCCCGCCGGGTCGGTGAGGGTCTCGTAGGGCGGTTGGCCGGCATTGTCCGCGATGACGCGGGCGTCGGCGAGGGGATCGCCGGTCGCGGCGTCGGCGATCGCGCCCCGGAGCTTGCCATGCTCGCCAAGGGTGCAATCGGGGAACTGGAACGACCCGATGCGCGTCGCCCAATTCCAACTGCCCTTGGAGTACATCTGCGTGTACCAAAAAGTGCAATCGTCCACGGGATCGATGCCCATCATGCTGTAATCACCCCAGCGATTCACGCCGCTCTGCGCCGTCTGGCCGGGGAAGAAGACCGCCTCGCCCTGCGCCATCTCGCCGAGGGGATCGTTCGCCAGCCGACCGGTGGTGTAGATGGCGGGGTCTAAGGTCGCGCCGGAGATGCTGTACCCCAGCGCGATGTTGCCGACGTGATCCTGCGCGATGCTGCCCATCCAGCGATGCAGGCCGTCGTCAGGCGCGAAGGTGCCCTGTTGATGGATGGCCCAGGCGTCGTCGCTTCTGCGCACCTCGTACCAGCGGATGCCCGCGCGCTGCCCGCCCACATCGACCGTGTGATTGACCACGATGGCCTCGTGCGCGTCGAAGTTGCGGTAGGCGGCGCGATACATCAGGCGCTCGCCGATGGCGTCCACGCGCTGGGTGCTGCTCTTCTGCGGGATGCACTCCCAGGTGCTGACGCAGAGCGGATCGTAGTTGGCGACGGGCAATTTGTGGTTCGGCAGTCCGTCCAGGCCGAAGGTGCTGTTCTCCGGCGTCTGCCAATCGACGTGGAAGGCCCAGAGGCGCATCGTATCCTGCGCATCGCCCAGCCACGCGCTGTCGTCCACCTCGATGAAGTAGTTCGGCGCGCCCTGGGGCGGCGGCTGCGCGCCGTCGAAATCGGTGGGGAGCATCCCGCCGAAGTTGATGTTCACGTCGGCCAGATCGAAGTAAATCATATTGGCGGGTTCCCCGCGCAACATCCGTTCGCGCTCGAAGGCGAAGATGCCCGCGCCGGCCCAACTGCCGCCGTGCAGAAATTGGTTAGCGGTCATATAATAGGCGTCCGGCCAGACGCCGAATTTGGGATAGTCGTTCATCTTGTCGGGGCTGACCTCGAAGGCGTAGCGGTGCCAGCTCCCGGTGGGATCGGCGGCGGCGGAGACGGCGATGCACTCGTAGTATGGCTCGGCGGAGACGGCGAATTGGGTCATCAGCCAGCGCTGCGCGAAGGGATCGAAGAGCGTGATGGGGTCGCCGTCGTTCATCGTCTCGCACGGGCCGCCGAAGCCGGTCCAGATCGCGTTGCCATCGACCGGGCCGTAGATCAGCGTGGATTCTGTGGGCGTCGTTACATCCCAGACGGCCCAATCCAGGTTGACCCATTGGACGTAATACTTGCGCCCGGTCGCCGGATCGTAGCCGATATCGCCTTGAGTATCCGGCGGCGCGATGCCGGAGATATTCTCGATGCCCTCGAAGGTGTGTTGGGGCGGGGGCATGCTGCTGGGGATGAGCGTCCGTTGCACGACGGGATCGCCCTCGGTTCGGGCGGGCGTTTGCAGCGCCTTGGGCAAGATCCAGCGTTCGGGGATGATGCCGTCGTCTATCATCGCGGCCATCGTCTCCGGCGGCGCGCTGAGATCGCGCATCGGCGCGCGCAGCGGCGGGGAGGGATCGTGGCGCGCCGCCGGGGGGATCTCCGGTCGCAACGGCGGCGTTCCGTTCTCCGGCCCAGCAGCGTGAGCTTGTGTTGTTATCAAACTTAGTAGACAGATGATCAGCAGATAAATAAGCTTCTTGTTCCTGATTCCTGGTTTCTGGTTTCTCATTCTAAATCCTGAACCCCTTTTTCAAGCATGAGCCTTATAGCAGGTTTTCCTCAGTGTAACATGGATCGGGCTTTTTACCCGGCGCACTTTTGGGATATAATCTTATCAGAGATCGGCTCGCATCAAGCAAACAAAATGAAGGAGAAGATTATGATGATTTTAGACGTTTTTCTTATCGTCGTTGGGCTTGCGATTCTTGTCCTATCCACGATGAAAGGATTACTGCGCACTTTGATGATGATTTTTGGATTTTACTTGGCCACATTTGGGGCTGGTTTTTTGACCCTGAGCACAGATATCATTCAAAATCTGATGTCTGGGACTGCGGAGGTCATTGGCGCCGCCCCGCCTCAACTCCACCTGAGCCAGACCTTTGTCTTTGTGGTCGTCGGCAGCCTCTTATTCGTCATTCTCTACTTTGTGAGCAAGCTGGCCTTCGAGGATACAACCCTCAAGAAGTTGGGCTACTTTGATAACGCCTTTGGCCTGCTGGCCGGAGGGCTGTTGGCGCTCTTGGTGATGGCGATTTTGTACAATACCTGGGGCGTTATCGTCAGTCAGCCATGGGATCCGACCGGGACGTGGCAAGTGATGCACACGGCTTACGTGACCTCACGGTTCAGACCCCTCTTGCATCAGGTCCTCCGCGTCTATGCTCAATTGCTCTTCCAATTTCAATTCACGGGATACCCGCCCTTTTTCGTCCCGCAGTAGCGCAGGGAACAAAGGTGTTCGTAGGTATGATATCGGTTTGTTGTTGTCTGGTACGTCTGACGATGAATCGCCGGTCTGTTACCTTCAAGTCTGCTGAAGCAGACTATCGCACAGTTGGCTTGAGCCGACTGTGGGTAGCAACCTGCGAATTTATTCGTAGGCGGAGTGCTGATGTCTGACGCTTTTTGGACCGATCATCCCATCCTCAAGGCCGAGGAGGATCGCTTTGATTTTCAGGACTACGCGGAGGCCCTGAGCCAAATCGTCCTCTCCGGCAGCACCCCGATCACGATTGGGGTCTTTGGCCCGTGGGGCGCCGGCAAAACCAGTTTGATGCGGCTGATCTCCAAATATCTGACGGGTCGTCGCACCGCCGAGCACCGCCGCGCGCACGTCATCTGGTTCAATGCGTGGCAGTACGAGCGCGATGAGGGCGCGATCTGGCGCGCGCTGCTCTTGCGCGTCTTGGAATGCCTGAAAGGCTTGGAGCTATCGCCGCCGCATAAACAACGCATCGAGGATTGGGAGACGCGCCTCTATGCCGATGTAGATCGTACCGAGAAGGGTGAAGTGAGCGTCGATTGGAAGAAGCTCGGGCAGGGCGCGCTCACGCTGGGCCTCTCGCTCTCCAGTCTCTCTGGCGGTCTCCTAGAGGTGCTCAAGCTGGCCGAGGGCAAGATGAGCACGCTGGAGGAGGTCGTCGAGGCCGTCAGCCACGAGGAGATCAAGATCCGCCGCCGGAAGCTGTCGCTGCTGGAGGAGTTTCGCAGCGGATTTGCCGAGATCGTCCTCCAGTATGTTCGCAAGCGCAACGGACTGCTGATCATCTTCGTCGATGATCTGGATCGCTGCCTGCCTGACCGGGCGCTGGAGGTGCTGGAGACGATCAAGCTCTTCTTGGATGTGCCGGGTTGTGCTTTCTTCTTGGCGGCGGATCATGAGCGCATCGAGACGGTGGTCGAGCAGAAATACGGCTCGCAAGAGGAGGGCGTGGGGGAGAGTTATCTGGAGAAGTTAGTCCAGTTGCCCTTCTATCTGCCGCCCTTAGAGGAGGTGCAGATGGAGCGCTTCGTGGCGCGGGCGGCGCCGGATCTGCCGCCGGAGGTGCATCAGATCTTCGCCTGCGGCCTGCCGCCCAATCCGCGCTTGATCAAGCGGATTCTCAACATCTTTCGGCTCCTCCAACAATTGGCCGCGCGGCGCATCGCGCGCGGCAAGATGGTCGCGATAGAGCCGGCGCTCCTGGCCAAGATGGTCGTGATCCAGGGGCGCTACCGCGATCTTTACCAGGATTTGTTGGAATATCCCAACCTGATCCAAGACCTGGAGATGCGCGCGCGCGGCGACGAGGAGAAACAAGCGCCGCCGCTGATTCCGGGGATGCAGGCCGCGCCCTTGTTGATCGAGAAATATGAAAGCCGCCGGCCCTTGATGCGCATGTTGCGCATTCCCGTGTCATTTTCATCGCTCTCCGCGATGGAGATCGGCAGCTATCTGCACCTCACGCTGCCGACGGGCCAAGAACCCAACGTGCGCTTAGATCCTAACCAGCGCCTCTGGGAAGATCTGCTGAGCGGCGACCTCACCCGCATCCGCGCGGCCGTGCGCGAGGTGCGCGGCTCTGGGGAACAACCTGAGATGACGGCTCGATATGCGAAGGCGCTCCTCAAGATATTTCTGGGCGAGCGCGAGGCGACCTTCCAACAGCGCCTGTCGGCGGGCTGGGCGCTGGGCTATTTGGAGGATCCCCGCGACTTCGACGTGACGGTCACTATCCCCGCCGGGAAGTTCCCCTACGGCGAGGAGGCGCTGCCCTATTACCTCCTGCCCTATCGCATCACGCGCTATCTCGTCACCAACCGGCAGTATGCGGCCTTTCTGCGCGCCCATTCGAGCGTGCCTGCGCCCTACGTCGAAGCGGCATGGGCCAACGCCTACAATTGGGATCGCGAGCAGCGCACCTATCCGCCGGGCAAAGGCAACTTTCCCGTCGTGCTCGTCACGTGGTCGGAGGCGCGGGACTACTGCGCCTGGGTCGGCGGTCGCTTGCCGACGCAGGAGGAGTGGGAGCGCGCGGCGCGCGGCTTGGATGGCCGGATGTATCCGTGGGGCAACAGCTTCGATATGCGGAAGGCTAACACGCGCGAAAGCGGCCTCGGCGGCCCGACGCCGGTGGGGTTGTTCATCGAGGGTCTCAGCCCGGAAGGGCTGTCCGATGCGGCCGGCAATGTGTGGGAATGGACAAGCAGCGACTACAACCTCAAGACCAAGGTGTTGCGGGGCGGCGCGTGGAGCTTCGCGGCGGAATCGGCGCGCGTCTTCGCCTCGGAGCGGAGCCTGCCGCACAATCGCTCCGCCGCGATTGGCTTTCGCGTGGCCTTCGCTGCCGAGAACGCCGATAAATCGCAGAAATAGGAGATGAGAGATGGAGATAATCCTTTGGCTGGGTATCTGGATTGTGTTGGGCGTCGGGGTGGGCGTCATTCCCGGCTTGGTGCTGCCGAAGGCGCCGCCGTACGGCATCGCGGGGGACATCGTCTTCGCCGTGGCTACGACCGTCATCTGGGGGTTATTCTTCCACTACCTCTTGCTGGGGATGGACCTCCCCAACTTTGCGAGCACCGTCATCAAGATCATCGAGCCGGTCACCACGGCGGGCGTCGTCCTGTGGGTGCTGCGGCTGTTCCAGCGCTGGAAATCGGGGGAGTGAGGGGCGGAGTCGTAGCGTAAAAAAGCGCGGACTCGATTGAGTCCGCGCTTGGTTATATCAGTGAGCGGCCTTTTTTAGATGAGCCATCCATCAGCACACCTGGGTCTCCGATAGTTCTTGAAAGTCCTCCTGTAATTGCAAGAGCGTTTCATATTCCCCGGCCCATTTGATGTACTCGATGGCATCCCCAAGCTCGCCGGTCTGAAATTGCTGATAAAATGTAGAGGTTTCCTGATTAAATTTTTGTTCGAAATCCTTGAGCCGTTGGGTAGTTTTTTCTATGCTCCTTCGCAGGATTTCCATCATGATTTCCTCTTCACCTAGTACCCAGCATTATGAAGTTGGTAGTGTCGCGCCATTGTAAAGCCAGCGGGCATGTTGGATAATGTCGGTTTCAACGTCGGCATCGATCAACACTTCGCCGGTATGAGCGTCAACCTCTATCACGCCGACTTGTCCTACATCGCCTAATCCCGGCAAGGAAAGAACGATTGGTACACGCCACATCACTTGCTCTTCGATAACCCGTAGTTCAGGCATTTGGGCTACTAAGCCTGTCCCTAAATCTGGAATAACCTCGCGGTTGACCTTTTGACGCGCTGCATCGGCGGTCACGTTGAGCGTCGTGATCAAATGGAAGCTCACGTGCAGCGGTGTAGCATTTTCCTGTTGGCCCGGCAGCGTCAACAAAAATGTGGTCATTTGACATCCCCCTTCGATTCAGCTTCGGATGGATTTTGACCCAGTCACATAGCGTCAAATTTACATCCTCATTATACGTTTGATCGCCAGGCAGGTCAATAAACTTGCATTCTCGCTTTTCCCCCTCGATCTAACGATGATATAATAACCCCATTGTGACCCAAAAACTATCTGACCATTAGAAGGAGGCATCATGGACTACCAAAAACTAACAGACGACATCGCTGCATGGATGCGGGAATACGCGGAGCGGGCCGGCGCCAAGGGCTACGTCGTCGGCCTGAGCGGCGGGATCGATTCGGCGGTGACGGCGGCGCTGGCCGTGCGCGCGCTGGGCAAGGAGCACGTGCTGGGGGTGTTGCTTCCCTGCCACAGCCAGCCGGAGGATGCGAAAGATGCGCGGCTGGTCGCCGAGGCCCTCGATCTCACGCCCATCACGGTCGATCTGAGCGCGACCTACGATGCGCTGACGGCGGCGCTGCCCTCCGGCCCCGATATGGCCTACGCCAACATCAAGCCCCGGCTGCGAATGACGACGCTCTACTTCCTGGCGCAGGCGCACAACTATTTAGTCGGCGGGACGGGCAACCGCGCCGAGTTGATGGTGGGCTATTTCACCAAATACGGCGATGGCGGCGTCGATATCGAGCCGCTGGGCGAACTCTACAAGCACGAGGTGCGCGGATTGGCGCGGGCGTTGGATCTGCCGGAGTCGATCATCACGCGGGCGCCCTCGGCGGGCCTCTGGCCGGGCCAGACCGACGAGGGTGAGATGGGCATCACCTACGATGAGTTGGACGCGATCTTGGCGGCGCTGCTGAACGACGAGACGCCCGACGCGCCGTCGGAGCAGGTCGCCCAGGTTCGGCGCATGATCGCCAACTCCGCCCACAAACGCGCGATGCCTCCGGCCTTCTCCGTGGATCGCGACGCTTCTAACGAGGCGACAACGTGACCACCTCATCTCCATCGACAACTGACGCGCCCTCCGCTGATGTGTCCGTCTCGTCCGTGTGGATTCCGGCCCGTTGGCTGACCAACCTGCTGCTGTTGGTCGGCCTGATCCTCATCATTCTCAATGGCTGGTATCTCTATGACATCGGGCCTAAATTCCTCACCGGCATCCTTGTCGAGATCTTGCTGGCGATCCTGACTCTCCTCTTCATCAAGATGGAAGCCCTGCCCGTGCGCGAGGTGCTGCGCTGGCGCTGGCCCGGCTGGGGCGCGATTGGGCTGAGCGTGGTGGTGGGCGCCGGCTTCTGGATGATCGGGATCGTGGTGAATCTACTCTCGATGGTCATCTTCGGCTATTCGACGCCGGTTTCGCCCGCCGCCTACCCCGGCAACGGCCTGGAGGTGCTGCTCTTCGCCACGGCCACGGTCATCGCGGCCCCCATCTGTGAGGAGATTCTCTTCCGAGGCTACGTCCAGCGGGCCTACGGCGCGCGCCGCCGCTGGGTCGGCTGGGTGATTGCGGCTATCATCTTCGCGATGTACCACCTGCGCTTCCAGGGCGCGCTGCCGCTCTTGCCGGTCGCCCTGGTGCTGGGCTACGTGGCCTGGCGCAACGACGCGCTCCTGCCCAGCATCATCGTCCACGCCGTCTACAACGGCTTCTCCACGCTGGTGATGGCGGGCCTTATCCTGCTGCCGTTCGAGCCGTTCCTCATCCTCGTCATCGCGATGGTGGTCTTCGGCCTGATATTGGCGCCGCTGGCGTTGGCGGCGCTCTGGTGGATGCGGCGCACGACCCAGCCGCCGACGCCTGATCTGCGCCGCCGCGATTGGGGCTGGGTGCGCCGGACGTGGCCGCTGCCGTTGGCTGTGATGCTCCTGATCTACGGCTACGTCGCGACGACAGAATACATCGTCGGACGCCATCCAGAGCGCCTGGCGGAAGCGCAGGTCGAGCTTGACGCGCCCGCCGCCTGGGATACGCCGACGCGCTGGCGCTACGAGATCCGCAATATGTTAGATGAGCCTATCGGCGAGGCGACGTGCGAACTGACGCCCGCGCCCACGCACTTCGATCTGGCGTGTCGTGCGGCCTACGACGCCTTTGATATCGCCGCAGACCTGCCCGTGGATCTTTCGGCGTGGGACATCGATCTCTCGCGCTTCGACCTGGCGCTGACGGGCGAGGCCACCGCCTGGCATCAGCAGGCGCGATGGTCCCGGCCCGATCTTCAGCTCGAGGCGTTGGAGGGCGGCTATCAGGTGGGCGAGGAACGCGCGACCTACAGCTTGGCCTCCGGCGAGCTGCGCATTGGGGGGCGCGTCGTGAGCGATACGGTGGCGAGCGAAGCGCTCTTCGCGCGCGAGTGGCCGTGGCGGATGACGGCGCTGCCCTTCGAGATCGCCTACGGTGCGCGGCATCCGCTGCTCTCCGTCACATCTGAGGGGGAGTATCAATCGCGGGCGCGCTATGTGATGGTGCGCGATGGGGAGCCGGTCTGGACGGTGGACGAGAACGTGCTCGCGTGGCGCGTCACCGTCGCGGAGGAGGGGGCGGCGGATGGGGCCAGCGCGCTCAGCGCCTGGTACGATGCCGAGCCGCCGCACACGCTTGTGCGTTACGACGACGGCGCGGTCACCTATGTGCTCGAAGAGATCGTCACCGGCGAGGAGGCGGTCAGTCCCGATGAGGAGACCTGCATCCAGCCGGGGATTTTGCTGGGTGGTTTAACGGGCGTGACGAGATAGCGTTTGGCTGTGCTCCCCTCCTCCTCTCCATCTGATGGAGAGGAGGAGGGGCTGGGGGTGGTGGTGAGGTTTCACACCAACTTCACAATCCCCTCAGCCGTTCGGGGCAGGACGTGGCCGTTATCGCAGACCAGCCCCGCGTTGTCTTTTTGGGGATGCACGTCCGCGCCGCAGTGGGGGCAGCGCAGAATCTCGGCTAAGCGGCGCAAGCTGGGCGGGCCGTCGGGGACGCCGGGCTTCACCGCCCAGATGAGGTCGTAATCCTCTTGCCACGGTTGCGGGCGGATCATCTCCAAGGGGAGCGCGCGCAACTTCTCCACGAACGCCTCCGTGCTCGAGGTGCGGCCCGGCAGCCAGCGCGCGTTCGCCCCGATCCGATTGGTGATGAGAAAGACGCCGCCCGGTCGCAGGACGCGCGCCATCTCCTGGAGCACGCGATCCTGATCGGGCATAAACTCCAGCGCCTCCAAGCACGCCACCGCGTCGAAGGTCGCATCCTCAAAGGGCAGCTCCCCCGCGCCGTGCCAGAGATAGGTGACGCGGTCGCGCCACGTCGCGGTGGTCTCGACCGCCTGCTTCAGCATCCGGTGCGAGAGATCCACGCCGATCAGCCGCCCCCGAAAGTTAGATTGGGCGAAGAGCGTGCGCGGCAGGCGTCCGGTGCCGGTGGCCACGTCCAACACCAGCGGATCGTTGACCAGCGCCAGCGCGCGGCTCAGCGGCAGCCCTAAGAACCACTGCTCGTAGCCTGGATCGAAGGACTTGACGCGGTCATAGATGCGCGCGGAGGCGTCATACAGCCAGATCACGGCGCGGCGGCCCAAGTAGGCGCCCTCGGCCAGGATCAGTTGCCAGTAGAGGATCGCGCCTAAGAGCAGGACGCCGCCGATCACCAGGAGCCAGGTCATCTCAGAGAGGTCTTCGATGCTTCAGAGAACGCTCGCGATGAGGATCAGCATCGCTAAGAACCAGGGGAGCAGCGCGCGACGATAAGTCTCTGCGTCGGGGTGATGTAAGAGCAGGAAGAGGCCGGGCAACGCCAAGAGGAGCACGATCCCGGCGGCGAAGGCGTGGCCGCGCCAGAGCAGGAACGCGCCCGCCAGCGCCGGCCCGGCAGCGGCCCATCCGCTCGGCAGCAGGATGAGCGCGGTCATGGCCATCAGCACAAGGGCAGAGAGCGCGGGGAGCATCAGCGCTTCGGCGCTCGCCGCGCCCTCGACGCCAACGGCGCTCAAGCTCAAGGAAGCGCCTAAGAGCCACGGGAAGCCGACCCATGCGCCCGCCGCCCAGACCGTCCCCACCTCGCCGCGCCCCTCGTGCCACAACACCGCGATCTCCGTCCAGGCCAGCATCAGCAGCGTGAGGAGGAGCGCCGTTCGCCCCAAGAACCACGCGATCAAGCCGCTGATCAACATCGCGCGCGCGGCCATCCACAGCGCGGGCGCGACCTGCCTGCGCCCGACCTCGCGCCACCACGCGCGGGCCTGCGCCATCGCCCGATGGAGCTTGGCCCCCGGCGTCCCCGGCTGGAGATAGGGCCAGCGCGGCAGCGGCGCGGCCTGCTCCCACGTGCGCCACGCGCTCAGCGGGATGCGCCACGGGGTCTCGGTGAGCGCGCGCCACCAGGGCATCCATCCGCCCAAGATGAGCGCTAAGGCCGCGACCAACGTCATTTTGGGGTCTGATCCCGCCCACGCTTCCGCCGTCGTGAAGGCCCACGCGCCGCCGACGAGCGCCACGAGCGGCGCCCACTCCCAAGCATCGATCCGCAGGGGCGGCCCCATCGAAGTGCGGGGGCGATCTTTGGGGCGTAGATTTTCTGACGTCGTCATTCGGACTCCTCTGGTGCGGTGTACGGTTCCACGTGGATGTAGGCGCGCTCCACGTCGGGCAGGTCTTCCAATCGCTCCCGCACCTCTTCGGCGATGCGGTGCGCCTCGAAGAGCGTGAGGTTGCCATCGACGTTGATGTGCAAATCGACGACTAACTGCGGGCCGGCGTACTCCGTGAGCACCTGATGTACGCGCTGGACGCCCGGTATCCCCGACGCAATCTCGCCCATTTGATCGCGCAGTTCCGGCGGCGCGCCCGCGCCCGTGAGATAGGCCAGGTTCTCCTGCCAGGCCTCGAAGGCGGCGCGGAAAATCCACAAGGCGACCAAGATGCCCGCCACAGCATCGACCACCGGATGAATGTGGGCCGACCCCAGCGCGCCGAACAGGGCCGCACCGGAGGCCAGCACATCCGCGATGTTGTCCTTGGCCGTGGCGTCCAACGTGGGGCTGTTGACCTTCTGCGCGATATTGCGAATGCCGATGAACATCCCCCATTTGATGACGGCGCTGGTCAACAGCACGATCATCGGGAGGCCTGGCTGGACGGCCAGCCCGCCGCTGATGAGCCGTGCGATGGAGGCGCGCCCCGCTTCGTAGCCCGCGAAGGTCATCGCGGCGGCGACGATCAGGCCGGAGAGCGGCTCGAAGCGCTGGTGCCCCTGGGGATGCGAGAGATCCGGCGGCTGCTGGGCGATCCAGAGGCCGACTATCATCAGCAGGGAGTAGACGACGTCGGAGGCCGAGTTGGCGGCATCCGCGTAGAGTGCGACGCTGCCGGAGAGGTAGGCGACGACGCCCTTGCCGGCGGCCAACACGAGATTGCCCGCGACGGTGATCAGCGCCGCCCGGCGGAAATGGCGTCGGCGGACGGGATTTTCTTCGTGGTCACGAACCCATTGCATGGTTAAAAAGCGTGCTCCTTCTCTAGATGTGCGAATTTGGAATTGCGAATGATGAATTGCGAATTGCTGTCAAGTCTTAAAATTTTCGCCGCTTGTCTTGCCTGCGAATGAATTCGAGGCTGATACACAAAACCCGTTAAAAACGGGTTGCAAAGCCGCTCAAGAAAGCAACCCCAGTGCGTTTTAACGCACTTTGGATATCAGCCGATGGTTTCAACCATCGGCGCGGCGCAGTGGCGAACACTCTATGACAGTAACCGAACATCAACCGGTCGGGCCGGCGTCTTTTGCCCCCCCCCCGGGGAGGCCCCCGCCGTGCCCGTAGTGGCGGCGCAAACTATCAGGTGCGTTTCCCGCAGCAATGCTTGTACTTCCGGCCGCTGCCGCAGGGGCAAGGATCGTTGCGTCCCACTTTCTTGGGCGGCGGGGCGGGACGCGGCGTCACCTGCGAGGGTGATGGCGAGGATTCGGGGGGCGGCGATGGAGTCGGCGTTGGCTGAGGCGGTTGGAAGCAGTGCCACCATTCCATCTCGCTGATGGTGTCGTTGACATAATGATAGTGGCGTTTTGCCCGGAGACTCGCCAAGGTCTCCTCTTTGCCCTCGGCCAGCACGCGCCTGACCCAGCGTAGATTGCTGGGGATTATATCGTTGGCCAAGTCATCGGCAAAGAACTGCCGGATCTCGGGCATCAGCTCTTCGGGGTAGATAGTGCTGCTGTGACTGATCAAGGCTTCCCAGATATAGGAGTACTCTTTCTCCAAGCCGCCCCTAAAGAGGCTGCGGAAGTAGTCGATAATCTCCTTACGTGATAGGACGCCCTCCACAAAGAGGGTGAGCAGGCCGACCATGGCGGAGGAACGTGTATACTCGTTGATCTGCGAATTTTCTATCAAGGACTTTATGGGCGCTGTATCGCCGCCGGAGACCGAGGCCAGCACGCGCCCCAGATCCTCAGTGACGAAATCGCCCATCACGTCCACGGGCTGTCTGCCAGGTTGGGAGAAGAAGGCCACGATCAAGGGGGAGGCTCGCGTCTCGCGGAACTGTGCCAGCAGGTAGAAGGCGTAGGTGGGGAGCATGTAATTCTTTTCAGTGGCGAGCCGTTCCAATAACCCTGGTGCGTCTTCTATCGCCTGGAGTAGGTGCGGCGTGATGGCTTCTTGCTGTGCGATGGCCGCTTCTAAGGCCTCTCGGGGAAAATATCCCCGTTCAATGTACATCAACTCCTGCAAAATCGCTTCAATTTCCATGATCTAACGTCTCCTTTCGCGATAAAAAGCCTCAGCGAAGCATTCGTCTCGCTGAGGCGATGGGATGTTGGGTGGGCGCGAGGTTATCCGCCTTCATCCTTTTCATCGTTGGCAGGCGAGAGAAAGTTATAGATGTGGCCCTCACGTTCCCACGTCGCGCCGCACGCGCACGCGAAGCTCGAGGCCGGCGGCGCGCCCAAGGCTGCGCCGCAGGTCGGGCAGCGGAAGAAGGCGCCCTCTGGCGCCTCAGCGTGCGTCGGCAGCGCGCGGGATCGCACGAAGACGCTGGGGCTGACCTGCCAGAGCATCCCCGTGGGCTGCGCCAGCGCGTCCAAGCGCACCAGCAAAGATGTAGGCAGGAGGCGTTTCAGCGGCGCCCAGCGATAATGCGAGGCGGTGCGGATCGCCTCGCGCTGCAAGCCGAGGGCCTCCAATTGCGGCCAAATCCAGCGGGGATGGAAGTCGTAGTTCAATTCGACGAACTCGACGGGATCGAGATCGAAGGGCGACCAGGCTTGGCGGCGCGCGAGATAGCGGAGGATGGCTTTGAGATTGCGCTTGTTGGCAAATTCCAAGACGAAGACGCCGCGCCGCCCCAAAATCTCCGCGATGCCGCGCAGCACGGCCGGCGCATCCGCCGCGTGATGCAGCGTGCGAATCATCGTCACCGTATCGAAGAGGCCGGCGACAAAGGGCAAGCGATAAAAATCGCCCTGGACGAAGATGTAATTAGGACGCCCGCCCGGCCCGGATTCGCCCAGGCGCTCGACCGCCTGCGTCAACTGCGTGCGCGCGTAATCGAAGATGACGACGGTATCGTAGCCCGCGTAGAGATCGGCCAGCCGCCCAAACCCCGCGCCGATTTCGATGAGGGTGCGTCCGGTGGGCGGCAGGAGCGCGCGCATCGCCACGCGCTCGACGGCGTCCTCGTAGGAGCGCTCGCTCGTCCAGAACTCCGTGCTGTACCGCGACCCCTCGTAACTACAGATGGGGCGGTCGCTCATCGAGGCAGCAATCTTTCCTGGGGATAATTGGGCAGCAGATCCAACAACTCATTCACGGGCGCGAAGACGCCGCGCAACTGCTCGATGGCGGGGCCCATCCCGGCCTCATCCAATTGAATCTCGACGGGAACATCCATCTGGACGGGGATCGTCGTTTCGACCGGCACCATGAGGCTCAACGAGACGGGCAATTGCATCCCCTCCGGCAGGCTCAGGCTGACGGTTCCGTTGATCGAGCCGCCGCCGCCGGGCAGGAAGAAGGTCGCGTTGGCCTGGAGGGGCACCGGCTCGGTGAGCACGACGTTGGTGTCTTGCTCCAGCGGCAGATCGAATCGAATATCCAACGGCTGTTGGAGATCGACGTTGGTCTCGATTTTCGTGTCGCCTAAAGCGGCGAAGGCGTTGTCCAAGTCGCCCAACAGCGGCTCGACAAATCCATTGACGATGACTAACGTGGGAAAGGGCGAGATAAGCAGGACTAAGACCAAAATCACGTTGACGATAAACGAGAAGATAATGGCGAAATTCTTAAACGCTTCGCCAAAGCTGCGCTTCTTCTTCCCCTCTGGTGGGGATTCCGGCTCTTGATAGGCTGACGGTTCCTGTTCGGGTTCTTGCTCAAAAACTTCATCGGATTCGAATTGCTCTGACATCTTGACACCTCCCTGTGATCCTCTGTTGATC
>CAYXVS010000001.1:0-45358 GCA_964468735.1 uncultured Anaerolineales bacterium | reverse complement strand
AGGTCGTGCGCGTCTACGATGATGGCCAAATCGAGAGCAACACCTGGGGCCCGAAATAGGCGTACCTTGCGAAGGTTTTGGACGGCGCTTGAAGTACGTGAAATATCTTTTGGGTTCCGAAAGGCAATTTTGAGAAGCTAACAACAAAAGGGCTTTGCAATGCAGAACAAAAAACTAGTGACAATACTTTTATGGGCTATTGTTGGGGGCGCAGTTGTTCTGCTGGTACTCTTACTGGGGAATAAATACATACAGACAAGGCAGGAAAGACAGGCAAAACAAATCATCCACGCATTTATGGAAGCAGAAGGCGTGAATATTCAGCCAAACACGGAAGAATACGCAATATTTATGAGACGTATTGTATGGGGTGAATATCCTGAACTGACAGAACTCAATTCTGATTTCATTGAAAATCAAACTGAGTTGGATTATATACTTGATTATGCTTGGAAGCATTCAGGATATGAAGGCCTTTATGGAGGATATGACGAGCCGGAAGCAAACAAGGTTGAGCCACCCCCAAATAAATAAAGTAAATGGGCGTAGACGATTGCAAATCGTCAATTTATCCGAAGGAGAAAGGAGATAGTATGGATTTAATGATAGACAGTCGAGTGACATTAAACAACGGCGTGGCGATGCCGATGTTCGGCTTGGGCGTCTACCAGGCGGGCAGCGGCCAGGGCACGATCCGAGCCGTGCGCTGGGCCTTGGAGGCCGGCTATCGCCACATCGACACGGCCAAGCTCTACGGCAACGAGGTCGAGGTCGGCAAGGCGGTGCGCCAGAGCGGCGTGCCGCGCGAGGAGGTGTTCATTACTACAAAATTATGGAACAGCGACCACGGATTTGATCAAGCGCTGCGCGCCTTCGATGAGAGCCTGCGCAAGTTAGACCTGGGCTACATCGATCTCTACCTCATTCACTGGCCCATCAGCCAGCAGCGCGATGAGAGCTGGCGCGCGCTCCAAACCCTGCTGGAGACCGACCAATGCCGCGCCATCGGCGTGAGCAACTACACCATCCAGCACCTGGAAGAGCTGCTTTCCTGGGCCGACGTCGCGCCGGCGGTCAATCAGGTGGAGTTCAGTCCCTACCTCTATCAAGAGGAGCTGTTGGCCTACTGCCGCGAGCACGGGATCCAATTGGAAGCCTACAGCCCGCTGACCAAGGGCCGAATGCTAGATGATCCGCCGTTGGTTGCCATCGCGGAAAAGCACGGCAAATCCCCGGCCCAGATCCTCATCCGCTGGGCCTTGCAACATCGCGTGGTGGTGATCCCCAAATCCTCCACCAAGGAGCACATTCGTGCGAACGCCGATGTCTTCGATTTCGAGATTGCGCCGGAGGATATGGCCCGCCTGGACGAGTTAGATCGCGGCCTGCGCGTGAGCTGGGACCCCAGCGACATTGCCTAAGATTGCATAAAGGAGGCCCAAAATGCGAGATATTATCGAGACCTTACGCGAATGGCTGGCGGAGGACAAAGAAATCGCGCTGGCCACGATTGTGGAGACGCGCGGCTCCTCGCTGCGTCCGGCGGGCACGCGGATGGCGATCACGGCGGAGGGCGACGTGGCTGGCTCGGTGAGCAGCGGCTGCGTCGATGGCGACGCGGTGGCCGAAATGGAAATGGTGCTGCATAAAGACGCGCTCATCCGCCGGCCCTTCTTCGGCGTCAGCGACGAGGAAGCGTGGGGCGCGGGCCTCTCGTGCGGCGGCGCCATCGATGTGCTCGTCGAGCGCTGGTCGCCCATCTACGAGACCTTCATCACGGAGATCGAGGCCCGGCGTCCGGTCGGATTCGCTACGCGCACGGATACACCCGTTCACCTGCTGCGCACCGTCTCCGGTGAGATCCACGGCTCGCTTGGCGATCCGGCGTTAGATCAAGCGGTTGTGGCGGATATGGTAGAATTATGGCCAGGGCCGCATGCTAAAAAGCACGACTATCCGCAGGGCCAGGTCTTTGTGGAAGTGGCGCCGCCGCCGCCCACCCTGCTGATCTTCGGCGCGACCGACATCGCCATCCCTTTGGCGGAGATGGCGAACGTTCTGGATTTTCAGGTCGTCGTGAGCGACGCGCGCCGCGCCTTCCTGCGCGAGGATCGCTTCCCCAATGCCCATATCGCGTTTGGATGGCCGCAGGATCTCTTCACGCCGGAGGATTTTGGGCCGGGTTGGGCCATCGTCGTGCTCTTCCATGATCCGAAATTCGATCTCCCCGCGCTGACCTTGGCGCTGGAGAGCGACGCCTTCTACATCGGATTCTTGGGTAGCCGCAAGACCCAGGCCGAGCGCCGCGCGCAGTTGCAAGAGGCTGGCTTCACCGAGGAGGATCTGGCCCGCATCCACGGCCCGGTAGGCTTGAATATCGGCGGCCGCGCGCCCGCGATGATCGCGCTCTCGATCCTCTCGGAGGTGGCAGCCGTGCGTCATCGGCGTCCTGGCGGGATGTTGGGCGCTTGAGGTTTCCACACCTTCCGTAGAAATCTGAGTAGCTTGACAATGTCACATTTGAGGCCCGGCGGTTCCCACGGCCATCGGGCCGTTGGGTCAAAGAAAAACCACGGGCCACCACTGCGAAGTCGCCCTTCGGCGACTAAGATTGAACCGGCGAAGGCCGGTTTCGCAAATGTAGCCGCGAATTTATTCGCCAGGCAGTTAATGTGACATTGTCAAAGTAGTTACGCGGATTTTCGAATTGAGAAATGCTTGCGAACCCTTCGTAAGGATTCACATAAAAAGGACAAGTGATATGGATAATGACATCACCTCGTCGATGGCCTCTATGGAAGAGCAGGAGGAGATGGAACTGCTGGAGTCATTGGCGAGTTATGTGCCGCTGTACGTGGTGCGTCATCTCCATCAGCGCCCCGACGTAGCGAAAACGCCGTGGGAGCAGAGCTTCCCGGCGGCCGCGCTCTACGTGGATGTGGCGGGCGTCTCCGCCTTAGTCGAGAGCCGTTCCGCGCAGGCGACGTCGCCCGAGGTCTCGCTCTCGAACGCGCTCAACGCCTACTTCGGCCAGTTGGTCGATTTCGTCAAGGTCCAGGGCGGCGACGTGATCAAGTGCTCGGCGCGGGGCGCGCTGGCCATCTGGCCCGCCGAGAGGGAAAACGGGAGTGAGACGTCGTTGGCGACCCTGGCGCGGCGGGCTGCGCAGTGCGGGCTGACCCTGCGTCGAATGTTGCACGACTACGCCGCCACCGATGCCCTGAGCCTCTCGCTAAGCGTGGGCGTGGCGGTGGGCGAGGTGCGCATCGCGGGCGTCGGCGGCTCGCTGGGCCGCTGGGAGATCTTGACCATCGGCGCGCCGGTGGGGAATGCGCGCACCCTGGCCGGGGGGGCCTCTTCCGGCGCGATCCGGCTTTCGGCGCGCGCGCAAGAGCTAATCGAGAGCCAGTGTATCGGCGAGAGCTTACCCCAGGGTGGTTTTCGGCTGGAGGATGTGCGCTATCCCCTGCCGCCGGTCGAATCGCCGCCGCCGCCCTTGAGTCTGGAGATAGAGAAGGCGCTGCGCTCCTACATCCCCGGCGCGGTGCTGAACCATTTCAAGAAGAACCCGGCGGGTTGGCCGGCGGAGATTCGGCCGCTCACGGTGCTTTCCATTCACCTGCCGACGCTGGGCGACGATGCCCCGCTGGATCAGATCCAGGCGGCGATGCGCGCGACGCAGATGGCGCTCTATCGGCACGCGGGCAGCGTGGACGCCCTCAATTCCGCCAATCAGGGCGTGATCCTGACGGCGGCGATGGGGTTGCCGCCGCTCTCTCACAGCGATGATCCAGAGCGCGGCATCCAGGCGGCGCTGAAAGTCCACGAGGCGCTGGCCGAACAAAATCTAGCCTGCGCCATCGGCGTGGCGACCGGCGAGGCCTTCTGCGGCTCGCTGGGCAGCGAGCCACGGCGCGAATATATGATGATCGGCCACGTGATGACGCGCGCGGCGGCCCTGCGACGCGCTGCATTGGATATGCCTGCCGTGGTGCTGTGCGATACGATTACCTACGAGGCGGCGCGCCACATCATCGCCCAAGCTGATGTGGCGCGAATCTCCGTGGGGCAAGAGACGGCGGTGTGAGCTATGGCTGATCACGATCAACACGACGAGCGCAACGATCAGCCCTGGAAGCCGGCTCCTATCCCGGCGGAGGACTTTCATCAGCCGGGGGCGTGGGCCAACATCAACCGCGCGCCCCACGACCAGATCGCGGGCGTGATCTACAAACGCGCGATGAACATCAAGGCGGTGCAATATGACAAGGGGCAGGAGGCAGGGGGCAAGGGACAGGAGATGGTTGTGCGGTGGCTCTTCAGCGAGCTATCCGGCACGGAAGAAGATCTGCTGGCGGATGCGACCTTCGCCTTCCTGCACGATGTGTGCCTGACGCCGGGGGCTACGTCTGGGGAGCCAATCGCCGAGGCGCAGGATCGCATCTACTATGTTGTTGCGGGCGAGGGAATGCTCTATCATCGTCCCACGCCCGGCAGCCCCATCGTCGCGCGCCCGCTGCGACCGGGGGATGCGTGTTTGGTGCGGGCGGGCGCGTATCATCATCTGGAAAATAAATCGGAGGAGACAACGTTGCGACTGATCGTGGTGGGATTAGAACGGGGGAAGTATGAGTAAGCGTGTGATCGTTGTCGGGGCCGGGGCCGCCGGCTTGATGGCCGCCGGACGGGCCGCCGAGTTGGGCGCGGATGTGCTGTTGATCGAGAAGATGCGCGAGGCCGGGAACAAGATCCTGGTCAGCGGCAAGGAGCGCTGTAATCTCTCCAACGCCGCGCCGCTGGAGAAATTCTTGGCGCATTATGGCCCGCAGGGGCAATTTTTGCGCAATGCCTACTATCGCTTCTTCCGCGAGGAACTGTTGGCGTTGTTAGCGCGCTACGGCGTCGAAACGCAGGTCGAGCGCGGCGGGCGCATCTTCCCCACGTCGGGCGAGGCCACCGAGGTGCGCAACGCGCTCGTGCGCTACGCGACCCAACACGGCGCCGAGATCCGCTATCTGGCGGAGGTGCATCGCCTCTGGGTGGAGGGGGACGTCGCCAAGGGCGTCTTCTTGTGGAGCGGTGAGCGCTTGCCGGCGGATGCCGTCATCGTGACGACGGGCGGCGCTTCCTGGCAGGCCACCGGCTCCACCGGCGACGGCTATCGGATGGCGCAGGAGGTCGGCCACACGGTCGCGCCGCTGCGCCCCGCGCTCGTGCCCCTCACCGTGGAGAACCGCGCGCAGGCCAAGGAGCTTCAGGGCGTGAGCTTGCGGAATTCGCGCTGCACCTTTTACGTCAAGAAGCCGAAGGGCAAGCTTAAAGAATTGCGCTTGCCCTACCCGATGCCGCCGACGGGCGAGATGCTCTTCACCCACTTCGGCGTCTCCGGGCCGATGATCCTCACCGCGTCGCTGGGTGTGGTCGATGCCCTGCGCGCGGGCAACGATGTGATCCTCTCGATTGACCTCAAGCCGGGGATGACCGACGATCAGGTGCAGGCGCGGCTGCAACGCGAGTTCGAGCACTTTTCTCAGCGGCATCTGCGGCGGCTGCTCAAGGGCTGGGTGCCCACCGGATTGGCCGATGTGTTGGCGCGCCTCAGCGGCGTCGATGCCTCGCGCCCGATCCACACCATCCGCGCCGAGGAACGGGCGCACATCGCGCGCCTGCTGAAAGATTTCCGCTGGCAGATCACCGGCTCGCTGCCGTTAGAATCGGGGATGGTCACGGCGGGCGGCGTCGCCCTCAAGGAGATCGACCCGATCACCTTTGCCTCCCGCAAAATCGAGGGCCTGTACTTCGCGGGCGAGGTGTTGGATCTCGCCGCCGACACGGGCGGATTCAACCTCCAAGCAGCCTTCTCCGGCGGATATTTAGCCGGCCAGGACGCGGCGTCGTGATCCTTGCAACTTGAAATTCTTGACTTTTTCGCTTGATGAAAGTATCCTCAAAAACGCAAGGACGCAAAGCTTTAGACCTTTTGACGTTTGATCTTGGACAACCTTCAACTTTTAACCTGTAACTTTCAACTCTTTTGTAGGAGGATAACAAAATCGCGTGAATATCTCAACCAATCACCCATACATCGCCTTCGAGGGCGTCATCGGTGTGGGGAAGACGACGCTGGCGCGGCTGTTACAGTCGCGCTTCTCCGCGCGCACGCTGCTCGAAGCGTTTGACGAAAACCCCTTCCTTTCGGATTTCTACGGCGACCGCGCTCGGTACGCCTTCCAGACCCAGCTCTTCTTCCTGCTGAACCGCTATCGCCAGCAGCAGAGAGCGCCGGGGATGTTGCAACAAGGCGCGCTGTTGGCCGATTATTTCTTCCGCAAGGATCAACTCTTCGCGCATCTCAACGTCACCGGCGACGAGCTGGAGATGTACGACAAGCTCTACGCCGTGCTTTCGGAGAAGATCGTGCCGCCGGATCTGGTGGTCTATCTGCGGGCGGAGACGGACACGCTGATGGATCGGATCGCGATGCGGGATCGGCCCTATGAGCGGGCGATGGATCGCGCGTACATCGGCGCGCTGCGCCAGGCCTACGAGGATCTCTTCGCGGCGTACGAGGCGACGGCGCTGCTGGTGATCGAGACGGATGGATTGGACTTCGTGCGCAACGCCGATGATTTGAACGACATTGAGCAGCGGATTCGCGCGGCGCTGTCCGGCGTGCGCCAGCCCTCGTTCCCGGAGATCTCGCGCCTGGCCGCTGCCGCGCCCGCGATCTCACGGGCGCGCGGCCCGCAATGGGGCGATGAGTTCGAGGCGCCCGCTGTGCCCTACGGCGAGACGAATTGGCAGGCATTAGGGGACTTCTTGGCGCTCTCGGAGGCGGTGGGGCGCATCGGCGGGGAGATCGGTCGTCAGCCCCCGCTGACGTCCGATGGCGTCTCGCCACAACTGGCGGCGGCATTACGAGAGGCCGCGCGCTCCTTGGCCGTCTTGGCGCAGCGCACGGGGATTCGATTGGAAGAATAACCGGATCGAAGTGAATTTGAAGCGAAGGTTGAGGGGAGCACCTACAAGGGTAAACCAATGAAAGATGCTGGCTTAGTGGCAATCGCGGGAAAAATTATCCAGAGCGTGGTGCAGTGTTCGGTGGAATGCATCGGCTGGGGGCTGAAGGATACGGAAGAGGTCACCTTGATTGGTGCCTATGGCGCCTATGCCTCC
Organism: uncultured Anaerolineales bacterium; assembly: GCA_964468735.1. Lineage (GTDB taxonomy): Bacteria > Chloroflexota > Anaerolineae > B4-G1 > SLSP01 > JAAAOZ01. The sequence goes on along the minus strand of CAYXVS010000001.1, from coordinate 38,182 downwards.
CGTCCAGAGGTGCAGAATAAGATTCGCAAATATCTCGCCTCCGACCCTCCGAAGGAGCGGAGCGCTGAGAGCCTGTTGGCTCGCCAACTCGGTCTCAGCCGCCGTTACACCCTTATGCTGCTTGCGGTTCGGGTCGATGAGTCTCCCTCTCCCTTTATCACGGTTGGGCTGGTGTTGGCGTTGCCCTATGCCACCTCGTTGGACAAATCGCAGCGGAATAACTTGTTGGAGATTGCAGCGTTGATGGGGCAGGCAGCAGCACGTGGTCAAGTGTTGGATCGTGAGCAGCAACAACGGGAGCGGATGCTGGCCGCCTTCACTGTGATTCGCGAACTGAGCGATCTGCTCTACCCGGATAAACTGCTCGAACGTGCGGTTCAATCGATTGGGTCACACTTGGACTTTGAGCGGGTGAGAGTTTTCCTGATCGATGAAGAGGGTGAGCACGCTGTGTTGCACGCTGTAAATCAAGAGAATGATCGGGAATGGACGGCCGATCATCGTCGCCTGGAGGTCAAGGCGCCGCATTTGGTGGGGCGGGTTATACAGACGGGGCAGGCGCGTTCTCTCTCCGCGCTGAGCGCGTGTGGTCAGGACGCTATGTGCGTCACGTTGGCGCCGAAGATGCGCGCTGAGATGAGCGTGCCAATGCGAGATCGCGGCGAGGTGATTGGAATATTGGATGTCCAATCGCCTAAGCTGAATGCTTTCTCCGAGGATGAGATGGCCGTACTCCAGATTCTCGCGGATCAGTTGACGCGGGCGTTGATCAGCGCGCGCCAGCATGAGGCGGTCTGGCAGCGGTTGGATGAGGCGCAGATGTTGCGGGAGTTGGTGGTGAGCACCGCTGGGCAGGATCAAAGCGGTGTACTTAAACACACACTTCAACTTCTACGGTCAGGGATGTCGTACACTTTTCAGGCGTTTTTTCAACGGCGGGGGGATGTTCTCTACGCGACGCCAGACTCACACTGGCCGGAAAGCGAATTATCGGTGGGGGCGACGCCATGGGAAAAGATAGGTGAGGGGCAGTTCTTATATCGCACAGAGTCGCAGCCGATGGCCTGGACCGGTGGCGCACGGACAGTGATTGCCGCGCCTATCCAAACCAATGGGTATATTGGGGGTATGTTGGCGGTTGCTCACGAGGAACCGATCTCTATTTCGCCCAAGGCCGTGCATTTCTTGGAGACGGTGGCGACGCAGTTGGAGGTGCTGTTGGAGCACGCGCGTAACTACGAGGCCAACTCGCGCAGCGAACAGCTATTGCGCCAACTCATCGATGCAGAGATGGAGATGGTCGCGGCCCATGAAGTGCCGGTGATCTTGGATATTCTGTGTCGTACCCTGCTCAGCAAGATCCGGGGGGTGGTGGAAGTTGGTCTTTTCCGGGAGAACGAGGAGAAGAAAGGCTCTCTGACATGGGTCAAACGGGCCGCGACGCCGGATTTGGAGGAGCCGACCTACCTTTCGAATTTCATCACGATGACGGGCGTGGAGCGACTGACCTCCAATGTTAAATGCACGTACGTTATTCTGCCGGAGATGCGCCATATTATCCGCGAGCAATATAGCGAGTTAGCCGAGGCGATGGATCATTTGCCGCCCTATCCGGTTACTTTGCATCCCTTGCAGACGAAGAATCGTAAGGTTGGGTTGTTGCTCGTCGCGGTGGAGCAGCCGCAACGCGAGGAGGCGCTCCGCGAGCGGATGACGTGGATTCAGGCATTGGCCAATCAGGCGGCCTTGATTTTAGATAATGCGCAGTTACTGGGTCGCCTCCGTCGGCAGGCTAAAGAGTTGAAGCAGGCCTATAAAGATGCGCGACTTCTCAACGAAATCCGCCTCCAGATGATTCAAAATGTGAGCCACGAGTTGCGCACGCCTTTGGGCTTGATTTCGGGCTACGCTAGTATCCTGATGGAGGAGGAGGTTGGGCCGCTGACGACGAAACAGAATGAGATTCTGGATACTATTTCCTACCGGGCTAAGAGCTTGACGCGCATGGTAGAGAGCCTCACATCGTTGAAAGGGCGCGTGGAGTTGACGACGGTGCTGCCGATTAACATCTATCGGTTATTCAATGTGGTGATCTCAGAATTCAAGGATCAAGCGGAGGCGCAAGGCGTGAGCTTCGAGATGAAAATCCCGCCAGATCTGCCCTATGCCCCTGGCAATCCCGACCGCTTGCATCTGGCGTTCACCCATTTGATCGAGAACGCCATCAAGTTCAGCCCCGAAGGGGGCGTCGTGATGATCCATGGCTGGTCAACGCCAGAATTTATCGTCGTGGTGATTTCGGATCGGGGGATCGGCATCGATCCGGAGAATTTGGAGCTGATTTTTGAGCGATTTTATCAAGTGGATGGTTCGACGACCCGCCGCTTTGGCGGCATGGGGATCGGCCTATCGGTGGTGTGGGAGATTATCGAAGCACATGGTGGGCATATCGACGTGGAGAGCGTGAAGGATCGCGGCAGTACCTTCACCTTGACCCTCCCCCGAAAACTCACGCGGACACCGTTATCGAGCTGAAATGTTTTTAGCCCAGGGAGAGTAGATTGAAAAAACACTTTATTGCGGTGGCGGGCAATATCGGCGTGGGAAAATCAACGTTGACCTCCCTGCTGAGTCAGCGTTTGGGATGGGAGCCGTATCTGGAAGGTGTGGGAGATAATCCCTATCTGGCCGATTTCTACGAGGATATGTGCAAATGGAGCTTCCATTCTCAGGTCTTCTTCCTGGCGCGGCGATTGAAGAATCATCGGCAACTGTGGGAGCATCCCAACTCCGTGATCCAAGACCGGACGGTCTATGAGGATGCGGAGATCTTTGCGCGGAATCTCTATCAGCAGGCGTTGATGTCGGAGCGCGATTACACGACCTATTCCGAACTTTATCACGCCGTTATGGCTATTCTCCCGCCGCCAAGCTTGGTGATCTATCTCAAGGCGTCGGTCCCGACGTTGGTGGAGCGTATTCAACAGCGCGGGCGGACCTATGAGCGCCAGATTTCCGAGGAATATCTGGGGCAACTTAACGTGTTGTATAATAATTGGTTGGAGAGGTTCTCGCTATGCCCCGTCTTGACGGTGCCGGCGGATCGTTTGGATTTTGTCGCTAACAGCGAACATCTCTCCCTCATCACGGAAAAAATCTTGGAGCGGTTGCACGGCAAGGAGGTTGTGACGTTTGACTGATCCAAAGTTGACCGACCGTCTGTTGTTTCTCTACGAGGCGGCGCGCACACTCAGCACCAGCCTGAAAACCCATGATGTGTTGCAGGTGTTGATGTCGCTCACGCACGAGCACTTTCAGCCGGATGCGGTCTCCGTCGCCATCGTCGAGCCGGAGGGGTACTTGGTCTTCCGTGCGGCCTCCGGTAAGAGCGCTCAGGACGTGGTAGGGATGACTTTGCCGGCTGGGACGGGCATCGTTGGCTGGGTCGCCAAGCACGGTAAGACGCTGTGGGTCCCCAAGACGAAGTCGGATGGGCGGCACTACAACGGCGTGGATCGCAAGACCGGCTTTCATACGGACGCCATCTACGCTGTCCCCGTCAAGGTGGGCGAGCAGACCTTGGCCGTGCTGGAATTGGTCAACCCCCTGCCAGAGACCTCGCTATCGGAGTTGGAAGAGGTGATGCCTGCGCTGGCCTCTTTGGCAGCGTCTGCCATTCAAAACGCGCGCCTTTTTGAGCAGGTCCAGCAGACAGAGGAGCGCTATCAGCGGCTATTCGATCTCAACTTAGATCCGATCATCATCCTGGATCCAGAGGGGAATTTGCTGGAGATCAATCAGGCAGCGCGCGATTTGTTGCCGCTTTCCGAGGAGGATAAGGGGCGGTCATGCTTGGCCGAGTTGAATATCACGCCGCCACGCTTTCACGAGATGCGTGAGCGGGCCAGGGATGGCGATGTCGTCACCTGGGAGTTCTCCGTGCCGGCTAAGGAGGGTGGGGCCTCGCCCCGTGTTTTGGACGTTAATATGTCGTATCTGTCCCATTATTCGCCTAACGGCGCCTATCAGTGGTTGGGCCACGATGTGACTGATCGCGTCGCGCTGGAGCAGATGCGTCAGCAATTGGCCGATATGATCGTGCACGACCTGCGAAATCCGCTGGGTAGTATCACGAACAGTCTGGAATTGCTCCACGCCGCCTGGGTCGATCAGGACGATACGGTGCCGATCGGCCAGGTCTTGGGCATCGCCCTCCGCAGCAGCCAACGGATGGAGCGCTTGATCAGCGATATTTTGGATATGGCGCGGTTGCAATCGCAGGAGAAGACGATCTCCATCGCCGAAACCGAACTCCCGCCCTTAATCGACGAGGTCTTGGAGACACTTATGCCCTCCGCCAAACGACGCAATCACACGATTGAGGAGAATATTCAATCGGATCTGCCGCCGCTGTGGGGAGATCAGGACGTTATCCGCCGTGTGTTGCTCAACATTATGACCAACGCGATCAAATACACGCCTAACGGCGGGACGATCACGTTGACGGTGCGGGCGGATGCGGATGAGTTCTACTTCGCCGTCGCGGACAGCGGCCCCGGCATCCCGCCGGAGGAGCGCCAACACATCTTCGAGCCGTTTGTGCGGGTAGATTCGGACAATGTGAAGGGCGCGGGGTTGGGCTTGGCCTTCTGTAAATTAGCCGTTGAGGCCCATGAGGGCGAAATTGGCCTGGATAGCACGCTGGGCGAGGGATCGACCTTCTATTTCACGATCCCACGAAACTTAGACGAGAGCGAATTGACATTTCTAGAGGAGGTAGAGGAGGAAACGTGGGAGGAGACGTGAACCATCGTTTGTACTATGCCGATGCGACGCTGCGTGAGTTCCGCGCGCGCGTGGTAGCCGAGCGGGTCACCGAGCGCGGGCCGGCCGCCCGCTTGAATCAGACCGCTTTCTATCCGACCTCCGGCGGCCAGCCGCACGACACAGGCACGCTGGAAAATGTGCCGGTCGTGGATGTCTGGGAGGATGACGACGGTGCGATCTGGCACCTTCTGGAAAGCAAATTGCCCCTATCACCTGAACAAGAGGAGGTCCTGGGGCGGATTAACTGGGCGCGGCGCTTCGATCACATGCAGCAACACACGGGCCAGCACCTGCTCTCGGCGGCATTCGTCGAGGTGTGGGACGCGCCCACGGTGGGCTTTCACCTGGGCAGCGAGGCGTGCACCATCGATTTGGAAATCCCCAATCTGACGTGGGAGGCTGCCTTCCGCGTGGAGGACGAGGTGAATCGCGTCGTATGGGAGAATCGACCTGTGACGGTACAATTCGTCTCCCAGGACGAGATCGCGGAGATTCCGCTGCGCAAACCGCCTGCCGTCGAGGGGCGCATCCGCGTGATCTGGGTCCAGGGCTACGACGCTTCGGCCTGCGGCGGCACGCACGTCAGCCATACAGGCGAGGTGGGGCTTATCAAGATCACGGGGCTGGAGCGCTACAAGGGCGGGATGCGCGTCGCGTTCCGCTGTGGCGCGCGGGCGTTGCTCGATTATCGGCGCGCGTTGCGGTTGCTTCAGGACGTCAGCACCGACCTCTCCATCGCTGAGGACGAGTTACCGGAGGCCGTCGCGCGCATCCAGGCGGAGGCGAAGGCCACGCACAGCGCGCTGCGCGACGTCCAATCGACGCTGGCGGACTGCGAGGCAGATCGTCTGTGGCACGCTGCACCGGAGCAGGTGGGGATGCGTCAGGTTGTCGCGCACTGGGACGACCGCGCCTTCGATCAGGTGCGCGCGACCGCCTCGCGCTTGTGCGAGCATCCCGCCACGCTGGCACTGCTGGCCGTCACGACGGAGAAAGGCGTGCGCCTGGTCTGCGCCCGCAGCGACGATCTCGACGAGGTGGACGCTGTCGCGATTCTGCGCACGGCCTTGGATGCACTGGGCGGTCGCGGGGGCGGCGCACCCTCGATGGCGCAGGGCGGCGCGCCCATCTCGCCCGCCGACGCGATCTTGATGGCGCTGCATCAAGCGCTGCCCACATAATCACTTGGCCTTGGGCAGCACATCAGTGCCGCGCTGGGGCCACTATCATTCGGAGGTGACGTTATGGAAGAAGTTGCTCCTGGTATCTTTATCGAATCTGGCTATCCGCCCTACAACCTGGGATTGATCGATCTGGACGACGGCGCGCTTGTCGTGGACATCCCGCCGCGCTCTAGCCACGCGCAGGCGTGGCTGGAGCAGGTGCAGGCCGCGGTGGGCACCGTGCGCTACGTTGTGCTCACCGATGCGCAGATCGAGCGGTTGGTGGCCGCTGCGCTGTGGAACATCCCCGTCATCGCCTCGGAGGCGGCGCTGCGTACCGTCGCCAAGTTCGAGGAGCGCGACTGGCGTGATTTGCTCCAGGCCACGGAGGAGCGCTATCCAGAAGATGCCGATCTGTTGGACGACGTGAAGCCTAACCCGCCCAAATTCGCCTTCAGCCGCCGCTTCAAATTCCATCGGACCACGCCGCCCTTCGTCTTCGAGGGCGTGGCCGGCGCTGCGCCCGGCAGCATCACGCTCTTCGTGCCGGAGCACAAGCTGCTCTTCGCCGGGGATACCGTCAGTATCTCCGAGCCGCCGCCGATGCACCTGGCGCCGGACTTCGATGCGTGGCTGGCGAGCCTGGAGGCTCTGGCCGAGCGCACGGATGTGCGCCACATCGTCCCGGGACGAGGCGATGCGCCGGTGCTGCGCGGGGAACTGGCGACCCAACTGGAGTTTATGCGCGTCGTGCAGGAGACCGCCCAGGCTTTGGCCGAAGGCTCCGGCAGCGAGGGGGTGAGCAAAGCCGCCCGCGAGTTGGGGCAGGCCTTCTTCAATCAGATGGGCAAACAGGCCGTCAAGCGTCTCCAGTCGGGATTGGAGTATCTCATCCAGGATCTGCGCGGGGATCTAATGCCGCCGGCTGATAAGGAAGAGGAGGAAGCGTAGTAAAAACTTCGGGAGTTCGACTAAGGTAGTTCCAGGATTTGAAACCTCCCAAACCTGATACTTTTCCCTCAGAAAACCACTCGTTTTTGGGACGTTTATTTTCTTGGAACGGCCTAAACAAGCCCTGTCGGTATCACACCGATGGGGCTTGTTCCATTTGGGGTGTCTCGTCGCAGTTTGTAAATACATTGTGCAACATATATTACGCAATACGTTTTCTCACGTCACTTCGTTCTGTCTATCCTTCCAGATACGCCACCAGATGCTCGACCACTGCCTGGACGGCGGCGTGATTATTCGCGGCGCGATCTCCCTCCCAGCGGTGACGCCAGACGCGGCATTCGCCGGGGACGGCCAGGCCGAGGTAGTAGAGGCCCACCGGCTTGTAGGCCGTCGCGCCTGTCGGGCCGGCGATGCCCGTGATGCTCAGGCCGACCTCGACGCCCAGCTTGCGCCGGACGCCCGCCGCCATCTGCCACGCCACCTGCGGGCTGACCGCGCCCCAGTTCGCCAACGTCGCCGGCCGGACGCCCAACATCCCGACCTTGACCTCGTTGGCGTAGGCGATCACCCCGCCCCAGAAGTACGCCGAGCTGCCCGGCAGCGCGACGATGCTCGCGCCCAACTCCCCGCCCGGCGCCGACTCCGCCACCGCCAAGCGCCATCCCCGCGCCTGGAGGAGATGCGCCATCCGCTCAATGGACATCGTTGCTTTCTTAGACATATGATTCTCTTTGTGCTCTCCACATAATTTGGTAGAAAAAAGGCGCGGTCCTTATGGACCGCGCCTTTCTCTACAGCTCTCGTCCATTCTCATCGTCTAAAATGGCGAGGGGGACACATCAGTACGTGATCTTGCGCGGAAGTTCCTTGGCCTGCGCGACCCAATCCGCGACCTTGGCTTCGGTGGACAGTTGGCGCACCAACTTCTTCTCCTCGTTGACTTCAGCCATTTTCTGGTACAGGTTGCCGGGATTGTGCTGGGCCAGTTCGGGCACCGTGTCCACGCCGGCGACTTCTAACAGGTCGGCGTACTCCTCGCCCACGCCCTTGATGCGGAACAGATCGACGCGATTTACCCAGCCTAAGATCAGCTTCGGCGAGAGGCCGGTCGTCTCGGCGATCTCCTTACCGTCCTTGGGGATCGGCGCCCTTCTTCAGGAGTGCTTCCGTCGTCTTGATGCCTGCCTCCGCTAACTTTTGAGCATATTGCTCGCCAATGCCTTCAACTTTGCGTAGGTTTGTCATAGTCGACTCCTTTCGTGGCTTCAATGGTGATTGTGTGATTTCTACGGTGGCGCGTTCCACCGCATTTTCTAAATCGAGACCTATCGTGATTTGTCCCTAAATCGCTTGAGTCGGTGCTGGATGTCCTCGACGATGCTCTTGATCTCGGCTAGATCGTTGGCGCTGACGTAGGCGGCTAGCGTGTCTAATAATTTGGAGACGTCGGGCTGATAATAGTGGAGCAGCGTCGCGATGTCATTTTCGTAGAGGCCGACGCGGGCAAAATCGCCCTGGCGATACAGCGAGGGCAGCGCGTAGAGCTTGAGCAACAACAGGCCCTCCACCGTCGCCAAGGTGATGTCCCGATCAAGGAAATGCTTGACTTGCGTATATTGACGTTGCACCTCTCTGAACAGCGGATTTTGCGTCAGGAGGATGTCGATGGGTACATCACCGTAGTGGGCGTGTACGAAGTACATATCCCGGCGGTCGATCTTCAGTTCTGGCAGCTTATCCAGCGCTGAGACGGCCATCAGCAAATCCAGATCCTCCGTATTGCGCCCTTCGACGTACTGCAACAGCGCGATGCCGCCCACCAGAACATAGTCGATCTTGCGCTGCTCTAAAATCGCGAAGAAATCCTGCACCGTTTGGATAAGAGAATCTGCGTTCATCGGCGCCTCACGCCAGTTGTTGATGTTGAACACCATCGCTTTACGAATCGTATCCCCAATTTGATCGCTGCTTTGAATTGTCATTTTGTCTGTGCACCCCAGCTTTTATCATATCCCCAAAATCTTGAAGAGCCGTTGCCTGACGTTGTCCTGATTGAGCACATCTTCCACCGCGAACCAATGATCGATGTCATCTTGATGGATGGTCAGCTCAAGCTCGGCTTGCTCCGTCATTGATACCCTGGGGATGATAAGCACGGTGGTGGCGTTGGGATTGTCCTGTTTCGCGCGGCTCAGGCTCTTGATGACTGCGCCGATGCGCTCGAGGACGCCGGCGGTGTCGATGCCGCCTTTGATCTCGACGGCGATGAGGATGTGACGTGCTTTTTCGTAGTCGTAGAAGGCCAAATCCGGCTCACTATCACACACGAGGAGGCGGCCATCTTTGAGATGCAACTCCCGCTCGTCGTCACTTTGCGCGAGCAATAGGCCTTTGTCCTGAATTCGGCGGCGGATCATCCCCTTGATGACATCCTCCATCCGATCTCCTTTTGCGTTTTGCCAGGAGCCTTGCGCTGTTGATCCGGCAGTCATCCCACGCCATAGGTCGAATTCTCTGGGATCAATCTCTTCGTCGGATTCGACAAGGCGGCTGATCAGTTCGTTGAGGCGTCGAGCAACATCGCGGGCCTTTTGTTCATCTATTGGCCGCTTGTTGCGACCGGTCTCATATCTCGTGATGGTCAAGCCGATGTTGATCATCGATTTGAGAGAGACCAGCGCCAGCTTTTGATAGTAGCCGACGGATCTATCGACGTTGATCAAGACCCAGGGATGCGCGAAGACGCGAACGGGCTTGATGCCTCGGTGGATGATCTTGTTCCAGGCGGTTTGGGAAATGGCCAAGGCTTCTCTGTCCCACGTCAGTTCCTCGCCTTTCACGCTCTCGATGGCATAGGCAATCTCCAACAGGCCGTACTCGTGAAGTTTCTGATGGAAGAACTCACTCTTGGTCACCTGGTTGAGACGATAGTTTTCGTATTTGTTTCGTCTGTTGTGATTAGAGGTCATGATGTTCTATCTTGTTTGACTCCAGAGCTGTTGTTCGCGATATACCTCGTCTCCATCACTCCCGGCGATAGGGCTGGAGCAGCGCCGCCGGATACGAAGCGTTCCGCCCGGCGATGACCAGCGCGACAATCGTCACCAGATAAGGCAGCGCTAAGAAGGTCTCGTAGGGGACGGGGAGTTGCAGGCCCATCGCCTGGAGGCGCAGTTGCAGCGCAAACGTCCCGCCGAAGATCAACGCGCCGCCCATCACTTTGAGCGGGTCCCAGTTGCCGAAGATCACCAGCGCCAGCGCGACCCATCCCCGCCCGGCGATGATGCCGTGGGTGAAGGCGCCCAACTGCGCGATGGAGAGGAACGCGCCGCCCGCGCCCATCAGCGCGCCGCCGATCATCAGCGCCAGGTAGCGGATTGCGAAGACGTTGACGCCCGCCGCGTCGGCGGCCTCCGGGTTCTCGCCCACCGCGCGGATCTTGAGGCCGAAGCTGGTGCGGTAGAGCAGCCACCACGCCAGCGGCACGATTAGGAGAAATGCGATGTAGGTCAGCGCGTACTGTTGAAAGAGCACGCGCAATATGGGCACGTTGGCCAGCGGCGCCCATTGTCCAAATGGATCGATGGACGGCGGCGTCGAGCGCCCACCGTAGCGCAGGCGGAATCCGAAGAGCGCCAATCCGCTCAGCAGCAGGGTGATGCCCAGGCCGGAGACGTGCTGGTTGACGCCCAAGGTGACGGAGAGCAGCGCCATCAACAGGCCGGCTAACGCGCCGCTGAGGATGGCCGCCAGCAGGCCCACCCAGAGCGAGCCGGTGAGATCCCCGACGAGAAAGCCGATGAAGGCGCCGAAGAACATCGTGCCCTCGATGCCCAGATTCAGGATGCCCGCGCGCTCCGCGTAGGTCTCGCCAATCGCCGCTAACAACAACGGCGTGGCGACTCGTAAGGTCGCCGCGATTAGGTTGACTAAAAATGTATCCATCACGCCCTCCGAATGCGATAACGTTGCAGCAAGAACATCCCCAGGGTGACCAGGAGCATCGTCGCTTGGGTGATCTCGCCCAAATAGACCGGGACGCCCAGTGCGCGGCTCACTGTCTGCGCGCCCGTATCGACCAGGCCGAAGAAGAGCGCCGCCGCGCCCACGCCCAGCGCGTTCAGCGCGCCTAACGTGGCGATGATGATGCCCGTATAGCCGTAGCCGGGGGAGATTTCGCCGGTGAGGTGGAATTGAATGCCCGCCACCTCGCAGACGCCCACGATGCCCGCTATGCCGCCGCTGATGAGCGCGGCGGTGAGCACCGTGCGCTCCACTTCGACGCCGGCGAAGCGCGCGCCCGCCTTGCCCAGCCCGACGGCCCGCATCTTCAGGCCGAAGCCCGTGCGCGTGAGCACAAACCACAGTATCAGCAGCGCGAGCAGGGCGATGACGAAGCCCAGGTTGAGCCGTGAGCGTGGTATCAGCTTCGGCAGGCGCGTGCACATCTCGATCTCTGGGGATTGGGGCCAGCCCGATTCGGGATCGCGCCAGGGGCCGTTCAACAGCGCGCTGACGATGTAGAGCATCACGGAGTTGAGCAGCAGCGTCGTCACCACTTCGTCGACGGCCATCTTCACACGCAGGAGCGCCGGGATCAAGGCCCACGCCATCCCGCCCAAGAAGCCGCCCAACAGCATGAGGGGGATGGCGAGGATGGACGGGACGCCGGCCAGCACGGTACCCAACCACGCGGCCATGATCGCGCCGGCGTAGAGTTGCCCCTCCGCACCGATGTTGTAGTAGCCCGCCGAGAAGGCGAAGGTCACCGCGACGCCCGCCAAAATCAGCGGCGTGGCGGTCACCAGCACCTCCAACACGCCCACGCGCGTCGAGAGCGGCGCGACTAGGAAGTAGTAGTAGGCCTCCAGCGGATTCGCGCCAGAGAGGAGGATCAGCCCGGAGGTGAGGATAAAGGTACCCACGAGCGCCAGCACGGGGATCAAGGTGCGCATCCACACCGGCGGTGAGGTCACTTTTTCCAGGACAAATTTATCTTTGAGGAAGGTCATAGTGGCTCGGCTCCTTGCTTCTGTGTTGCTGCCGCTGTTTTGGGCGTCTGACGCACCGCGCCCGACATCATCAAGCCCAGATGCTCCACGTCGGCCTCGCGCGCCGGGAGCACGCCGACGATTTCGCCCTCGTACATCACGGCGATGCGATCCGAGAGCGCCAGAATCTCATCCAGATCCTCGGAGATCAGGAGCACGCCGGCGCCGCGCGCCCGCTGTTCCAACAACTGACGTCGCACGTATTCCGTCGCGCCCACGTCTAGGCCGCGCGTCGGCTGGGGCGCGATCACGACCTCCGGCTGACGCGACAGCACCCGCGCCAGCAGCAGCTTTTGCATATTGCCGCCGGAAAGCGTCCGCGTCCGATCTGTGGGCCGCGCCTTGATCTGGAATTGGTCGATCAGCGCCTCGGCGTGCGCGCGGATGGCCTGCCGATCCAAGCGCCCGCCCTGGACGAAGGTGTGCAGATGCTCCAGCGCTAAATTCTCCGCCACGGTCAACTCGCCGACGAGGCCCTCGTGGCGATCCTCCGGGATGCGGCCCACGCCGGCGGCGCTCAATTGCGCCGGTGATGCGCCCGTCATCTCCGCGCCGCTGACGACGATGCGCCCTTGGGTGACGGGGCGCACGCCGCTGAGCACCTCGGCCAACTCGGTCTGGCCGTTGCCGCCCACGCCCGCGATGCCCAAAATCTCCCCGGCCTGGATAGTCAGATCCACCCCTTTGAGCGCGGGCAAGTCCTGCTCGTCCGCCGCCCACACCTCCGCCATCTCCAGCATTGGCGGCCCTTGCGTCGGCGCAGCCTCCGACGAGCGGGTCACGCCGAAGGTCTCCCGCCCGACCATCATCCGCGCCAGTTCGGATGGGGTCACCGCGCCGGTGGGGACGGTGCCCACGACGTGGCCATCGCGCAGGACGGTCACCCGGTCGCTGATCGCCATCACCTCGTCCAATTTGTGGCTGATGAAGATCACCGAGAGGCCATCGCGGCGCAGGCGTTCCAGCGTCTTGAAGAGTACGTCGACCTCCTGGGGGATCAGAACTGCGGTCGGCTCATCTAAGATGAGCACGCGCGCGTTGCGGTAGAGCGCTTTGAGGATCTCCACGCGCTGCTTCTGCCCCACGGAGAGGTGGCGCACCAACGCGCCAGGGGCGATATCCAGCCCAAAAGCATGCGCGGCCTCGGCCACGCGCTGTTCCGTCTCGGCGCGATGGAGGCGGAAGCTGTCGGTGAAGCCTAACACGACATTTTCGGCCACCGTCAGCGGCGGCACGAGCGCGAAGTGCTGCGTCACCATCCCGATGCCCTGCGCGATCGCGTCCTTGGGTGAGTGGATTTCGACGGCCGCGCCGTTGACGTAGATCTCGCCCTCATCTTGATGATAGAGACCGTAGAGGATGCGCATCAGCGTGGTCTTGCCCGCGCCATTTTCGCCCAGCAGCGCGTGGATTTCGCCAGGGCGCAGCTCGAAATCCACGTGATCGTTGGCCACCACCGGCCCAAATCGCTTGGTGATAGCTTCCATATCGACGATATGTTGCATAGGGCCTCCTATGGCTTAATTTAAAATCCCTCTCCCTGTGATGATCAACATCACGGGGAGAGGGAGATCGAGCTTATTGAGTTAGTTGGTTGGGGCGGGGGCGGCCTCATCGATGTTCACACGGAAGAGGCCATCAAGTATTTCTTGTTGGCGTTGCTCCACCAATTCTAAAATGTCGTCGGGGATGTACTCATCCATGCCATGATACGGCGCGAGGCGGGCGCCGCCTTTGCCCATCATGCTGAAATCCTTGAGGTCCTGGGCGGTGTAGGAACCGGCGTTGATCTGTTGGATGATATACTCCACGGTCGGCCCCATATCCCAAACCGGGCCGGTCAGGACGTGATCTGGCCCCAGCTCGTACTGATCGCTCATATTGCCGAAGGCCCACAGGTCGTTCTCCACGGCGGCCTCGATGACGCCGAATCGCTCGGCGAAGAGGACATCGGCGCCGGCATCGATCTGCGCCAGGGCCGCTTCCTTCGCGGCGGCGGGATCGAACCAGCTGTTGATGAAGGTCACCAAGACCTCCGCATCGGGGTTGACCTCTTTCACGCCGTCGATGTAGGCGTTGACGATGCGGTTGACCTCCGGGACGGGATGGCCGCCTACGACGCTGATCACGTTGGATTCCGTCATGCCGCCCGCGATGAGGCCGCAGAGGTAGGCCGGCTCGTGAATCCAGTTATCGAAGACGGAGACATTTGGCTCCGCCGGCCCCAGGCCAGAGCCAAAGACGAAAGCGATGTCGGGATACTCGGCCCCGACGCGGCGCACGGCTTCCTCGTTGCCGAAGGCGTCGCCAAAAATCGCATCGGGCTTTTGCTGCTCGGCCACCTCGCGGAGCACACGCTCCATATCGCCCGCGTAGCCGATGTCATCCGTCCATTCGTAGCGGATCTCACCGGCATCGGCGGCCGCTTGCAGCGCCTCGTGAATCACGCCGTCCCACGGTTCCTCGATGGGCGTGGCGAAGGTCGCGTAGATGAAGGGGACTCCCGATTCGTCGCCGCCACCGCCGCCCTGGGGCGCACATCCAACGCTCGCTACCAACATAGTTAAGACTACCAGCATCAAACTCCAGCGTTTGCGTAACATCTTTTTCTCCTCCATTGGATACATATGGATACATAGGGAATGGAACATGGTGAAATGTAGATTCTCGCACGGCTTATTTACGATGCTTCGTCATCCGGCTAATGTTGGGGTATCTCTTTGGATGATCACCTCCTTGGTGCGGTTGAACGGCTACGCTTCCAAATCGAAGAGAATATCCAGTAGATCATCCGCGAGTCGCTCCTGCCACGCGAAATCCCCTTCCTGACGGGCGGCTTCAATATCGGCGAGGAGGGCCTCCAATTCCTCCCGGTCGTCCGGGGCCAGCGCTTCGTCCCCTTCTAATTCCAGGAGATGGCCCGCCCGATCGAGCAAGGCCGGGTCGATGGGGGTTTCGACATCTACGTTGACCTCATCGTAGGCGCGCAGGGCGTGGCGGGCCTCCAGAAGCTCCTCCTCGCTGAGGCGCTGTTTGGTCGCCTCGACGGTGATCGCTTCCTCCTTGCCCGTCTGGCGATCTTTGGCCGTCACGTGCAGGATACCGTTCACGTTGAAGTCGAACTCGACGGTGACTTCGGCCAACTCCCCCGGTTCTTCTGGCTCTAGATCGGTGATTAAAAAGTTGCCGAGGGGCGTGTTCTGCGAGGCGATGGGGTGTTCTCCCTGATAGACTTCGATCTTGATGGTGTCCTGGCCGGGAAAGAGGGTGTTAAAGACATCGGCTTTGGTCACGGGGATGGTAGTATTGCGGTGGATCAGGACTTGGTAGCGATCGGAGACGATGCGCCCGCCGCGAATCTCCGCCACGGCGATGCCTAGGGAGTGCGGCGTGACATCGACTAGAATCGCGTCAATCGGTTCGCCGGCGATAATGCCCGCCTGGACGCCGGCGCCCAGGGCGACGACCTCCTCTGGATTGAGGGACATCACCGGCTCGATGCCGATGTGATTGGCCATCAGCTCCCACACCGCCGGGATGCGCGAGGAGCCGCCGACCATCAGGATTTGCGTCAGTTCATCCGGCTCGACCTCCGCATCTGCTAACACCTGATCGACCGATTCGATGGTCAACTCCAGGAGATCGGCAATCTCCTCCTCAAACTCATGGCGGCCGATTTCGTGCTCCAGGTGCAGCGGAGCCCCGTTCTTCTCCGCGATGTACTCCTCTTTGATCCAGGCGAAGGGCTGCGACGACAGCTCGATCTTGGCGGCCTCGGCGGCGCGCAACAGCCGCGCCCACGCCCGGCGATCCTCGCGCAGGTCGATGCCGTGCTCTGCCGCAAAGGCATCGGCCACCAGCGCAGCCAACCGCTCATCGAAGTCGTCGCCGCCGAGGTGGGTGTTGCCGTGGCTGGCGCGCACTTCGACGATGCCGTCCATCATCTCCACCAGGGAGACATCGAAGGTGCCGCCGCCCAGGTCGTAGACCAAGGCTATCTGGTCGGTGGTGCGGTCGAGGCCATAGGCCAGCGCCGCCGCCGTCGGCTCATTGATGATCCGCCGCACGTTGAAGCCCGCGACGCGACCGGCGTCGCGCGTGGCCTGCCGCGCCGCATCGGAGAAATAAGCCGGCACGGTGATGACCGCGTCGGAAACTTCCGTCCCTAAGTTCTCCTCGGCGATGCTCTTTAACTCGCGCAGGATAAAGGCCGAGATCTCCTGCGGGCTGAATTCGTGATTGCCCAGTGTGACGCGGCGCGCCGTGCCCATCGAGCGCTTGATGGAGCGCACCGTGTTCTCCGGGTTGAGGACGTATTGGTTGCGGGCGGGCGTGCCCACCAGCCAATGGCCGCCCGGCGCATAGGCCACCACCGAGGGGATGATGCGCTCATCGCCGTTGGGGAGCATCACCGGGCGGCCATCTTTGACAATCGATACACCTGAATTCGTCGTTCCTAAGTCAATACCTACAATGGGACCCATGTTTTCTAATTTCTCCTCTTCTCATTTGTTTTTAGATGTTTAGTCGTACCTGTTTTATGAGCAAGCCAGGTGCAACGCACTTACGTCAGGTATTTAAAGTATATCTAACGCAATCCATAACTATTTTTCAGGCGTAAAAGTGCGTTGCACCTCAAGACTAAATGGTTATCTTTAGCCTTACGCTAGCTGTTTCTCTTTTCTTGCCTCAAGGTTGCGGGTTTTTTCTCCGTAGACGATCACCTCGGCATAGCGCAACACGCCGGCCGGCGTGCGATAGCCGCGTCGTTCCTCGGCGGCGATGACGCCCGGCGCACCGTCGTCCGCTGTGATTTTCTCCACGGCCACGTGCTGGTAGGGATCGAACTTGTGGCCCACCGTGGGAATGGGCGTGACGCCCTCAGCTTCCAACATCGATAGCAGCCGCTCGCGCACCATGCGCAAGCCGTCTAACCAGTTGGCCAACTTCGCGCGGTCGGCCGGCGAGACTAAGTAAGCCTGCTCGGGCTTGAGTCTTCCTGATTGGGCGACCTTGTCGCGCTGGGCCAAGTACTGCTTGCCATTGGCAATCGCGGCGTCCAGGCCGTCCAACGTGGGCAGGAGGGCGGAGAGCCATGCTTGCTTGGCCTCCGCCACCTCGGTTTCGATCAAAGCCTCGAGAGCTTGCTCCTCGCGGCTCCGTTGCTCCTGCAAGGATTGCAGGGCGGATTGCAAGCGATCTGCCTGGGATTCCGTCAGCATGTTCGCCTTGTATTGGGTCTTCCCCAGCTTGCGGATCTCCTGCTCTAATTTCTCCAATTGGGCGCCGTTTTTGCCGTTCGCGCCGGTGGTCGATGTGGAGCTTTTCTCCACCTGGGATAGTAGGTCGGCCAACGTCGCCCATACTAACCGGCGATCACTCATCGTACAACCCCACCTTGCGATAATCCTCCTCGAAGTCGCGTCGCCCTAGATCGCCATGCAGCTCCAGCAACTTCCAGATATGCTCGGAATGGAAGTCCAAGTCGGGGTTCCGACGCCGTTTACGCGGTCGCCAGGGCGGCGGCGGCTGGAAGAGGAAGAGATCGGTCTCGGCTTTGGCGTCCTCGGTGCGTAACTTCTCATAGGCGGCGCGGATTAACTTGAACGTGGCGGCATCCTCTTCCGGCGGATGCTCGCGCACTAATCGAAAGTAGGCGTGCTTTACCTGTCGCCGCGAAGCGCCGCGCTGCAATCCCAACACCGCATAGGGGTCTTCACTTTCAAAATTCGGCTCCGGTACATTCGCCTCATCGCCTAAACTCGGCGTTTGAAAACTTCTCTCTGCCATCATTTTATCTCATACCTCCTAAAATTCGTCCGAGAAGGGGCCGCCGGGGCCGAATGGGCCGAACGGATTATTGAGCAACATGTTCAACAGTCCGGGCGGCATTGTCAGCATATCACGAACCATTTGGATGCGGTTCAACTCTTCTCGGTCATTCTCGCGACGCGCTATAGCTTCTGCTTTTCTCAAATAACGCCGGGATTGGCGTTCGTCCTCTTGACGCAACGCGATCAACGCCAAGGTTGTGTACGCCGCGCTGGGTTTTTGATCCGCCTCGATGGCGCGATTGAGATATTCTTCGGCCAGCTCATGTTGCTGGGTTATCATGGATAACATTTCGCCGATCTTGAGCAGGATCAGCGAATTTGGCCCGCTTTTCTCTATGGCTTTCTCAAACCACTCCTGCGCCAGTTCGACGCCTTCCCTTTCTGTATAGCGCGTGTCTTGAACGTAATAGGTGCCAATCGCCATATAGGCGTCGGGCGGGACCTCGGGCAGCGTCTTTTCGGCGTGCGCCATAACCTCAGCGGCTTTATCCGATTTCCTGGCCATCAGCCATAGTTCGAGGCCCGCCATATATTCCTTCATCGTGAGCTTATCTCGATCCAAGATCCTGTCCACGCATGCTTGCACTTCATCCATGTCATCGGCCATCACATGGCAACGGCCCAGGAGTGTGAGCACATCCACGTTTTTGGGTTGATAGTCCAATGCCTGCTGTAGCATCTCGTAAGCATATTCGACGTTGCCCCACCGCAAGCCATCCTCCGCCTCATTGAGACAGTAATCGATCAGGGCCTGTTGGGCCTCCAGGTTATTAGGCTCAAGTTCTAGGGCGCGTTGCAAATAGCTCGGCGCGGCGCTCTGTTCCCACCACCGCGCGTGGGCGGCGAGCACTTCTCCCATCAAAACGAGCGCGGGGACGTACTCAGGATCGCGTTCTAGGATGCGCTCCAGCTCGTTTTCGGCGGCTTGAAATTGCCCATTATCTAATAAGCCGCGAACTAGCTCCATTCGGGTCTCCAAATTATCTGGATTCCACTTCACGGCCATGCGATACACGTGGACGGCCTCATCGTATTCCCCGGCCTTGACGTAGGCCTGCGCTGCGCGCTTCCACAGTTGCGCGACTTCCTCATCGCTGATGGCGTCTCGATGATCGTCTTTGCGGGGACGGCGGCGCAGCACTTCGCGCCACGTCTCCCCGGCCTGGAGATAATCATCGTGCCGTTCGTAGGCCAGCGCGAGGTTATAGGCCGCTCGGAAGCTGCCGTCCTCCAGATCATAAGCCTTTTGCCAGTGATCCTCCGCCTGCGACCAATCCCCTTGATTGGCGGCTTGATAGCCCAAGCGATGGTGCGCCTGCGCGCGCAAATCCTTGAGGCTGGGCTTATCGGGGCGATAGCGCGCGGCCTTACGCGCTGCTTTCAGCGCGCCTTGCGCGTCATCTTCCTCTAATCGCGCCTCCGCCAACCGATGGAAGCTTTCTCCCAAGTTGAGCGTGAGCGCAGGAGAGTCCATCCCCAGGGATTCGGCTTCTAACCAGTGCTGTCGCGCTGCTTTCCAATCCTCTCGTTGGCCGGCTGTGTTGCCCAGATAGTAATGGATGAAGGCCGTCTTCTCCGCTGTATCGGAGGTCTCCAACGCCTCGTTGAGCAGCGAGGCGGCCTTGTCCAGCTCTCCCTCATCCAATGCCACCCCGCCATGCCACAGCGGCGGCGCGGCGTCATCCAATTTGTAGGGGCGGCGTCGGAATGTCTGAACATCGCGCAACATCGCCCGCTCGGTCTCGGTCAAATCGGCCCACACCGGGTGCTCCTCTGGAGATCTCTCTTGCTGGAGCAAGGCCAGTGATAGGGGAAACGTTACCCGCTCGGCGAATTCGGACTCTTTTTTGCGCAAACTCACGTAAATCCGGTGCGCCCCGGCTTGATCGCCTTGTAGATGTAGGCCCAAGCCCAGATGATAGGTGAACCGAAGGTCATCGGGGTACATCTCCAATGCGCGCCGGAGATCCTCCACCCCGGCCCTCACTTTATCCTGCTGATGAATGCGCTCGACGCCGCGTCGAAAGTAGGCCTCCGCGAAGATCCGTTTGGGCTGCATCTTCTTAAACTGTTCGCCGACGCGCTGCCACAGGTCGATGGCCGTGTCATAGTCGCCTTCAAGGAATGCGCGGTGCCCTCGCTCTCGGAGTCTCGCCGCGCCCTGTCGATTGCGTCTTTTTGCCATAAATCACTTTCTCCCGTGATAGAAATCTCGTATAGTAAATTACCCCCCTGGTTGAGGTATGGGGGGTAATCTTAATAAACCTCTTCTAAGTAAGATTATACTCTCAAACATCAAACTTACCAGTTTAGCTAGGGGTGTGACGTTTTATCGTAGGAAAAGACGAACTTGCGTCGCCCGCGCCTGCGGATGAATCGCAGGCTAAAAGCTGAAGTCGGCTAAAGACCGACTGAAAGCCAGAAATCCACGTGGAAATTGAGTCAACTTTAGTTGACTTGCGCTTAGGCCGTTCCAATAAAATAAATCTCCCAAAAACAGCTAGTTTTCTGAGGAAAAAGCATCCGGTTTGGGAGGTTTTAATTTCTGGAACTACCTTAGTAGCCGGGGATTTCAATCCTCGGCGCGGGGCGCGGCAGGATGCTTTCCGACAATCAGCCGTCGCTCCCGTTTAGGGAGTTCCAAACTCCTCTACTCCCTTACTCCCCTACTCCCCTACTCCCTTACTCCTCCTCTCCCTCCCTTTCGCTTGGGCGCTTTCATGCTACACTCTCTAATATCATGACCAAACGAAAATCAAAATCGAAGCTTCGCATCCAAGGACTGGTGCGCTTTATGAACTACGCTCGCGAGCAAATCAGTGCGGGTGTGCCGGCGGAGCAGCAGGACGACTTCCGTGCGCTGGTGGCGGATGGCGTGCAGCAGGTCGAGCGCATCTGCCGTCAGCATCGATGCACGCCGCGCGACCTGCCTGCGCCCTCGCGCCGCGCCTATCGCTACCTCAAGGGCCTCGATCTGGATAATATCCCTGAACGGGCGGCGGATCAATCACCCGCGCCTCACGTGCGCGTCAGCGGGATTATCAGCACGGTCAATTACTATCAGTCGAAGTTGGCGGATTTGGCGCGTCAGCAGCCGGCCTGGGAACCGACGGATGCGGAGGTCGTCGACTTGGCGTCTTCCTTGCGCGGCGATGCGGATGCCATTGCGGGCCTGTGCGAGGAGCAGCACGGGCGTCCCGCGCACTTGCCCATCCGCTCGCGACGCGGCTATCAATGGCTGCGCTACTTGAGCGCGCCGGAGACGTTGGCTCAGCATCTGACGGCCTTGTCCACGGTCTTGAGCTGGGGCAAGAAGCCCCACTCTCGTCAGCATCTGCCTGCCTCGCATCGCGAGCGCGCTTTGCACGTCCAATTTTACGTCAGTTCCGCGCTGTGGCGCACGCGACTCACGGAGCAATATATCGACGTCGCGCTCCACGAGGGCTTCATCGGCGCGCCGGATAAGATGCTGCGCGCGCTGATGCACGCCGCGCTGGGCTACGAGGACGACGCTTATCAGCATCGATGTAAAGCGTACGCGGTCTCGGAGCCGTTTGCGGATGTGACGACCGACCTCGCGATGACCACGGCGGAGCTATCGACGGCCACGCAGGGCCAGCACTACGATCTGGCGGAGGTCTTTGAGCGCGTCAACAACGCCTACTTCGATGGCCAACTCGACCGCCCGCGCCTGGTCTGGAATAAGACGCTCACCGAGCGCAAGATGGGCCACTATAACGCGCACACCGACACATTGATGTTGAGTATCACCTTAGATGCCGTCCCCGTGCCGCGCTACGTGATCGATTTTGTGATGTATCACGAGATGCTCCACAAGCAATTGGGCGTGAGCGTCGTCAACGGGCGGCGGTACGCGCACACGCCTGAGTTCCGCGCCGTCGAGCGAGCGTTCGCGCGGTATGAGGAGGCGGAGGCCTACCTGACTCAAATGCGGCGCAAGTTTACGGCGTAGTCATCCAACAACTGCACGTCCAAGGAGGCCCGAATGGATCATCCCCCAGAGACGTGGGAGCATCTTAATCACGAGATTATCGTCTGCCGCCAATGCCCACGCCTGGTCGCGTGGCGCGAGGAGGTTGCGCGCACCAAGCGCCGCGCCTACGAGGATTGGGACTATTGGGGCCAGCCGGTGCCCGGATTCGGCGACCGTCAGGCCCGCGTCGTCATCGTCGGGCTGGCGCCGGGCGCCCACGGCTCGAACCGCACCGGGCGGATGTTCACGGGCGATAGCTCCGGCGAGACGCTCTTCGGCGCGCTGCATCGCGCGGGATTCGCCAATCAACCTACGGCCACCCATCGCGGCGATGGCCTCCGCCTGGATGATGTCTTCATCACCGCCGTGGTGCGCTGCGTCCCGCCGCAGAATCGACCCCAGGCGCAGGAGCGCCACAACTGCCGCCCCTTTTTGGCGCGCGAGTTGGCGCTCCTGACGGAGACACAGGTCGTCTTGGCGTTGGGCCACGTGGCTTTCAAGGATTACCTGCGTCTGTTGCGTGAGCAGGGCCAGCAGCAGGCCGTGCGCGGTCTCAAATTCGAGCACGGGAAGATCTATCCGCTGCCCGATCCGCTGCCGACGCTGATCGCCTCGTATCATCCGAGCCGGCAGAACACCCAGACGGGCCTGCTCACGCTGGAGATGTTCGACGATGTCTTCCGCCAGATTCGGGGGCTGTTGGACTCAATATCTGATGAACAGGAGGAGTAATAATGAGCGATTTTCCATCGTTTCCATCTTTGACCGAGGCGCAACGGCGCGCCCGCCTGACGCCGCCCACGGCGCGCGTGCGGATGGTGCTGGACACCGACACGGCCAACGAGATCGACGACCAGTTCGCGCTCGTCTACGCGATGCTCTCCCCCGCGCGCTTGGCGGTCGAGGCGATTTACGCCGCGCCCTTCTACAACGGTCGATCCAACAGCCCGGCGGATGGGATGGAGCAGAGCTATGAGGAGATCGTGCGCCTGTTGGCCCAGTTGGAGGTCGCGCCGGAGGGATTCGTCTATCGCGGCGCGACGCGCTATCTGACCGACCTGGATGCCCCGGTCGAGAGCGAGGCCGTGGAGGATTTGATCGCCTGCGCGAAGGCCGGCCCTGCGCCGCTCTACGTCGTCGCCATCGGCGCGATCACCAACATCGCCTCCGCGCTGCTGCTGGCGCCGGAGATCGCCGAGCGGATCGTGGTGGTGTGGCTGGGCGGGCATGCCTCGCATTGGCCGCACAATCAGGAGTTCAACCTGCAACAAGATCCGTTAGCCGCCCGCGTGGTGTTGGATGCGGGCGTACCGCTGGTGCGCGTGCCGTGCTATCCGGTCGCCTCGCACATGCTGACGACGGCGCCAGAGCTGGAGCGCTATGTCCAGGGCAAAAGCGCCATCGGCGATGACCTGGTTGTGCTCTTCAAGGCCTATCGCGATGATCACTATGCGTGGGCCAAGGAGATTTGGGATCTCGCGGCGGTGGCCTATCTCGTCGCGCCGGAGTGGGTCAAGAGCGCGCTCGTGCCCAGCCCGATATTGAACGACGATCTGACGTGGACGCACGACGCGACGCGGCGCCTCGTCCGCGAGGCGCAATGGGTGAATCGCAACGCCATCTTCCACGATCTCTTCGATAAGCTGGCAGCTCAGTAGTGACTTGACGAAGCGCGAAATCCGATTATGTTGGAGACGGGTTTGAAACGTGTGTTCGCTACCTTCCGGGAAGCTGCTATCGTCCGAGTAAGATGGGGCTTTATGATTTTGGGTGATGTGCAGCTTCCCGGAAGGTTTTAGTAAGACGGAGCGTTACATCTATGGGATTTTTTAGTGGGTTAGATCGAGAAGCCTATGATCGCGAATACAGCGATCGGGAGTTGTTGCGACGCCTGTTTTCGTATTTCCGACCGCATCGGAAGCGCGTGCTGGGCGTCGGGGCGGTGATCACGGTCGGCGCGTTGATTTCCGCCGTCCAGCCGGTGGCCATCGCGCGCGCGCTGGATCTGCTGGTCGTGGATCGCGAGCGCTTGGATGTCTTCATCTCCGTGGTCGTCTTTATGGTCTTATACGGCGTGTTCAACTGGGGCGTGAACTGGGTGCGACGGCGGATCACGGGGATGGCGATCGCCGATATCGTCTCCGCGCTGCGCACGGACGCCTTCGCGGCCTCGGTACGGCACGACCTGTCCTTCTTTGACGAGTTTCGCTCCGGGCGAATCATCAGCCGCATCACCTCGGATACGGAGGAATTCGCGCAGGTCGTGCAACTCATCACTGATTTAATCGGGCGCGTGCTGGAGGTGCTGATTCTGCTGGGCTACTTGCTCAGCGTCTCGTGGCAATTGTCGCTGCTTCTGGTGGGCATGGCGCCCATCGTCGTCGGCGTGGCGATGGCCTTCCGGCGGCTGGCCCGGCGGGTCACGCGCAAGGGCTTCCAGGTGTTAGCCGAGGTCAACGCCTCGATTCAAGAGGCGGTCACGGGCATCAGCGTCGCCAAGAATTTCCGCCAGGAGGCGAACATCTACGAGGAGTTCTCCGAGGTCAACCGCCAATCCTATCACGTCAACTTGCGGCGCGGCTACGCCCTGGCGTTGACCTTCCCGACGCTCAACGCGCTCTCCGGCGTAGGCACAGCGGTGCTGGTCTACTTTGGCGGCCTGCCGGCCGCGGCGGGCGCGATCTCCATCGGCAGTTGGTACCTCTTCGTCTCCAGCTTGGATCGCTTCTGGTTCCCGATGATCAGCCTTTCGGCCTTCTGGAGCCAAGTCCAGGGCGGCCTTTCGGCCTCGGAGCGCGTCTTCGCGCTGATCGATGCCGAGCCGACGGTGCGCCAAGAGGAAGAGGCATCCGTCGAGGAGCTGAAGGGCGAGATTTTCTTCGATCACGTGGACTTCCGCTACACGGAGCAGGAGCAGGTGCTGGAGGATTTTTCCCTGCACATCGAGCCGGGGGAGAGCGTGGCGCTGGTCGGCCACACGGGCGCGGGCAAGAGCAGCATCGCCAAGCTGATCGCGCGCTTCTACGAGTTTCAGGGTGGGCGCATCCTCATCGACGGGCGCGACATCCGCACCTTTGATTTGCACGAGTACCGGCAGCAGTTGGGCATGGTCTCGCAGATGCCCTTCCTCTTCACGGGCACGGTGGCCGATAACATCCGCTATGGCCGGCCGGGCATCTCCGATGAGAAAATCCTCCAGATCGCCCGGCAGATTGGCGAGGGCGGCTGGCTGGAAACGCTGCCCAACGGCCTCGAGACGGAGGTGGGCGAGCGCGGTGGGAAACTCTCGATGGGGCAACGGCAGTTGGTGGCGCTGCTGCGCGTGCTGGTGCAGGAGCCGGCCATCTTCATCTTGGATGAGGCCACCGCCAGCATCGATCCCTTCACCGAGATGCAAATCCAGGAGGCGACGGACATGATCTTGCAGCGGAGCACGTCGATCCTCATCGCCCATCGGCTCTCCACCATTCGCGCCGTCGACCGGATCATCGTGCTGCGCGAGGGCCAGATCATCGAGGAGGGCGATCACGACGCCTTGATGGCCCAGGGCGGCCACTACGCCGAGCTGTACAACACCTACTTCCGCCACCAATCGCTTTCGTATGTGGAAGAGGTTGGCTGGCGCAAACAGCGCGCGGGTGCGCCCGCGTGATCGCTTGATGGTCTGAATGGAACAAAATTATCCTCTTTGGCGTCTATAGAGTAGGCGTGAACCTTGCGAAGGTTCGGGAGCAATTTCGGGCCAGAAGCCTTTGGGCCTGGTGAAGACAACCTCGTTGAAAAGGCTCTTCGCAACCTTCGCAAGGGTTAATTAAATGACGATAAAGGAGGATAAAGATGAGAATCTGGTTGATTTTGTTAACGGTGAGTGTGTTGATGACAGGATGCATGCCCAGTTCCCAGTCGGTGAAGGCCGAGGTCGCGCAGGCGGATGTGCCGCGCGAGACCACGCCCGATGTCTCCGAGGAACAGAGGGCGGCCTTGGTCGAGGGCAACACCGCCTTCGCCGCCGATCTCTATCAGGAACTGCGCGGGACCGACGGCAATCTCTTCTTCTCGCCGTACAGCATTTCCACGGCGCTGGCGATGACCTATGCCGGCGCGCGCGGCGAGACGGAGACCCAAATGGCGGAGACGCTGCACTTCACTTTGCCTCAACAGGAGCTGCATCCGGCGTTCAACGCCCTGAATCTGGCCTTGGAGCCGGGCGATGAGGCGAGAGAAGAGGCGAGTGATGAGGAATTCATCCTGCACATCGCGAACTCCCTGTGGGCGGAGAAGGAGTACGATTTCCGCGAGGCCTTCCTGGAGTTGTTGGCCCGCCACTACGGCGCTGGATTGCGCTTGGTCAGCTTCAAGACCGCGCCGGAGGACGCGCGCGAGGCGATTAACGATTGGGTCAGCGATCAGACCGAGGAGAAGATCCAGGATTTGATCCCCAAGGGGGGCATCACGGATCTGACCCGCCTCGTCTTGGCCAACGCGATCTACTTCAATGCCAAGTGGATGCACACCTTTCCCAAAGAGAATACCAGCGATGGCGCGTTCACGCTCGTGGACGGCAGCGAGGTCGAGGCGCCGATGATGGCGTGGAACAAGCCGCAGATGATCCCCCACGCGCAGGGCGCGAACTATCAGGCCATCGAACTGCCCTATCGCGGCGGCGAGGCCAGCATGGTCATCATCGTGCCGGACGCCGGGGAATTCGAGGCTTTTGAGCAGGGCCTCTCCGGCGAGCAACTGCAATCGATCTTGGCCGATATGGAAACGCGCGGCGTCGCATTGACGATGCCCAAATTCGAGTATGATGCCTCGTTTAGCCTGGCCGATACGTTGGAGGCGATGGGCATGCCCGATGCGATGGATCGCGAGCGCGCCGATTTCTCCGGGATGGACGGCACGCGCGATCTTCTGATCACGGACGTCTTCCACAAGGCCTTCGTGGCCGTGGATGAGGAAGGCACCGAGGCCGCCGCCGCGACCGCCGTTGTCGTCGGTTTGGCATCGATGCCGGTGACAGACGTCGAACTGACCGTGGATCGGCCCTTCGTCTACCTCATCCGCGATACGCAGACCGGCTCGGTGCTCTTCTTGGGCCGCGTGATGAATCCCGCCGCCGAATAAAAAGTGGACGTATAATATCCAAGACCCCCAGTGCGACCTGCGCTGGGGGTTTTTGCATGGTGAGATGGTCGAGAACGCTCATCACCTGTATCCGATGGTTTTTCAAGGGGACTATTGCGGGGCAAAGGTGCTGTGGGATTCTTTTGAAACTTCTTCCCTTTGCTGTACAATAAGTCTAACTCTGAGGGACAGATCAACTAGATTAAGGAGGCGGCGTGATGGCAGATCTATCGACATTCGATCAAATCAAAGAGCAGGTGCGGTACTTCAACAAGCAGATCCTCAACCCCTTCACGCTGAGCTTCGCCGGACGCCCGTACAGCCCCTACGCGATCATCCGGCACGTGGGGCGCGCGTCGGGGCGCGTGTACCAGACCCCGGTCGTTGCGATGCGCACCGAGGAGGGCTTTGTCATCCCGATGCCCTACGGCGACCGCGTGGATTGGTTCCGCAATTTGAAGGCCGCCGAGGAGGGCGTCATCGCCGCCGGGGGGCGCGCGTATCAGATCGGTGATTTCGAGGTGGTGGATGCGGACGTCGCCATCTCTGAATTCCCCGAGTGGTTGCATCCGCTGCTTGAGAAGTCTGAGACGGAGCACTATCTGCGCGCCCGGCGCCTTTCGGACACGCCAGAGCCGGACGCGGTCTATCAGCGCATCATCGCCGATTATCCGATCACCAACGTGATTCCCGTGGTCGTCGGCGCCATTGTTTTGCTGCTGCTGATGTTCCTTGTCATCCGCGCCATCGTGCGCGAAGTTATGGATTGAACCGGCACGCAGTATCTCGCCGTTGATCCGATTTCGGCAGAGTTCTTGTAGATGAAAGGCCCGTAAGATGAACGAAGAAGAGGTAAGGACCCTCCGGCCTAGCCCGGATTATCAGCAAAAACTGCGTTGGAAATTCACCCTCATTGCTGGGGTGATCCTTCTCTGCGGTTTAGGGATCGGGTGGCTGATTAGCTTGGATTCGGAGACCGGCGGGGAAGTGCTCCGCATAGCCTTCTTGGTCATGGGCGGTCTGAATCTGCTGTGGTGGCTGCCGGCGATGGCCCTCGTCGGCCCCTACTATCGCAGCCTGCGCTATGAGATTCATGAGGATGAGGTAATCGTCCATGTGGGCATCTGGACCCAATCGATCAAGCACGTGCCCTATCGCACGGTGACCAACTTAACCATCAAGCGCGATATTTTGGATCGGCAGTTCAACCTGGGCACGCTGGAGATTCAGACCGCTGGCCTCAGCGATTCGACCGGGCGAGCGGAGCAATCCTTGGTCGGCTTGGTCGATGCGCAGGCGGTCTATGAGCGCGTGGTCGAGCGTTTACGCCGCTTTCGAGGGGGGATGGAACCCACGATGAGCGAAGAGTCTGCGAGCGCCGTCGATCCATCGCCATCGGCGCGGGTGTTGGAGGAGATATTGGCCGAACTCCGCGCGATTCGTCGCGCTGTAGAAGTCGAAGCTAACGAGTAGACCGCTTGCGCCTCAAGCGGTTACCCATTTGCTGACTTGCTAATTCGTTCATTCATTGAGTCTAAAGGAGGAAAGGATGCACTGGCTAAGTTTTTTCACCGGGATGTTAGTGGGAGGAGGGTTGGAATGGGGGGTGGATCATCTCTTTGGGCGTAGGGGACATCAGCATGAGGATAAATCCAAGATAGAGTTGCGGCGATCGCTGGCGGCGGCACAGGATCGGGTGCGCGCGTTGGAGCAGAAGGTGGCGCACTACGAACAGCAGGTGGAGCAACTGGCCGAATGCGAGACTGGACTCGAGACGCAGCGCGATAAGGTCCAGACGTGTCAATCCGCCCTTGCTGTTGCTGAGGACGAGATCGAGGAACTGAAGGCCTCGTTGGCGGCCACGAAAGCTGGCAGAACCTCTTTTAGCGTGTCGCCTACGCCTGTTGAGCCGGATGAACTCCGCAAGATCGAGGGCATTGGGCCGAAAATCGCCGAAATCCTGAACGAACACGGCATCCTGACCTTCGAGCAGCTTGCCGAGACCGAGGTCGCCCGCCTGGAGGAGGTCTTGAAAGAGGCTGGCCCGCGCTTTCGGATGGCTGTCCCAGAGACGTGGTCGGAGCAGGCGGCGTTGGCGGCGGCGGGCGATTGGGAGGGTTTACAGCTGTTTCAGGATGAATTGGTCGGTGGGCGACGGCCGTCTTCGTAGCTGAGGCGCGTAATATGATGACCCAAACCGCCGTTGGCGAGGATCGCGGCGATTCTCACAACATGCGAGTTGGGAGGTTTTAATTTCTGGAACTACCTAAGTGTTGCAGCTTTCGCTCCGATGATCCCCTGTTATGCGGAGAGCGTACTTGAATTTTTCGTCGTGAATGACGGAAGGGAGCAAGTTGGCATGAAAAAACGTGCTTTAAGGCCGTTCCAAGAAAATAAATCTCCCAAAAACGACCTGTTTTCTGATGAAAAAGCATCAGGTTGGGGAGGTTTTAATTTCTGGAACTACCTAATCCTGCGAGTTTTAGGTGTTGCCATGGCGTTTGGTCTGGGGTTTTGGATTCTAGACAGCCTCTATCATTGGCGTTTCCTAGCACCGAGGCCACGGACGCTATGGGATGCGTTGATCCTAGACGTCCCATCCCACGCGCTTTTCGTCCGTCTGACGGTGATGGTCTTCTGTTGGATTGGCGGTGTGGGGATAGCCTACTATCTCTTCCAACAGAAACGGACCGAGATCCAACTGCGCGAGAGCGAAGCGCGCTATCATACTATTTTCGAAGGTGTGCAGGATGCCATCTTCGTCGAGCGCGTGACCGGCGAGATAGTGGATGTCAATGCCCCGGCCTGTGAGATGTATGGATATTCGTATGAGGAATTGCTCTCCAAGTCAGTGGAGGATCTTGTGCCTCCAGAGCACTGGCCGGAGGGAGTTGAATCGGGCTGGCGGGTACCTGATCATCCTGTCCAGTCAATCAACCTCCGCGCGGATGGAGAGCGCTTCCCGGTGGAGATCACAGGGCAGATGCAAAATATCGACGGTGAGGAGATGTTGCTGATCGTTGTGCGCGATATCACCCGACGTAAGCGGGCGAAGCGCGCATTGGCTCAAGAGCGCGATTTCTTGCACGCGCTGATGGAGAATCTGCCAGATTTGATTTACTTCAAGGACACGGCCTCGCACTTCACCCGAATCAATCGCGCCGAAGCGCGGGTTTTAGGGGTGAAGAATCCCCAAGATGCTGTAGGTAAGACCGACTTTGATTATTTTACTTCGGAGCATGCCCAAGACGCTTTTCAAGACGAACGGTGGATTGTCGAGACCGGCCAGCCGCTGATCGATAAATTGGAGAAGATCCAATATGCGGACGGCACCTTCCGCTGGGTGATCTCCACCAAAGTTCCCATCAAGGACAAGAACGGCGAGGTGGTCGGCTTGGTGGGCGTCTCGCGTGATGTTAATGAGCGCGTGCATGCGGAAGCTCGTATCCAGCGTCTCTTGGAACAACAACTCGCCGTCCATCAACTGGCTATCGCGATGGGCAACACGTTGGATCTGGACGCCATCTATCAAACTATTTACGATCACATCAGTGATTTGATGGATGTTTCGGCTTTTCTGATCTCGTTCTACGACCGGGATCAGAATATGATCCATGCCGAATTTATGATGCACAACGAAGCGCCATTTGATGTGAGTGAACTGCCGCCGATCCCGCTGGCGAAGGCCGGACAGGGAAACCAGAGCCGCGTCATCCACACAGGAGAGCCGCTCTACATCCCCGATTGGCGAAAGTCGCGTCAGGGGGGAGGTAAGGAGTACACTGTCATGGACAAGGGTGGCGTGGAGGAGGGAGCGCCGCCCCCGGCCGTCAGGGAGCAGAGCACCAATTCAGCCATCCTGGCGCCACTGAAGATCGGCGGCGATACGATCGGCGTGATGCAGGTGCAGAGTTGCCAACTTGATGCTTTTACGGCGGAGGATCTTGATCTCTTAGAAGCCATCGCCAACGTCGCCTCGATCTCGATCCAGAACGCGCGTCTCTACGAATCGCTCCAGCAGGAGCTGGCCGAGCGGCGGCGCGCGGAGGCGGCGTTACGTGATAGCGAGGCTTGGCTGCGCCACGTGCTGGATAGCGTGCCGTATATGATCTTTGCCAAGGATATTCAAGGCCGATATGTGATGGCCAATCAGGCGGCGGCTGAGCCTCATGGCCTTTCGCCGCAAGCGTTGCTGGGGCGGCCCTATACTGAATTGGCCGGCGGCACGGAAGCGGAGTGGGAGATATTTCTCGCGGCGGATCGGGAAGTTATCGAGACCAACCAGCAAAAATTTATCGCTGAGGAGACCTTTACCTACAAAAACGGGTATGTCGCGATTTTGCAAGTGACTAAGTTGCCCGTCACCGTGCCCAGCACGGGTGAGCGGGTGGCGTTGGGCGTCGCCGTCGATATCACAGATCTCAAACAGGCCGAAGCCGCGTTGCGGGAGAGCGAAGCTCGCTATCGCATGTTATTTGAGCAGGCGGATGACGCCATCTTCTTGGAGCGCGTCTCGGATAGTCGGATTGTGGATGTGAATCCACGGGCGTGCGAATTGCTGGGGTACACGCGAGAGGCGTTGCTTGCGATGACCGTGGACGACATCAAAGTCGTGAAGGGCGCGATAGCGCGAGCCGCCGATCAGGGGAGTATCATTCAGCGGGAATTAGCCATGTACGGTGTCCGTCCATTCGAGGCGTGGGACGTGCGGCAGGATGGCACGCTCGTGCCGGTGGAGGTGAGCCTCTCCCGCATAGATCATCGCGGAGAAGCGCTGGTGCTGAGCATCGTGCGCGATATCACCGAGCGCAAGCGGGCGGAGAAGGAGCGGCAGCGCTTACTGGAAGAGGTACAGGCCCAGGCGCGGCGCACCCGTCAACTTATGGAGACGGTGCCCGAAGGTATGCTCCTGCTGCGAGATGATTTAAAAATCGAACTGGCGAACCCGACCGCCGAGAAACACCTGGCCTTCTTGGCGGAGAAGAAAGTAGGCGAGGCGCTCACGCATCTGGGTGAGCATCCCATCCAAGATTTGTTGACCTCGCCGCCCACCCACGGTCTCTGGCACGAGATCGAATACGAGGGGCGCATCTTCGAGGTGATCGCGCGACCCATCGAGAAAGAGAGCGGAGCGGAAAATTGGGTGATGGTCATCCAGGATGTCACCCAAGCCCGTGGGGTTCAACGGCGTGGGCGTCAGCAGGAACGCTTGGCCGCGGTCGGCCAGTTGACCGCCGGCATCGCCCACGACTTCAACAACATCATGGCCACCATCGTGCTCTACGCCCAGATGGCCGCCCGCTCCGACCGACTTTCTCATGCGGATCAGGAGCGCATGACGACGATCAATCAACAAGCGCGGCATGCCACCCAACTAATCCAGCAGATTTTGGATTTCAGTCGGCGGTCAACGCTGGAGCGGATGCCCTTGGATCTGTTACCCTTCTTCAAGGAGCAGGTGAAGCTGCTGGAGCGGACGTTGCCGGAACACATCACCATTGAATTGGATTATGGCAAGGGAGACTACACCATCCAGGCGGACCCGACGCGCATCCAGCAGATGATAATGAATCTGGCTATCAATGCCCGGGATGCGATGTCCCATGGAGGCGTTCTCACATTTACCCTTTCGCGCCTCCATGTGTCGCGGGAGGATCTGGCGCCCTTGCCCGTGATGGATGTCGGTTCGTGGGTGCGCATCGCCATCGCGGATACGGGCAAGGGCATCCCGCCCGACGTGCTCCCGCGCATCTTTGAGCCGTTCTACACCACCAAAGCGCCCTTGGGCAGCGGATTAGGATTGGCGCAGGTGCAGAGCATCATCGAGCAGCACGAGGGCTACATCGATGTGGAGACGCAGGTTGGCGCAGGCACAACCTTCATCCTCTATTTGCCCGCGCTGCCCGAGGTGAAAGCGGCGGCGGAGACGTTCTCCCTGCCGGCTTTGGCGATGGGCGCGGGCGAGACGATCCTTGTGGTGGAGGACAACGCGATGGCGCGCGCCGCCTTGCAGGAGAGCTTGAAGATGCTGCTTTATGAGGTGCTTGTGGCCCATCATGGCAAGGAGGCCGTTGAGATCTTAGCGCAGCGCGGGGCGGAGATCGATCTGGTGTTGAGCGATGTCGTGATGCCGGAGATGGGCGGATTGGCGTTGTTGCGCACGATGCAGGCCCAGAACATTGAGATCCCCGTCATCTTGTTGACGGGCCATCCTCTCGAAAAGGATCTCAATGGGTTGGAAGTTGATAATCTCCACATGTGGATGACCAAGCCGCCCGATCTGGAGAAGTTAGCTACGGTCATCGCCCAGGCGCTAAAGCGTCCGCAGTAAGGACTGAACTATGGAAAAGAAAGCTCGACATTGGCAGGTTCGCGACCTCATCCCGGTTTTAACCTCCTCCCAGGCGATTTTCTTATTTCTTTATCTTCTCACGTTGCTCTTCAGCAGTTGGGCCATCCTCGCCTTTAGGCTGCGGGATAATCTCCTGTTATTCTTGATCGTGCCTTGTGTGGTGATGGCCTTTTTTTTCAAGCGCTGGCTCTACCTGACGATGCTTGTACTCTTGGCTCTGACCTCTATCTGGGTGACCCGGCAGGTCTCAGGCGACTTTAATGCCTCTTTGAGCAGCATCATCGTGTTGACGATTTGTACGGTGATCCTCACCGAGGTTATTCATGCGCTGACCATTGCGCGGCAGCGGGCAGAAGCGACATTGCGCGAGAAAGAAGCGCGCTATCGGGCGCTCTTCGAGGTTTCCGCCGATGCGATTTTTGTGGAGACCATCAAAGGCGAGGTGCTTGAGTGTAACATGCAGGCCAGCGAGCTGTACGGCATCCCCAAAGCTGAACTGATCGGCCTGAGCGTGGCGGATCTGGTGCCGGAGGAGATTATGACGACCTTGCCGGAGGTGATCGAAACCTCGCTGGCCTCCGGCGGCGTCTGGATGGAGGCCTTGGGCCGGCGTCGAGATGGGTCCATCTTCCCCACCGAGGTGCGAACCAAGCTGATCGATCTGGATGGGGCGCCGCGCGTGGTGGTCTACGTGCGGGACATCACCGATCGCAAAGAAGCCGAAGAGGCCTTGCAGGAGAGCAAGGAGATGTATCAGATGTTGGTGGAGAACATCAACGACATCATCTACACCGTCGATAGCGCGGGTAATTTGACCTACATCTCGCCGCAGATCTCCCGCTATGGCGCCGATCCGGCCGATATGATCTCGCGGGATGCTTTGGAGGTGTTGGAAGAGGTGTTGACGGGAGAGGAGCGGTCGGAGATCATCGCTGCATGGAAAAACGTGCGGGTAGAGGAAATGTCGGCCTACACTTTCCAAATTCGCGATAATCAAGGGCGCTTGCGCTGGATCGAGGACACGCCCCGGCCGCGCCGTGACGCCGAGGGCCGCCTCATCAGCCTGACCGGCACGCTACGCGACATCACGGACCGCAAAGAGGCGGAGGCGGCCTTAGCGCAGCGCAATCGGGAGTTGGCCGTGCTCAACGAGATCGGTCAGACGCTCAGCGCGTCGCGAGATTTGGATGAGGTGTTAGCGATGGTGCTGGAGGAGATGCGTCATCTCCTGGGCATCGTCGCCAGCTCGATCTGGTTGATCGAATTCGATACCGGCGTATTGGTCTGTCGGATGGCCAGCGGCTCCAAGCGCGATGTGGTGCGCGGTTGGCGGCTCGCCCCAGGTGAGGGGATTGCCGGGTGGGTCGCGCAACATAATCGCTATTTGATCGTCGGGGACACGCAACAGGATCAGCGCCACTTCAAGGCCGTGGATGACCAGACCGGCATCCACACGCGCTCCATCCTCAGCGTCCCCCTGCGCTTGGAGGATCGGGTCATCGGCGTGTTGCAGACGTTAGATACGAGGGTCAATCGCTTCTCGACGGAGGATTTGAAAGTTCTGGAGCCGTTGGCCGCCTGGGCCTCGATTGCCATCGAGAACGCGCAGGTGCATCAGGAATTAGAGCGGCGCGTCCAAGAACGCACCGTCGAGTTACAGGAGCAATACGCGCGCCTGCGGGCGATTTTGCGCAGCACCACCGATGGCATCGTCGTCACGGATGCGGCGGGCAACATCCTCCAAGCCAATCCCGTGGCACAGGCGTGGCTCTCGCAGACGTTGGCGCCCCAAGAGGCGGAACAGTTATGCGAGACAATTCGAGATGTCGTGCGGGATAGTTTGAACCCCAAGAACGAATCCACCGTGACCCTGCTGGAGTTGACGGGGCTGGATCTGGAGTTGAACGGCGCGCCGGTCGCCGCCCCGGCCCGCGAAGCTCAAGGAACTGCGCCGCTGGACGCCGCGCGGGCCGTCGTGGCCATTCACGATGTCAGCCATCTCAAGGCGCTGGAGCGGATGAAGACCGATTTCATCGAAAATCTCTCCCACGAGTTGCGGACGCCTATCAGCGCGATCAAAGCCTATGCTGATCTGATGCAGCGTGGTCGGCCGGAACGACGTGAGGAATACATAGACCGCTTGATGCAACAGGCCGATTGGCAGGCCCAGTTGATCGAGCGGATCCTTCAGATCTCGCGCATCGATGCCGGGCGGGTGGAGATGCACCCTGAGCCGACCTCCCTCAATCACGCGCTCTCTTACGTTGAGGAGCGCTTCAAATCCCAGGCGGAGGATAAAAAATTGCTCTTGGAGGTTCATCCGGCGCCGGAGAATGTTATCGCCTTGGTTGATCCGAGTCAATTGGAGGTGATCCTGGATAATCTGCTGAGCAATGCGCTGCGTTATACGCCGGAAGGCGGGCGCATCGCCCTCTCTACCGGGCTGCGCAAGGATGATGGGCGTACCTGGGCCGTCATTACCGTCGCCGATACAGGCATTGGCATCCCGGAAGATGAACTCCCGCACATCTTTGACCGCTTTTTCCGGGGCGATCTCCCCAAAGAGGAGCAAATCTCCGGCACGGGCTTGGGATTGGTCATCGTCCGGCAACTCGTCGCTCTGCACGGGGGGCAAATCACTGTGGAGAGTCAAGAGGGAGAGGGAACGACCTTCACTGTGGAACTGCCCCTGGCGCAGGCATAGACATAGCACCGAAACTTTTAACTTTCAACCTATTTTATCGGAGGAGTCACATCTATGAACAAAAGTTATGTTAAGAATTTGGGATGGTGGGAGGCGATCTTATATCGATTGCGTCTCGCGTGGTATCTGTTGTTAGATGAGCGTGTGCCGATGTGGACGAAGACCGTGCCCGCGCTCGTGGTAGCCTATGTGCTTTCGCCCTTAGATTTAATCCCCGATGTCTTGTTGGGGGTGGGGCAATTGGATGATCTGGCCATCTTTTTATTGGGGCTGCAATTGTTCATCAACCTCAGTCCACCTGAGATCGTCGCGGAAGTGCAGCGCAAGTTGGCCCGTGATGCGGAAGGACAGGTCATCGATGTCGAAGTGATCAACCCCCACGAAGAATCTTGAACAACCAGCAACCAGTAACCAGTAAAGGAGGACATTTTGAAGACCTTAGTTGAATGCGTACCGAATTTTAGCGAGGGCCGCGATGCTGAGACCATCGCAGCGATTGTCGCGGAGATGCGCGCCATCTCCGAGGTGCAGGTATTGGATGTAGAATCGGATGTGGATCACAATCGCAGCGTCGTCACGTTGGTGGGGCCGCCCGCCGCCGTGCAGGAAGCGGCCTTCAAGGGGATCAAAAAGGCGGCGGAGTTGATCGATATGGACGAGCACGAGGGCGAACATCCCCGCCTCGGCGCGACGGATGTGGCGCCCTTTGTGCCCATCAGCGGCGTGCTGATGAACGAGTTAATCGCCATGGCCAAGGATCTGGGGCGGCGCGTCGGCGAAGAGCTGGGCATCCCCGTCTATCTCTACGAGCGCGCAGCGACGCGCCCGGACCGAGAGAATCTGGAGGACATCCGCCGGGGCGAATACGAGCAGTTGAAGAAAGAGATCGGCGAGAACCCGGATCGCGAGCCCGATTACGGCCCCGCCGAACTGGGCAAGGCCGGCGCCACGGTCATCGGCGTGCGACCTTTCCTGATCGCCTTCAACGCTTATCTCAACACCGATGACGTGAGCATCGCGCGGAAGATCGCTAAGGCCATCCGAAATTCCAGCGGCGGCTATCGCTACGTCAAGAGCATGGGCATCATGGTCGCGGGCCAGGCGCAGGTCTCGATGAACCTGACCAACTTTCCGCGCACGCCCATCTATCGCGTGGTGGAGACTATCCGGCGGGAGGCGGCGCGCTACGGCGCGACCATCACCCACACGGAGTTGGTCGGCCTGACGCCCCAGCGCGCGCTCATCGAATCGGCGCAGTGGTACTTGCAATTAGACCTCTTCGACACCGATCAGATCCTGGAGAACAAGCTGGCCGCGATGAACGAAGGCGCGCCGATGGGCTTTTTAGATGCGGTGGCGGCCAACAGCCCGACGCCGGGCGGCGGATCGGTGGCGGCGTTGGCCGGCGCGCTGGCGTCTGCCCTCACGACGATGGTCGGCCACGTCACCATCGGCAAGCGCCGCTACGCCGATGTGCACGAGGAGGTCAGCGAGGCGATTGTCGCCTCGGAGAAGCTGCGCCGGTCGCTCACCAAGCGCATGCGCGAGGATAGCGCCGCCTTCGAGGCGCTGATGGCCGCCTTCCGGTTGCCGAAATCGACAGCGGAGGAGAAGGCCGCCCGCCAGGAGAAAATTCAACAGGCGACGATCAAGGCGGCGGAGGTGCCGCTGGCCACCGCCCGTGAGGCGCTGGCCGCGATGGAACAGGCGCTCATCGTCGCGCGCAAAGGCAACGAGAACGCCGTCACCGACGCGGCCACGGCGGGTTGGATGGCGATGGCGGCCATTCAAGGCGCGTCGCTCAATGTCCGCATCAACGCGAAGACGATCAAAGACGGCGAGAAGCGGACCGCCTGGCGGGACGAACTCTCACGCATCCAAACCCGCGCGGACTCCCTGCTGGCGCAGATTCAAGAGACCGCCGTGGAGCGCGGGGGACTGTAGCGGCAGCGTCGTTTTTGGATAGATAAAGATAACCAAGTCGGGGCGGGATGTGACTCCCTGCCCCGGCTTTCTGTTTCGTCTACCCACCGTCCGGGAAACTACGGGGTCCTTGCAAGCTCTTACTACACTACTGACATAGCGATATCATCTTGCAGAGGATCTGTATCCGTTTAGTTCAGCGAGTGGCTGCTCACAGAATTCCGTGAGTGGCTGCTCGCAGAATTTTAAAAAAGCT